>JAURCF010000029.1 GCA_030828565.1 Flavobacteriaceae bacterium
CTCCATTGCTTTTTTTCGTCCTCTTCCAAAGGAATAATTTTTAAAGGAATGGAATCAATATTTTCTAAAGGGGTGCTAACCAGGGCAGTGCTTCCACAGCCGACCATTAAAAACGACACTAGTAGCGAAACAATAAACAGGTTTTTACTCATGATACATATGGTTTAATTAAAGATTTCTTCAAAGGTAAATGATTGATGCAAACGAACCCCTTTTTCTGTGTTTTTTACAGTAATTATAGGATTGTTTGCGTCGTGTTCCAAAAATAAGTAATATTCATTATCCGCAGCCTCTTTCAAAAATCGTTCTTTTTCTGTCATTGAAATAAGCGGACGGGTATCGTATCCCATAATATAGGGAATGGGAATGTGGCCTGCAGTTGGAATAAGATCTGCAGCAAACACCAAAGTTTTGTTATGATAACGAATATGAGGGATCATTTGTTTGTCGGTATGTCCGTCAACAAATAATACACCAAAGCCCAACTCGGATTTATCAAGGAAAGGACTTGCCTTTTTTTCAATAAAAGACAATTGTCCAGAAGCCTCGATAGGGTTTAGATTTTCGGACAAAAACGATGCTTTTTCTCGCGGATTAGGTTGAGTGGCCCACAACCAATGCTCTTCATTGGTCCAATAGGTTGCGTTTTTAAAGACGGTATTATAGCCCGTTCGATTCGCATTCCACTCTACTCCGCCACCGCAATGATCAAAATGCAAATGGGTCATAAAGACATCCGTAATATCGTCTCTATGAAAACCAGCGTTGGTGATGGACTGTTCCAAATCGTCTTTCCCCCAAGGCTTGTAGTGACTAAAAAATTTATCAGATTGCTTATTGCCCATACCGGTGTCGATTAAAATCAATCGATTTCCGTCCTCAATCAACAAACAACGAGCGCCTATATCAATCAAGTTGTCTTGATCAGCAGGATTGGTTCGTGACCACAAACTTTTAGGAACCACACCAAACATAGCACCGCCGTCAAGTTTAAATTTTCCAGCTTCGATAGGATAACATTTCATGGAATGAATTTATCATGCAAATTAATCAAAAAGGTTAACATTTGCTTTAAACAACAAACTAACTAAATTATTTCTATTTTTATACTTTACAAAAATAAAAGAGAATCTATTGAAAAAATTAAATCGCAGCTTGACCCTTTCTTCTGTCATTGCAATTAGTATAGGCGGAATGTTAGGAAGTGGAATTTTTGTGCTCCCAGGATTGGCAGCGGCAAAAACAGGCCCATCAGTATGGTTGGCATACCTATTGGCAGCGGTATGTGTTCTTCCAGCAGCGATTTCAAAATCGGAATTGGCCACAGCGATGCCTTCATCGGGGGGCGCATATGTTTATATAGAGCGCGCTTTTGGACCTTTGTTTGGAACAATATCTGGAATTGGCCTTTGGCTATCTATTTTACTCAAAAGCTCATTTGCTTTGGTCGGCTTTGGCGCATATTTATCCGTTCTTGTTAATATTGACACTGCTGTAACCAAATATGTAGCACTCATTTCGTTAGTCGGCATCCTTTTTCTTAATATTTTTGGAGTCAAAAAAGTAGGGAAAGTTCAAACCGTTGTGGTTACTATAAGTATCGTAGGGCTTGCGTTTTTAACGCTATTTGCTCTTCCCAAAGCTACAGTAGACAGCGCCGTTCCGTTCTTGATAGATGATCAAACAGGATTGATAGCAACGATAGCGTTTGTTTATTTGTCCTATGCAGGAGTTACCAAGGTAGCTGCGATAGCGGGAGAAATTAAAAATCCCAGCCGAAATCTTCCTATCGCTATGATAGCTTCGTTGTTTTTGACCGCGACCATTTATGTTTTTGTTGCCTATGCGCTTGTGCACAATTTACCATTAGAATCTTTGCAAACAGACATTCATCCTATATACACACTTGCTGAAAGTATAGGAGGACAAACAGCAGGTTACATAGCTGCCGTTATAGGGGTCCTTACTTTGATCTCTGGAGCAAACTCTGGAGTTTTAGCGTCTTCAAGATTTCCCTTTGCCATGGCAAGAGATAAACTTTTACCCAAATTTTTATCAAAAATTCACCCAAAGCACATGACTCCCGTTATCACAATAGTACTTACCTGTGTGATCATGGCGATGGTGATTTTATTTTTAGATGTTGTTAAAATAGCCAAACTAGCCAGTGCATTTTTAGTGCTCATTTTTATTTCTATGAATGTGGCAGTTATTATATTAAGAGAAACCTCAGCACAGTGGTACCAACCCACCTACAAATCACCATTGTATCCGCTTGTTCAAATATTTGGCTTGGTGAGCGGCATTGTTTTGCTTGTTTATTTAGGAATGTTGGCTCTTGTTTCGATCCTTTTAATAGTAGCCGTAGGCTATGTTATCTTTCTTTTTTTTGGTAAAAATGCTCTACGAACGGGAGTGCTAACAGATTATGGCCATCGTCCAGCGGTGTATTTGTTTTATAAAAAAGCCAAAACCCCTCAAGCCAAAACCCCTAAGCTTCCTAAAAAACGAAAATTAGACAACAATCTAATTTCAAAAGCTGGAGCCATAGTTCCTTTATTAGGCAACGAAACCTCTGTTGAGGCTCTTGTAGAAATGGCGGCAGCAATGAATAAGCGCAACAATATACAAGCGGTAAACATTACTGAGGTTCCCAATCAAACGTTTTTGGAAGCAATATCTGAACACACACCACGAACAATAGCTCTCGAAAGGCGTATCAAACGCTTGGCAGCCTCCAATCAATTGGACATTGATTTTGAAGCAGTAGTTACACACGAATTATCAAATACCATTCATGCGTTAAGCGACCAAACGCACTGCGATTGGCTTGTGATGGGGTGGAACGGTAGAGCGCACAACGGAATTTTGGTACGCAATCCTATAGGCTGGTTGCTAACCAATATCAATTCCGATTTTGCACTGTTCAAAGACAATGGGGTGCGTCATTTTAGCAAAGTCTTGTTAGCATTGCGACCCGGAAGAAAAGACAAAAATTTCATTGCCATTGCAGATCGTATCTGTCTTTTTTATGGCGCCACATTAACGCTATTACATGTTATTCCAGAAAAAACAGACGAAGAAGTTGCCCAAAAAATGAAAGCAAATTCACAAAGATTGCTCCAAAAAGCAACTGTGGAAAACGAAGTTAAAATAATTGTTAGTAACGCCCCCGTAAAAACAGTTTCTGAAGAATCTTCGAGCTTCGATCTGTTGATTTTAGGAACTCCTGAAAAAGACAATTGGTTGAGCGTTCTTTTTGGTACAGGTAAAGACAAATTTACCGACAATTCAGAGTGCTCTGTACTTCGACTAACCATGAAGTCCAAGGCAAATTAGCAACCAACTATTGCTGATAGACTCGCACCCAATCAACATACATCTGTTTTGGGAACCCGGTTGTTTCATCGGGACGCCCCGAGTTTTTCCCGCCCACAGCAAGGTTCAATAAAATGAAAAAGGGTTGGTGAAACTCAGTAAATTCATCGCTTACAATTGGAGTTGCAGCGAATTGGTTTCCATCAACCCACCAAGTGAATTGTTCGGCATCCCAAATGAGTTCAAAAACATGAAAATCATCTTCAAAAATACCTTTGTCAAGTCGAAACTTTTTCGCCCCCATCATTTTATGTGCATTGTTCTTGTCGGCATAATGAATGTTTGCTTCCACAACCGCATTGTCCTTAGAACCGTAAAATTCTAAAATATAAATTTCTCCTGTTTCAGGCCATGGAGTGTCTCCACCGTTTTCATTAATATTGGCGCCCAACATCCAAAACGCGGGCCACATTCCATTTCCTTTAGGCAATCGTATACGTGCAGATATTTTTCCGTATTTCCACGCATGCTTGTTGGCGGTGTGCAACCGAGCCGATGTAAATTGATCCATTCCATAAGTATCGCTTTCATGAATGGCTTTAATCACTAATTTTCCGTCTTCGACATAAGCGTTTTTGGGACTATCCGTATAGCGTTGCCATTCGTCATTAAAACGCCCTGCATTTTCCACCTGATAGCTCCAGTTGTCGCTGTTCAATGAATCACCTTCAAACTCATCGGACCAAACGAGCTTCCAAGTAGTTTCTGAATCCTTGGTTTTGGTAGCCTTGTTTTTTTTAGGACTGTTTACACACGATGCAATGATCAAAAATGTAGAAAGCACACACAGTTGTTGAATTGTTCTCATAGAATTGAAATTATAATTTATCGGTTTCTTTATTCTTTATATCAATTGTATCCATTGCGCCATACTTTGCTTGTTTTGCCTTCCATTTTTCACGTGCGTATTTTTGCATGTCAATGACGGTGTCTTTTTCATCAACAATCTCAAGACCCAACATGGTTTCAATAACATCTTCCATGGTAACTACCCCACCCATGCCGCCGTATTCGTCAACAATGAGCGCAATATGTTCTTTCTTTTCAAGCAATTTTTCCCACAAAGAAAAGAGCACTTTGGATGACGGAAAAACCAAGATATCTCTTTTGATATCTTTCAAAGACAATCCCTGATTGTCTTCTGCCAAATTTTCAAACACTTCTTGTCGAAAAACATAGCCCGAAATATTTTCTTCGTTTTCAGAGTAAACAGGAATCCTAGAAAATTTCAAATAGTCCTTATTTTTTAAAAAATCATTTAATGAAAGATTTTCGTCGGCAATAGCAACGACAACTCTAGGCGTCATGATGTCTGAAACTTTGATGTTTTTAAGTTTTAAAATGTTTTGAATTATTTTATTTTCTTTATCTGAAAACAAACCCTCGTCAGCTCCAATACTCGCCAAGGCAGCAATTTCTTCCCTGCTGGTTGTTTGTTCTTCGGGATTGTTTGTAATTAGCTTAGTAATGACTGCCGAAACAACCACCAAAGGATATGAAATAACAACCATTCCCCGAATGGTATAATAACAAACAGCAGAAAGACTTTTCCAATATTGTGCTCCAATTGTTTTAGGAATGATTTCGGTGATTACTAAAATTAAAAGGGTTAGCACTGCCGAAACGATTCCAAACGAAGCCTGTCCAAAAACAGCCACTGCCTGAGCACCAACACCTGCAGCGCCAATGGTATGGGCGACAGTATTTAAGGATAAAATGGCAGAAAGCGGCTTGTCAATCGTTGTTTTGAATTCCAAGAACGGACCGGCCCATTTGTACCCATTTTCTTGTTGTATTTTCAAATACGATATCGGGGTTGAAAGCAGCACTGCCTCCATTATTGAGCACAGAAAAGAAACAAATAACGCTAAAAAAAGATAGGCAACTAATGCAACCATTTTTATTTCAAATATACAGTTTTGATTTTTTTGTTGTTGGAAACAACTAGGAAGTTATCCTTAAAATAACCTTAGTCATTGAGTTTAAGCACCGCCATAAAGGCTTCTTGTGGAATTTCTACGTTCCCAATTTGACGCATTTTCTTTTTCCCTTTTTTCTGTTTTTCCAACAATTTTCTTTTTCGAGAAATATCCCCACCGTAACATTTAGCAGTTACATCTTTTCGAAGCGCCTTAATTGTTTCGCGTGAAATGATTTTTGCACCGATTGCCGCCTGAATTGGAATGTCAAATTGTTGTCTTGGGATGAGTTTTCGGAGTTTTTCACACATTTTTTTACCAATTGTATAGGCATTGTCCTTGTGAATCAACGCAGAAAGCGCATCAACCGAATTGCCATTCAACAACACATCTACTCGCACCAAGTGGGAAACACGCATTCCAATAGGTGAATAATCAAAAGAGGCATATCCTTTGGAAACTGTTTTTAGGCGGTCGTAAAAATCAAAAACTATTTCAGCCAAAGGCATATCAAAACTCAATTCAACGCGCTCGGTTGTTAAATAGGTTTGATTGGTAATTTGCCCTCGTTTTTCAATACACAAACTCATTACGTTGCCAACAAAATCAGATTTTGTAATAATAGAGGCTTTTATATAGGGTTCTTCAACATGATCTAACCCAGAAGGGTCAGGCAAATCCGAAGGATTATTAACCACGATGATTGTGTTCGGGTTTTTTCGTGTAAATGCATGATAGGATACGTTAGGAACGGTAGTTATAACCGACATATTGAACTCACGTTCCAAGCGTTCTTGGATGATTTCCAAGTGCAACATTCCTAGGAAACCACAGCGAAAGCCAAATCCCAACGCGGCCGAACTTTCTGGTTGAAAAACCAAAGAAGCATCGTTGAGTTGCAATTTTTCCATGGAGTTGCGAAGCTCTTCAAAATCGTCGTTGTCAACAGGATAAATTCCAGCAAAAACCATTGGTTTTACATTTTCGAACCCATCAATTGGCTGGTCAGTTACGTTGGTTGAGTCGGTAATAGTATCACCTACTTTTACTTCTTTTGCTTCCTTAATGCCCGTTATGAGGTATCCGACATCGCCGGTTTTAATTTCTTTTTTAGGAGATTGTTGTAAATTGAGTGTACCCACCTCATCGGCTCCGTATGTTTTTCCAGTGGCCATGAATTGGATTTGCTGCCCTTTTCGCATAGAACCGTTAAAAATTCGAAAATAAGTTTCTACACCTCGAAACGGATTGTAAACCGAATCGAAAATCAATGCTTGAAGCGGTGCATTGGGATCGCCTTTTGGAGGAGGGATCCGATGGATAATTGCCGCTAGTATTTCCTCTATTCCCAAGCCTGTTTTGGCAGACGCAGGAATTACCTCATCAATTTCACAGCCTAACAAATCGACGATATCGTCGGTTACTTCTTCGGGGTTGGCAGAAGGCAAATCGACTTTGTTTAATACGGGAATAATTTCCAAATCGTTTTCCAGTGCCAAATACAAATTTGAAATGGTTTGTGCCTGAATGCTTTGTGCGGCATCAACAATCAACAACGCCCCTTCGCAAGCTGCAATGGAACGCGAGACTTCGTACGAAAAATCGACATGACCGGGAGTGTCAATTAAGTTCAAAATATAATCGTTGCCCTCAAAGGAATATTCCATCTGAATGGCATGCGATTTAATGGTAATACCACGTTCTCGCTCCAAGTCCATATTGTCAAGAAGTTGGTCTTGTTTTTCGCGATCCGTTACCGAGCCAGTGAAGTCCAGCAGTCTGTCTGCCAAGGTACTTTTCCCGTGATCGATATGCGCAATAATACAAAAGTTGCGAATGTGCTTCATGAACCAATTTTCAAGTCACAAATATAAGTCATTTCGTACCGCAAACCACTATGCGTTAAAAAGTTTACTTTTGCAAAGCAAAACAGAATTACAAAAAACACTTTGGTTAAAATTGGCAACATAGAATTGGGAAAATTTCCTTTGCTTTTAGCTCCGATGGAAGATGTAAGCGACCCTCCATTTCGAGCACTTTGTAAAGAGCAAGGCGCAGATGTGGTTTATACAGAGTTTATTTCCTCAGAAGGACTTATTCGAGATGCCGCCAAAAGTGTTATGAAGCTCGATATTTATGAAAAAGAACGCCCTGTAGGAATTCAAATTTTTGGCGCCAACTTAGACTCTATGCTGCAATCGGTAGAAATAGTCGAAGCTTCCAAACCGGACATTATCGATATTAATTTTGGATGTCCAGTTAAAAAAGTGGTTTCCAAAGGCGCTGGAGCAGGGATTTTAAAAGACATTGATTTGATGGTTTCCTTGACCAAAGCCATGGTTGAACACACACATTTACCTGTCACAGTAAAAACTCGATTGGGCTGGGATCACGATTCGATTCGAATTGTAGAAGTTGCCGAACGTCTTCAGGATGTTGGCGCAAAAGCCATATCCATTCACGGACGTACCCGTGCACAAATGTATAAGGGTGATGCCGATTGGAAACCGATTGCTGAGGTAAAAAACAATTCCCGAATGCACATACCCGTATTTGGAAACGGCGATGTAAATTCTCCAGAAAAAGCCATGGAAATGCGTGATCAATACGGCTTGGATGGTGCAATGATTGGGCGCGCCTCTATAGGCAACCCCTGGTTTTTTAAGCAAGTAAAACATTATTTTGAAACAGGAGAACATATGGCGCCTCCAACCATGCAGCAACGACTGGAGGCTGCTCGAAGACATTTGCAAATGGCCATTGACTGGAAAGGCGAAAAATTAGGTGTTTTTGAAACCCGAAGACATTATACCAATTATTTTAAAGGAATTCCTGATTTCAAAGAATACCGACAACGGATGGTAACCAACGATCATTACCAAGACGTTTTTGCTGTTTTTGACGAGGTTGAAGAGAAATTTTTAGACTATCAATTTGTCTAAATCAAGACAGTAGATTTTTTCGAACGACTGAAGCCGCTGTTTTGGAAGCAAGAGCTCCCAAAAAAACAAAAGTGACCGCCACCAAACCTACATTCTTCCATTCCAAAATAACAGGATAAGGCAGCTGAGTTCCGGGAATTACAATCCACTCTCCGTATTGTTGAGCGCCAACAACAATCAAGCCCAAAACAAGTCCAATGCCTCCGCTAATGAGCGTCAATACAAATCCATGAAGAAAAAAAATGCGTCGAATTTTTTGAACAGGCGTTCCTAAGTTGTACAGCGTTTTTAAATGTGATTTTTTGTCGAGTACCGTCATTATCACCGAACCGACTACATTGAACAATGCAATGATAAGGATGAGCGTTAGGATTGAATAAATAGCAGCTACTTCGGTATTTAACATTTTGTAGAGCGCCTCATTGAGCTGCTCTTTGTTTTTGACAACCACGGCATTTCCAAAAATTTGATAAATGGCTGTCGTTAGCGTGGCTTCGTTATACGATTTCTCCAGTTTTAGGGAAATGAACGAAACATGATGAGCAGGAAGTTCCAATAGTTTTTGCGCAAAAGCGATGTCTGTGAAAACGAATTTTTTGTCCAGTTCTTCGCTAATTTGATAAATTCCTACAGGCATTACCGATTGAATGCGGAAGGGTTTTTGCAAGCTTAGCGCATTAGTTGCCCCTTTTTTGGGAACAACAATATCCAATGAATTTTCGAGATGAAAAAGACCGAGATTCAATGCATTGGCAATTCCATAGCCGACAACCGTTTGCTCGGAACCTTTTTCAAACCAACGTCCTAATGCCATTAAACTGTCTACTGAAACCACCTTGCTAAAATGCGTATCAACTCCGTTTAGGTAGGCATAGGTGTTTTTGTCTTTGTAATGCAGCAATACTCGTTCTTCAATGATGTTGGTATAAGCCACAACACTTTCTAATTGCTCCAATTCTACAAGCTGTGATTCATTGGCAGCAAAAGTTTTTCCTTTTGCAGCCACAATTTTAAGATCGGGATCGAAGGCAGTAGAAAAAGAAAGACCGAATGCTTTGAGTCCTGAAAAAACAGAAAGGATAATAAAAAAAGCAGCCACCGCCACAACCACTACAAATCCCGCGATTCGACTGATTAGATTGACCGCATGCAATCCGCTTTTGGCAAATAAAAATCGTTTGGCAATGTAGAGCGAAATACGCACAATTAGATTTTTTTTCTTTTATCGAGTAAAGAAGGGTCGTCAATGGGATTGTCTTCGCCTTTTAGGGAACGATCAATTTGATCGATATATTCCAACGACTCGTCCAAATAAAACGCTAGACTGGGCATTTTTCGAAGTTGGTTTTTGACACGAAGCGCCAAGGCATGTTTGATGAGCGGTCCGTTGGACTTAATGCCCTCCAACAATGCGGGTCCTTCGGAAGCGGGAAAAACACTGAGGTTTACACGCGCTATCGACAAATCAACCGTTACGTTAACCTTGGTAACAGAAATCATTAGGTTCTTAATGCCTTCATTGCGAAGGGATCCTTGAAGGATTTCTACCAAATCTTTTTGAAGAATGCCTCCTATTTTCTTTTGCCGATTACTTTCCATATCACAAAAGTAAGGAATATTCACAAGCCCTTGGAATATTGTAGTACACAATACAGAATATACATACGTTGGGAATACGGTTTTAATTTTTTTATTATCTTTAGCGTGTAAACAAGACCCTAAATTGTCTACAAACATGAACAACCTACGACATCTTGCTGCTATACAACTCTATCGATACTGCTATTTGTTGCCGAATGCATGGGGCTATTTGTTGCCGACGTCCACTGCTGCATACAATCCATTTTTTGCAAAAAAAAATCCCATTATACACAATAATACAAAGTCAATTTACTGAAAAACAGCATTTTATAACGAATTAAAACAGATAATATATAAAAGAAATAAACGCAATAGTGCGGATATATACGAGTTAGAAATAAAAACAATAAGAGATGTAGTTATTGCAACTGTATTAGTCATCTCGCTTTAATTAATTTTTAAAAAACACTTCGATTAACTCAGTTTTAATAAGATGGATTTAGAAATTAGAATTTGCAAACAAGATGATTTTCCATCAATATTTAAACTTTTGAAAACATTATGGGTAGACTTCGATTTAAATTTTGAACATCTTCAAACAGTATATTTTAAGGCGATACAATCTGAAAATCAAAAGCTAATCGTTGGAACTATAAAGGGTCAGATTGTGGGTTTTTGCTCTTTAACAATCAAAAACAACTTGTGGCTAGCTGGAAAACTTGGACATGTAGATGAAATAGTAGTCGATGAAAGTTTTCGTGGGCAAGGAATAGGTAAAAAGTTGATGGAAAGAATAACCGAAATAGCAAAAGAAAATAGTTGTAAAAGGATTGAACTTGATTCTGCATTTCATAGAAAGAATGCGCATGGTTTTTATAAATCTATTGGATATGAGATCATAGCGTATTTATTTTCAAAAACACTAAATTAATGGGATTCGTAAAAACGTCTGATTACAACAACCGCTATAAGCAATAGCGGTTAAAATGATAAAACAAAATTTTAATCAAAAAAGCCGTATTTTCGCTTTCAGATGAAAGCACGAACACCCAACGAATCAAAAACCATTACTACCGACTTGGTCCTGCCAAGCGACACCAATCCGCTTAACAATTTGTTTGGTGGTGAATTGTTAGCCCGCATGGATCGTGTTGCCTGTATTGCCGCCGAGCGACATTCCAACAACATTGTTGTTACGGCTTCCATCAACCACGTTCATTTCAGCAAATCGGTTCCTTTAGGGAGTGTTTTGACCTTAGAAGCCAAAGTTTCTCGTGCCTTTAACACCTCTATGGAAGTTTTTATTGATGTATGGATGGAAGACCCTTTGTCTAAAACCTTAGAAAAGGTCAACGAAGCCATTTACATCTTTGTGGCGGTAGATGCCGCCGGAAAGCCCATTGCCGTTCCGCCATTGGTTCCCGAAACGCCATTGGAAAAAGAACGATATGAAGCCGCTTTGCGCAGAAAACAACTGAGTTTGGTGTTGGCAAAAAAATTAAGCCCTCAAAACGCAACCGAATTGAAAGCACTTTTTAATTAAAAACAAAAAAAACATGGAATGGTACATTAAAAATCGTTGGGTAATTTGGATAATTTTGGGCGTTTATTTTGCGTATCGCGTACTCACTAGCCTGTAATTTTATCATTCTAACACTTTTAGCGACAAATCCGTGATTTTTCCAAAACAATGGATTCATCTTCAGAATTATATTGTTAAATTTACGGCAAAATTTTTACTATGGCTTTTGATATTGAAATGATCCAAAACGTATACGCAACAATGGCCGAACGTGTCGAAGCTGCAAAAGCGTTGGTTGGAAAACCACTCACTCTTTCTGAAAAAATCCTCTACTCACATTTGTGGGAAAAAATGCCGTCCAAAAAATATACCCGCGGTGAAGACTATGTAGACTTTGCTCCTGATCGAATTGCCTGTCAAGATGCCACTGCTCAAATGGCTTTGTTGCAGTTTATGCAAGCCGGAAAAAACAAAGTGGCTGTTCCTACCACAGTGCATTGCGATCACTTGATCCAGGCCAAAGAAGGTGCTGCTGCTGACTTAAAGTCGGCAAATTCTAACAGCTCGGAAGTATTTAATTTCTTAGAATCTGTTTCCAACAAATACGGAATTGGATTTTGGAAACCGGGTGCTGGAATTATTCATCAAGTGGTTTTGGAAAACTACGCCTTCCCTGGAGGAATGATGATTGGAACCGACTCCCATACGGTTAATGCCGGAGGACTCGGGATGCTTGCTATCGGTGTTGGGGGTGCAGATGCCGTAGATGTAATGGCCGATATGGCTTGGGAATTGAAATTTCCGAAACTCATCGGAGTCAAATTAACCGGAAAACTCAACGGATGGACCGCACCTAAAGATGTTATTTTGAAGGTTGCAGGCATTCTTACCGTAAAAGGCGGTACCGGTGCGATTATAGAATATTTTGGAGAAGGTGCAAAATCCATGTCATGTACAGGAAAAGGAACCATCTGTAATATGGGTGCAGAAGTAGGGGCTACTACCTCCACTTTTGGATACGACGAATCCATGGAACGTTATTTACGATCAACCGATCGGGATGATGTTGCCGATGCTGCCAATCAAGTTAAAGAGTATTTGACTGCAGACCCTGAAGTGTATGAAAACCCTGAAAGTTATTTCGACCAAGTGATTGAAATTGATTTGGATACGCTTCGCCCGCACATCAATGGACCGTTTAGCCCCGATTTGGCAACGCCAGTGTCCGAAATGTCTGAAAAAGCGGCTACCAATGATTGGCCTTTGAAAGTCGATTGGGGATTGATTGGGTCGTGTACCAATTCTTCTTACGAAGACCTTTCAAGAGCGGCTTCGATAGCCAAACAAGCCGTGGATAAAAAACTCGAAACCAAAGCAGAATTTGGAATCAATCCCGGTTCGGAGCAAGTGCGATACACTGCTGAAAGAGATGGATTGCTTCAGGTTTTTGAAGACCTAAATGCAAAAATATTCACCAATGCTTGCGGTCCGTGTATCGGTCAATGGGCACGAGAAGGAGCTGATAAGCAAGAAAAAAATTCGATTGTTCACTCGTTTAACAGAAACTTTTCAAAACGAGCCGATGGAAATCCCAATACGCACGCTTTTGTAGCCTCTCCAGAAATGGTTGCCGCCATTGCTATATCGGGGCGTTTGGATTTTGATCCCGTAAATGATACACTTATCAATCAGGACGGTGAAGAAGTTCGCCTAGATCCTCCAGTAGGGATGGAGCTTCCCGATCGCGGTTTTGCTTTTGAAGACAACGGCTATTTGGCTCCCGAAGAAGACGGTTCTAAAGTTGTTGTTAATGTCAGCGATACGTCAGAACGACTTCAGTTGCTTACGCCTTTTGAGGCCTGGGACGGAGAAAACATTCTAGGAGCCAAATTATTGATTAAGGCGAAAGGAAAATGTACTACAGACCACATCTCTATGGCTGGCCCTTGGTTGCGTTTTAGAGGGCATCTAGACAATATTTCCAACAACTGTTTGATTGGAGCAATTAACTTCTACAACGAAAAAACCAATTTTGTAAAAAACCAATTGACCGGAGAATACGGCGGTGTTCCCGACGTGCAACGTCAATACAAAGCAGCCGGTATTGAGACGGTTGTTGTTGGGGATCATAATTATGGAGAAGGCTCTTCTAGAGAACATGCTGCCATGGAGCCTCGTCATCTTGGTGTCAAAGTGGTTTTGGTAAAATCGTTTGCTCGAATTCACGAAACCAACCTGAAAAAACAGGGAATGCTGGGAATCACTTTTGAAAATGAAGCAGACTACGACCTGATTCAAGAAAACGATGTGTTCAATTTTATCGACTTAAAAGATTTCACAGCTGGAAAACCTTTGACTATTGAGATTGTTCATGACGACGGGTCAAAAGATACGGTTGTTGCGAATCACACATACAACGAGCAACAAATCGAATGGTTTCGAAAAGGTTCTGCACTGAATTTAATAAAAGAACAGAACGCAAGCTAGTTGATCGTCGAAGTTATAAAAATTAAAATCCAATCAATTACGATTGGATTTTTTTGTTGCTAAACGCCGCGTATTTTTTGTTCCCATTTCCAGGCGGAGTCTACAGCTTGGTCGAGTGTTTTTTCTGTTTTCCAGCCCAACTCGTTGTTGGCTTTTGAAGTGTCGGCATAGGCAGCAACCACATCGCCCGTTCGTCGAGGGCCTATTTCATACGCCAACGAATGTCCTGAGGTTCGCTCAAAACTTTGAACCACTTCCAAAACAGAACTTCCTGTTCCTGTTCCCAAATTGAACACTTCATAATTGGATGTTTGCTTCTTGTTCAATAAGCGCTGTAAAGCCACTACATGGGCTTTGGAAAGATCTACCACATGAATGTAGTCGCGAACACAAGTACCGTCTGTTGTTGGATAATCATCCCCAAAAATGGTGAGTTTTTCGTGCAGTCCCGCTGCGGTTTGCGTAATAAACGGAACCAAATTCTGAGGCTTCCCAATCGGAAGCTCTCCAATTTCTAGTGAAGGATGCGCTCCAATCGGGTTGAAATAACGCAATGAAATGACGTTGATAAAGTCTTTCTTCTGGGCGACGTCAAACAATATTTCTTCGCCAATTTGCTTTGTATTTCCGTAGGGAGAGTTTGCTTTTTTAATAGGGGCGTCTTCTGTGATAGGAAGAGCATCTGCTTGCCCATAAACAGTACAAGACGAGCTGAAAATAAATGGAAGAGTATTATTGAGCTTTTCAGCCTCTAAAAGAATATTGATTAGACCTCCCAAATTGTTGTCGTAGTATTCGAGGGGTTTTTCAACACTTTCTCCAACGGCCTTGTATGCGGCAAAGTGAATGATTCCAGCAATGTCCGAATGGTTTGAAAAAAAGGCAGCAACCGCTTTTTTGTCTTTCAAATCAATTTCAGCGAAGGTAGGCGATTGATGCGTAATTGCGAAAATTCCGTTTAGGACTTCTTTGGAAGAATTGGATAAGTCATCAATAATAATAACTTCGAATCCTTGTTGTTGAAGCTCTACGACTGTGTGGGATCCAATGAATCCCAATCCTCCAGTTACCACAATTTTTTTAGGGGAAGAGTGTGACATGGTTTTTTGATTATTCTAGCTTCAAAGATACGGTTATAAAATAAAAAGCATAAGTTGCATTTTCAATTTTTTTTCATAAGAATTAAGATAAAATAGTGTTGGATGTGTTATGGGTTTGAAATACGCTTCAAAAAAAAAGAAATAAAAATAACAACATTTAAATATTTTATATTTTATTTGCAATTCATATGTGCGATATATGCACTTTGGCTAAACATTATATGCAGCGTGTTTTTACGTTCGGTGCTCTGGGAATTAGGAAGTCAAACTCAGATACGGTTTATCGTTTAAGCCCCCGAAATTTAAAGCTAACTTCCGCTTTTACATTCTTCGATATCCACAAAATTTGCTTTTCCATATTGCAAATAAGAATTTGATATTCATTGTTTTACGTCCATAAAGTTCAAAATTAAGAGTTCTCTCTTTAATTATTTATTCACTTTTTCAGTAACTACACAATGAAAACGAAATACATCGATTTTATAACTCAAACGTTTGATTTTCCAAACGAAGAATTTAATTTGGAAGGCAACGACCTTACATTTCATGATGTCAATTTAATGGAACTGGTCCAAAAATTTGGCGCACCCTTAAGATTCACATACCTGCCCAAAATCTCTGATAATATTAGTAAATCAAAGCGTTGGTTTACCAATGCCATGAAAAAGCTTAATTACAAAGGAAAGTACCACTATTGCTATTGTACCAAAAGCTCGCACTTTAAGTATGTTTTGGATGAAGTTTTAGAGAACAAGGTGCATATTGAAACTTCCTCAGCTTTTGATATAGATATTGTAGAATCCCTAAAAAAAGAGCAGAAAATAGACGCAAATACGTTCATTTTATGCAATGGGTTTAAAAGAGATTTGTACATATCAAACATCGCTCGACTGATAAATAACGGTCACCAAAATTGTATTCCAATTTTAGATAATTATGCAGAATTGGCTTTATTGGAAAATGAAATCAATCTTCCATTTAAAGTAGGCATTCGCATTGCCTCCGAAGAAGAGCCAAAGTTTGAGTTCTATACATCTCGCTTGGGAATAGGTTATAAAAACATTGTAGGTTTTTACAACCAACAAATTAAAGACAATCCAAAGGTAGAGCTAAAGATGTTGCATTTTTTCATCAATACGGGCATTCGAGATACGTCATATTATTGGAACGAGCTGTTGAAATGCTTGAAGGTTTATGTCAAATTAAAGAAAATCTGCCCCACACTAGACAGTTTAAACATTGGAGGTGGATTTCCGATTAAAAATTCCTTGGCTTTTGATTTTGATTATGAGTATTTGGTGGAAGAAATTATCAATCAAATTCAATTGACTTGTTCAGAAGCGGAAATTTCAGTTCCTGATATTTATACAGAGTTTGGAAGCTTTACTGTTGGTGAAAGTGGTGGTATTATTTATGAAGTTTTGTATCAAAAGCAACAAAACGATCGTGAAAAATGGAATATCATTAACTCCTCTTTTATTACTACACTTCCAGACACTTGGGCTATTAATAAGCGATTTATGATGTTTCCCCTAAATCGGTGGAACGATGATTACGAGCGCATTTTGTTGGGAGGATTAACCTGCGACAGCGACGACTATTACAACAGTGAGCAGCATCTTAATGCTGTTTATTTACCTAAATACAATCATGAAAAGCCCCTTTATATCGGTTTTTTTAATACCGGAGCTTATCAAGAAAATATTGGGGGATACGGTGGGTTACAACATTGTTTAATTCCCAACCCTAAGCACATTATCATTCAAAAAAACAAAAAAGGTGAGCATACAATTCACTTAAACAAACATCAGCAAACAAATAAAGATTTTTTAAACATTTTAGGATATGAACTCGCATAAAACATTTGGTGGTCTTCCAGAAGAATTCACAAAATACGACACGGCTAATGTTGTCCTAGTTCCAGTGCCTTATGATGGAACAAGTACATGGCAAAAAGGAGCAGATAAAGGATTTGAAGCCTTTATTGAAGCCTCTGAAAACATGGAGCTTTATGATATTGAGACCGACAGTGAAGTGTACAAAAAAGGCATTTCGGTAGCCGAATCGATTACCGAAAGTAAATCCCCGGAAGCTATGGTTGAAGCAGTGCATCAAGAGGTGAAAAAGCACATCAAACGCAACAAATTTGTAACCCTTTTTGGGGGAGAGCATTCCATTTCGATTGGGGCTATTAGGGCCTTTTATGAGCTCTATGACAATTTAACCGTACTGCATCTTGATGCTCATGCCGATTTGCGAAAAGAATACGAAGGGTCGAGTTGCAATCATGCCTGTGCAGTTTATGAGGCTAGTAAAAACACCAATCTCATTCAAATAGGAATTCGTTCTATGGATTCCTCTGAAAAAAGTGTAATGGATATGGAGAAGGTGTATTTTTCTCACGAAATAATACGGGATGACTTTTGGATGGATAGCGCCATTGATCAAATGACCGACAATGTATTCATCACTTTTGATTTGGATGTATTAGATCCTTCTATTATGCCAAGTACAGGAACTCCTGAACCTGGAGGGATTTTTTGGAACGAAACATTGGATTTTCTGAAAAAAGTGTTTTCTGAAAAAAATGTTGTCGGATTCGACATCGTAGAATTGTGCCCGAATCCCTCCAACAAAGCTCCCGACTTTTTGGCCGCCAAACTGTATTATAAAATGCTTAGCTACAAATTTTTTAAAGAAGAGGAAGAAGAACTGGAAGAGGACTATGATGAAGGGTTAGATTCTCCTTTTAAAAAACTATCAAAATTCAAAGAAAATGACACCTTATAAAGGAACCATCTCCCAATTTCTAGAAAACCATTTCTTACATTTTAATGCCGCCGCATTAGTAGATGCCGCGAAAGCATACAATAAACAATTGGAGGGCAATTCCAAAATGCTAGTCTCTTTGGCAGGAGCAATGAGTACCGCTGAAATTGGAAAAACTTTCTCCGAAATTATAAGACAAGATAAAGTTCATATTGTATCGTGTACTGGTGCAAATTTGGAAGAGGATATTATGAATTTGGTGGCACACTCTCACTACAAGCGCGTCCCTAATTACAGAGATCTTACTCCTCAAGATGAATGGGAATTGTTGACAAAAGGATTGAACAGAGTAACCGATACCTGTATTCCAGAAGAAGAAGCGTTTCGACGGCTACAAAAACACATTTTTAAAATTTGGAAAGATGCAGAGGATAATAACGAACGCTATTTCCCACACGAGTTTATGTACAAGCTATTGCTTTCGGGTGTGCTTGAGGAATACTATGAAATAGATATAAAAAATTCATGGATGTACGCAGCTGCCAAAAAAAACCTCCCAATGGTTGTGCCAGGCTGGGAAGATAGTACAATGGGCAACATATTTGCTTCTTATGTGATTAAGGGAGATCTAAAAGCGAATACCGTAAAATCGGGCATTGAATACATGGCTTTTTTGGCCGATTGGTACACCAACAATTCTGATAATGGAATCGGATTTTTTCAAATAGGTGGGGGTATTGCTGGTGATTTTCCCATTTGCGTAGTTCCTATGCTATACCAAGACCTGGAGGAAGAAAACACTCCTTTTTGGAATTATTTTTGTCAAATAAGCGATTCAACTACCAGCTACGGTTCGTACTCAGGAGCCGTGCCTAATGAAAAGATTACTTGGGGCAAACTGGGTATTGATACCCCAAAATTTATTATTGAGAGTGATGCTACCATTGTAGCTCCATTAATTTTTGCATACATACTAAACTATTAAAAATGAAACGAATTATTATTGGTTTTGAAAAATTGACCCCAGACATTCTTGATCTTTTTTTACAAAAATTTCCTGACGGCTATGGAGACGATGATATCATTAAATTTAATAATGCGAATGGCGATGAAATTTTAGCCGTAGAAATAAAAAACGACGATACAGTATATTTAGTCAAAACAGGAAAAAGGTTGAATCAAGTCATCCAAAAATTTGATGAAGAGCGTGGTGAATTAAATGAAGAGTTTTTTGATGAGATCGAAGATCTTGACTTAGAAGATTCTTAAGTCATTGTAAAAGATCTACCCTCGCTCTTATTCGCTTTGTCTTGTTTGGTAGAGCAGAAGGGAGCAAAATCGAACTATTTTTTTTTGGATTTGCTTAAAATTATAAACCCGCAACTTTAGGGGTTGCGGGTTCTACTGTGGTCCCGCCTGTACTCATTACTATTTATAACTACCTGATTTACAATATATATTAATCAACCTATAGTACCCCAGGGTACTGTTTTAGTCCCTTTTGGGCACTAAGTTGTTTGGTGGGGTACTAACAACCTCTGTTAAATCTAACAGAAGTTAATTCTGAACTATTTTCAATTATTTTTTATCGTTTTCTAAAACTTTCTATACTTATAAGTGTAACCTTCTCTCCAACATGGGGTAAAGAGGAGTTCACCCATGAGGGACGAAAGTTAGTTAGTGGGAAAGACATCGGTTA
>JAURCF010000016.1 GCA_030828565.1 Flavobacteriaceae bacterium
AAATCGCTTCTTTAACTTCTTTTGCTAAGTACATGCCAATATTTATGTAAATGATTATTATGTAGCCAACAGATTTTCTGTTGGAGCGGCAAATATAAGACTAAATTATGAAACTTTCTTTTTTTTTTAACAGGTCAACCCATAATAAAAAAGAAAGTTTCATTCAATTATAAAGATGAAGAACGTTTGCTAATTTTGTTAGGCGTAATAGTTGTAGCTTCATCGTAAATCAAGTTTTTAATTTTAGCGATATTTTCTTCGATGATTTTTTGTGAATCCTCATTAATTCTCAATGGAAAAACAGGAATTAAATTACTAATTTCTTGCGATTCAATTCCAACTACTGAAATTGTGTAAGCTCCTGTCAATTTCGATTTTTTATAGGCTTCACCCAAGGCCGACATTGAACTTAAGTCTATACCATTGGAGTTTGTTTGAATTTTGGCAATCACGCGAATGGCTATGCCAATTTTATAAATTTGGTTATCTTCTTCTTTTAGAAAATATTTTAAATATTCATAAAACACCATATATCTTCCTTTTTTTGGGCGATGTCCTGGTAGAGCTAAAAAATCATTTCCTTTCTCATCAAAACTTACAATGGTGCAGTCGTTGTTTTGAAGAGCCAATTTTTCTAATGGATTTTGTAATCCTTTTTCATAAACATAACCAGCGTCTAAATGAGACACGAAATCTTTATATGAAGCACAGGGTTGAAAATATTTTTGTGAAGAAGAACACGAAGTAAGGCACACAAAAGCAATAAGAAGTAGGGTTAGTTTTGTTTTCATTGGGGAATGATTTTTAAATTAATTGCTGTAAATGTAAAAATTTTTAATGAAATAAAAAATTAACGATTCAAAATAAGGTTCAAATACAAGTTGATTTTGTCTTTCAATTCTTTTCGATGTACAATGAAGTCAAGGAATCCGTGTTCTTTAAGAAACTCGGAGGTTTGAAATCCTTCAGGTAAATCTTTTCCAGTAGTGTCTTTAACAACACGAGGTCCTGCAAACCCAATCAATGCACCAGGTTCGGCAATATTTATATCACCAAGCATAGCAAACGAGGCGGTGGTGCCTCCGGTTGTTGGGTCTGTACAAAGAGAAATGTAAGGAATTTTGGCGTCGTCTAATTGGGCAAGTTTGGTAGATGTTTTTGCCATTTGCATCAACGAAAGTGCAGCTTCCATCATTCGGGCTCCACCTGATTTTGAGATTACCAACAAAGGTGTTTTGTGTTTTAATGAGTAGTCAGCAGCGCGAGCGATTTTTTCTCCAACAACCGAACCCATTGAACCGCCAATAAATCCAAAATCCATACAGGCAATAACCAAATTGTGACCTCCAGATTTTCCTACCCCAACTCGAATGGCGTCTTTGAGTCCTGTTTTTTTCTGAGCAGCTTGAAGACGGTCTTTGTATTTTTTAGTATCAACAAATTTTAAAGGATCTTTGGATGCAAGTTGTTTTTCAATTTCATTAAACTTACCATCATCAAACAAAAGCTCAAAATATTCTTTGCTTCCTATGCGAACATGATAATCATCTTCTGGAGAAACATAAACATTTTCAGCAAGTTCTTCGGTGTCAACAATTTTACCAGTAGGGGTTTTGTACCAAAGTCCTTGTGGGGTGTCTTTTTTTTCTTCTGTGGAGGTTTGAATACCTTTTTCAGTTCTTTTAAACCAAGCCATGAGTTAGAAATTTAAAATAAAGATAACAAACTTATATCAACTACAACGTATTGACGTTGTTTAAGTCTTCAAAAGCTTTTTTCAAACGAGCAATAAAACTGCTTTCACCTGCACGAAGCCAAACTCTGGGGTCGTAATATTTTTTATTTGGAACATCGCTTCCTTCTGGATTTCCAATTTGCTTTTCCAAGTAGTCAGATTTTTCATTCATGTAGTCTCTAACTCCTGCCATAAATGCGTATTGCATATCGGTATCGATATTCATTTTGATAACTCCGTAGCTAATTCCTTCTCGAATTTCTTCTACAGTAGAACCCGATCCTCCGTGAAAAACAAAATCAATAGTGTTGTGGGCTACGTTGTATTTTTCAGAAATATATTCTTGGGAATTTTTAAGAATTTTTGGTGTCAATTTTACATTACCTGGTTTGTAAACGCCGTGAACGTTTCCAAAAGCAGCAGCGATGGTAAACTGATCGCTTACCTTAGAGAGTTCTTCATAGGCATAAGCTACTTCTTCGGGCTGTGTATATAATTTAGAGACATCAACATCGCTGTTATCAACGCCATCTTCTTCACCACCTGTGATTCCCAATTCGATTTCTAGGGTCATTCCCATTTTGCTCATACGTTTGAGGTAAGTTTTGCAAATTTCAATATTTTCTTCCAAAGGCTCTTCGGACAGGTCAATCATGTGAGAGCTAAACAATGATTTCCCAGTAGCTTTAAAGTGAGCTTCGCTGGCGTCTAATAGACCATCAATCCAAGGTAATAATTTTTTTGCTGCGTGGTCAGTGTGAAGAATTACAGGCACCCCGTATGCGACAGCCATTTCGTGTACGTGTTTAGCTCCAGCGATTGCTCCAGCGATTGCAGACTGTTGCCCTTCGTTAGAGAGTCCTTTCCCAGCGTTGAATTGTGCTCCTCCGTTTGAAAACTGAATGATAACAGGAGCATTGAGTGATGCAGCGGTTTCAAGAACTCCATTGATAGTGTTGGATCCAATGACATTGACTGCTGGTAAGGCAAATCCTTTTTCTTTGGCAAGTTTAAAAATTTCTTGAACTTCTTTTCCGGTGGCTACTCCAGGTTGAATTTGATGACTCATTTTTTTGGATTATGGTTATTAAACGTGGGCAAAAATAATAAGAATATATGAGCTTAGAAAGGATAATTGATACCGATATTAAATACAGCGTCTTTTAACTTGTATTGTGTATTCCATCGTGCTGATTTTTCCAGCGCTGGGTTATAGGTTTTAAATCCAGCATCGAGTCGTAAAACCAAGTAATTGAAATCATAACGCAAACCAAAACCGGAGCCAATCGCCAATTCGTTGAGGTCATCGAATCCTCCAAAGTTGCGCTTCGGGTCAGTATCATTATCAAACACATTCCAAATATTCCCAACATCAGTAAAAAGAGCTCCCTCCAAGCTGCCAAAAAGATCGAATCGATATTCTAAATTGAATGCCAGTTTAAAGTTAGCCTCATTAAACTCATTAATGCCACCGCTGCTTCCAGGGCCCAATCGGTAAACATCCCAAGCACGGTTGTCGTTGGATCCTCCAGAAAAATAAGATTTGGAAAAAGGAATGCTATTGGAGTTCCCAAAAGGAACGGCCAATCCTACAAAACTTCTCATTGCCAAAACACTACCTTCTGATAACTGCCAATGATGAATGTAGTCGATTTCTGTTTTGGCATATTGGGAAAATACAACTTCAAAAAGTTCCAGTTGGTTCGATGCAGTATCTGTTTCAAGATTTAATGGACTCGATAAGGCATTTAACAACGACCCTGCGAGTTCAAAATTCAGTCTAAATTGTGAGTAATTTTCATCCAACAGATCTTTTCGATCGCTCTTGGTATAATTAAAAGTGGAACCGATAATCAAATTGTTTTGGGTCAAACGTGTTTTTCGTTCATCAATCATTCGAACACGCTCAAAAGTGTTTGCTTCCACCGCAAGGGATTGATTGAGAACATCGTTTATGAAACTATTGATTCCATTAGGAATAATGAGGTTGTTGCTGGCATCTAAATAGTTGGGGTTGGGGTTTTCGTTTTGAGCAAGACGATTTATTTCGCTGAAGGAGCTGTTGTAAACATTGAAATAATTTTGTGTATTTCTGTTGTTAACCAATTCAAAATTAAGCAACCCTAGACGAAATGTTTTAAAGCGATTGGGTTTCCAATTGAGAGAAATCCCTGCTGTAAAATTTTGTCGATCCAAACCAATATTTTTTTGAATACCAGTTCCAAAATCAATGCGAGTGCTGGGAGACATCGAAGGAGGAATCAAGGTGTTCAATTTAAAAGGCAATACAACGCGCGGAATACTAATCTGTATATCGGCACCAATTTCAGAAATAGTTTCATTACCTGATTTTCCAATAGTCCCTCTTACAGACATTTCCAAAGTTTCGGCTCCTCTAAAAACATTTCGACTGATGAGAGAATTTTCAAAAGCAATTCCCAAATCTTGAATGTTGGAGTGGGTAAGGTCAAAACCAAACTTTAACGAATACCGATCTTTGGGAGTCAGTAATATGTTTGCGATTAAATCCGTTTCGGAATTGTTTATGTATTGATAACTAATGGAAGGATATAAAAAGCTTTGCAATCTACTAAACCCTTGAAAGGTAGTAGTACGATTTAAATCACTATAATAATCTCCCTTTTTTACTGTGGAAGCATTGCCGAGTGTTTTGGGTTTGTAACGCAACTTGCCTTTGGAGTAAATGATGTAATTGTTGAAATGAACCGAATCAGAATATGGCATCATTCTTTGTTGCGCCCGTTCGTCTGTAAAAATATTTACTTCTTTAATGGTGTGCAATTGGTAAGGAATTTGAACGGTTCCTGTTTCGGGATTGCTTTTTTGAAAATCAGAAATTTTCACCAAGACAGGCAGTGAATAATCATTGCCTAAAGTGTCCCAAGCGACTTCAAATAATACGGAATTAAGTTGAAAATTATACACTCCCGAGTTCCGAAACAAGCGATACAGTCGGTCACGTTCTTTGTCAAAATCTAGCGCATCAAATTGATTGCCTTTTTTGAGAAAAGATTTGTTTTTATGAAGCTGGTAGATCGAATCTATAACTGGCGAGGCGATCGAAGTTGAAATACTATCCAAATAAAAGGGAATGCCTGTAGCAACACGATACTCAACATGTGCCAGTTGTTTATTGTTATTTGAAGGTTGAATTTCAAAATCTGCTTTGGCATTAAAATATCCTTTGTTGTTTTGAAAGGTTTTTAAATTTTCAACTGATTGAAGGATTGCTAGTGAGTCGATGATTGCAGGGGCTTCTCCCGTTCGTTTTTTCCAATCTTGAAACTGAACTTTTGCATTTTTTATAGCGGTCACTTGTTTTTTGGAAAACCAAGCATTCATGCGTTTCCGACGTTTGGGTTTTTTGTCTAGCCATGCTTCAAAAAGAGAGTCGGTGTCTTCTTTGGCCCATTGATATAGGTAAACTCTAGTGGGGATTCCAAGAAAACGTTTGTTGGGTTTTTGGAGCAATAAGTTCTTTAGCGTATCGTTGGTTTCTCGAATATCATCAACATACAATCTGTTTTTAGTAAGTAGTAGCTCGTTGGGTTCCAATTGATTGGTAACACTACATCCAGTAAGGAGAGTGAAAATGATAAGAATTAATTGTATTTTTGTCAAAGTTGGTTTCAAAAAAGATACGCTTACTATTAAAAATCAAAAATACATCATTTTGATGGTTACGAAAAACGAATTAAAATTGGCCAAAAGCCTGCACCAAAAAAAACACCGAATTCAAGAAAATTCTTTTTTTGTCGAGGGCGAAAAATCAATCAAGGAATTTTTAGCTAGTTCTTTTGAGTTGAAAGCATTGTATTCTGTACAGCTCGAAATTTTTGGTTCCATTGTACAGGGAGTTTCTATAACTTTTAGTGATTTAAAAACCATTAGTGCTTTGACCAATCCGTCGGGTCATTTTGCCATTTTTTCATTGCCAGAACCTCAAGAAATAGCGTATAATGACTTTTTGGTTGGACTCGATTCGATTCGTGATCCTGGAAACCTAGGGACGATTATTCGTTTGTGCGATTGGTTTGGCATTCGCGATTTGGTCTGTTCCAAAGATACTGTAGACTGCTTCAACCCCAAAGTTGTTCAGTCCAGTATGGGATCGTTGAGTAGGGTTGGAGTGCATTATGTAGATTTTGACAGCTTTTTAGCAGCGTGTCCTGTACCTGTTTTGGGTGCTGATATGAACGGAGTTTCCATTTATGAAACCCTTTTGCCTAAACAAGGAATTTGGGTGCTTGGAAACGAATCCACTGGCTTGAGTGAGGCAACACAACAACGATTGAGTCAAACCGTTTCCATTCCTAGATTTGGAGTAACACAACAAACAGAAAGTTTGAATGTTGCCACAGCCACAGCTATTTTGCTAAGCGAAACACGGAGAACGTTTGCTAATGAAACGTAAAGTTGATAAAAATGCCTCGGGATCTTAGTGCGCTGATGTTTCCAGTCCACGGGCTGTTGGGATCGACATCGGGAACGAGTTCGTCACTAATGGCAAAAACTCCGCGAATGGAGGGAGAAAATTTAAAATAATACAAGTAAAAATCGATACCCAAGCCCAATTCATAATAAAAGGTATTGGTTTGGGTTCGAAACACTTTATTAACATTGTCATCGGGATTGTTTTGATTGCTTGACAAATTAATAGAAGTGGATATTCCACCAAGCAAATAAGGACGGATATTATTGAGTCGTTTGGTGCTAAATTTTAAAATTAAGGGAAGGTGAATATAAGTCGACTTTACGGTTCGCAGCGTGTCCGAACTTTTCGTAAATCCACTTCGGTCCAAAAAATTCAATTCTCTTTGTGTTGATGAAAGCCCAGGTTCGAAGCGAAGATTTAAATGCTCAAATACCCGATAATCGGCAACCAAACCGATATTAAAACCTAGAGATGACTTTACAAGCACTTCAGGCAACAGTTTTTTGTACTCAACTTTGTAATTATAGGAATTCAACCCTATATAATAGCCAAATTGAAGTTTTTTTTTATCAAAATTTTGCAAGTTTACCACTTTTTCTTTGGTGCGACGTTGCCCATGAGCAGTTGCCGTTACAAATAATACTGTTAAAATAAGAACTAAAAATCTCATCAAAAAGGAAATTAAAAAATCACTTTCTAGCTACATAAATAGTAGCGACACCCATCGTTTGAGGGTAATGCTTTGTTTGAGTAAACCCATTTTTTTGTAAAATATTGTTGAAAGCATCGCCAAAAGGAAATTTTGCCGCCGATTCAGAAAGGTAGGAGTAAGCAACTTTGTCTTTTGAAAAAACACGACCAATAAGGGGAAGCAATAAACGAGTGTGGAAAAAATATCCCAATTTAAAGAGCGGGTTCGTAGGTACTGAAGTTTCGAGAATTACCAATGCGCCGTTTTTTTTCAGCACACGATACACTTCCGAAAGCCCTTGATTGAGATTTTCAAAATTTCGAACCCCAAAAGCAATTGTTACCACATCAAAATGGGCGTCTTGAAAAGGAAGTTTTTCTCCATCTCCCAAAATCATCGATACGCGATTCTCCGCTTTATGGTCTTTTACTTTTTGTTTTCCTACGGCTAGCATCCCAGGGGAAATGTCCAGGCCAACAATTTTAGACGCAGTTGTTTTGCAAAGGGCTACTGCCAAATCACCCGTTCCCGTAGCAATGTCCAATACCGTGTCTGGAGAAAAAGAAGCGACCCATTGAATGACTTTTTTGCGCCAACGCAAATCAATTCCAAAAGAAATGACCCTGTTAAGACCGTCGTATTCCTTAGAAATTGTATCAAACATTTCGGTAACTTGTTGTTTTTTACCTCGAGAACGGTCATCGTAAGGAGTTACGGGTTGACTCATAGCTTTCTTTTTGGCAAAGATAAGAGATTCCATTTCCATTCATACATAATTTGACTAAAAAGTAAGTATTGGATTTGCTTACCAATAAAGCATTTTTTTAAATAATGATGAAATATTATATATTACTTTTTTTAGTACGTATTCGATATGAATTTAGTTAAATTATCAAAAAAAATTTACTTTCTTGTAAATTTTATTGTTTTTAATTTTTTTTAATTACATTTGAGATATCCAAATTTAACCTACATGTGTTAGTATGCTTTTCACTACCTACATTTCTCTAACAATATATAGACATATATTTGTCAAAGTTCCTGTTACTTTGTTATTCATTTTTGTATGTAATCATACATCAATGGGGCAAACGAACTTTCGGTCGATTCGTCCTCAAGTTCAAAAATCAACTTTGAATCATTTAGCGGCATCAAATGTTTCTTTATCATCAAGGACTCGGGTTCTTCAAAGTGTTGGACAGCCTGGGGTTGTAGGCTTTTCTTCAACAACGAATACTACCATTCAACAAGGCTACTTGAATACCCTTTTGAGTTTTCGCATCAATAACGATAGTAACGACGAGTTTGAAGAATCCTTTAAATTCTCACTTTACCCAAACCCTTTTACTGACCATATTGATATTCAATTTGCAAAGCTGACTTTATTTCCTGTTCTGGTGAGGGTGTTTGATATGAGGGGTCGTTTGGTGCACAATCAACAATTCCAGCCCTCCAAACAAATTCGAATTGCTCTTGAACATTTGGAAGAAGCAGGCTATGTAATTCGAGTGGCAAGTGGTGTAAAATCCTATCTAAAAAAACTTGTCCGAGATTAAACCTAAACTTTCAATTGGGGCACTTTTTTTCTAAAGTATAAGAGAAAGTAGTTGAGAGTTTCTACTCCAACTTGGGCAGGTGTATTTATAATTTGAACGACTAAATGATAAAGCTTTTTAAGCAATGTTAACCTTTTTTATTCAAATCATATGAAGATATACCTCTATTTATTGCTATTATTTGTTGGTTTTTGGGCTCATGCTCAAGAAGTTAGACTGATTGATAATAAAGGAACCATTCAAACCGTGACGGTTAATGATGTCACAGAGGCTGCTACAGCGCCTACTGCGCCAGTAGAAGGTGATGTATGGTTTGACACCACCACAAACATGTCAAAGATATATGATGCCGATACCACCACCTAGATAACGATTGACCCAGATACTGTAACGGTAGATGCCACAGCACCTACCATACCTGCAGAAGGCGATATATGGTTTGACACTACCGAAAACCTTACCAAAGTGTGGGACGGAGTATCTATATGGCAACCCATAAATGCCAGTACAGCTTATAGTCTTTGGGACTTGGATCGCGATACTGGGGTACAAGTAGAAGAAGGAGGTCCCGGTACCGATGAGGACATCATCCGTTTTGATACGGACGGAACGCAACGGATGGTCATCGATTCGATTGGAGGTACGTATATTGGACTATATAGTCCTGCTTTTAGTCAAAGATTGTCTGTTAAAGACTCTGATAATGTATATGGCATTGGTTCAATTAATGCTACCAATTCCGATCCCAATAACTATATCAATTTATCAACTTTTTCAGTTCGCAACGTTAATAATGGTCTCCATTTTCTTGTATCGGGCACAACTAATCAGCGCAAAACAGTAATTCAGGCAGGACACGGACATCCTAATTATGCCTCAAGAGCAGGAACCATATCCTTAAACCCTTTTGGGGGGAGAGTAGGAATTGGAGTCTTAGATCCTTTAGCACCACTAGATGTAAACGGTCGTGTGCGTATCCGTAACCTACCTGATGGCGCAGTAACAGACAGTATTGTTACCGCCAATGTTGACGGCGATTTAAGAAAGCAAAGTATTACTGATATCGTAGCCTCTGTTTCAGCCACCAGCTTTAGAACCGTAACAACCAATACCACTCTCACCTCAACAGACGGCACCGTTGTGGTGCGTGCAGTTGCTACAACTGCCATAACACTAACCTTGCCTTTGGCAAGCGATTTACCCCAAGGAGGCTGTCTTACTCTCAAGCGTTTGGACGACACAGCTACGCCCGCTGCAGTCAATATAGTGGCTGGAAACGCTACCAATACCATAGATGGCAACACCAATGCAGCTTATACTACTCAGTTAGCAACCAATGCTGCTAAAATGACCCTTCAATCAGATGGCGTTTCGGCCTGGTACATTATTTCCCAATAACATGATATATATTTCTACACTATGAAGCCATTTAAATATCTACACCGTATATCCCTTAGTAAACAAGTCCATGTATTGCTTCTATTGTTGAGCGTAACATTTTCCTTTGCACAACAAGGAATAGGGACCCATCAACCCAACCCCGACGCAACAAAGCTACCGTTGATGCCTATGCTTCTATCGACAACCTCGATCAACTTTATGATAGAGCCAAAAGCTGGAAAGTAGATAATGAAGGATTAGAGTATCCAACGGTTGATGAACAATTGATTCATGGTAACGGCATTGAACTAGACTTTGGTAATAGCCACTTGGTAATAGATGCAACAGCTGGAAGTGCTTTTGCTGTAAATGAAAGTACCAACACCATTACGATCAAAGCCACCTCTTTGGTATTAGGCGATCGGTTTGAAAGCATTAAAACCACGGGCATGGTCACAATAAACAACGGCGCCCTGCTAAAAACAGGCTATACGGACTCTACGGGAACCTTTATCTATATGGAACTGACCAATTTAGACCAACAAACTATTTTGGTTACTGATCAGCAGAATCCTGGAAGTCCAGTTACCCTACTCAACGTTCCTAATACAACGAGGACTTATGCTCCCCACTTCCAATTGCCTGCCGGAGGTGTCATCAACGTGCTAGTAGAACGAGATGGTTATGCCCCCTGGACGGAAACCATCCCTGACGGAGATATCAACTTTGTTAGAGAAGTCAATACCACTTTGAGTACCATTACGGCACAAAACCAGCTTAAGACCATTGACCTGCTCATCAAACTCTTGCAAAAGACGGAAGCGGTACTCCACACAACCAATGTACAATCTCTTCCCGTGCCTTCCGTTTCGGTGTCCACAACCACAACAGCAAGTTCCGGAGAACCGACGATAAATAATCAGGATGCAGAACTTGCTCTATTGCGACGTATTTTAGCTAAAATGACTGCTGTGCGGGAGGCGGTCAATCAAAATTAAATACTGGATAGAAATCCTATTAAAATTGATTAGTTTTTGTTATTACCTTATCTGGTAAAATTGTAAAGTGTTCGGCGAATTATAATTGGTAGTTCTAAATCAGTCTTCCATTGATAGATTCAGAATACACAGATTTTTAAAAAAATCAAGGCAATTCATAATTTAGGAATATATTTGCGGTAGTATTCAATTGAATAACGATGAAAATTATAATTGCGGGTGCGGGTGAAGTGGGTTTTCATTTGGCCAAACTGCTTTCTTTCGAGTCTCAAGACATTACCTTGATTGACAACGAAAAAGCAAATTTGACATACGCCGACACCCACCTTGATATAAAAGTGGTAAAAGGAAACTCAGCATCGCTTGCAGTGCTCAATGAAGCTGCGGTTTCTTCAGCCGATTTAATGATTGCTGTAACTTCTTCTGAAACCACTAATTTTACAACCTGCGTATTGGCCAAACAATTGGGGGTCAAAAGCACAGTGGCTCGAATTTCCAATACCGAATACGTCAGTAGTATTGGCGATATCGATTTCAAATCGTTGGGAATCGATGAGTTGATTTCTCCCGAAGAATTGGCATCCGATGAAATACAACTCCTTATAGACCAATCGGCATTTAGCAACAGCCACGAGTTTGAAGATGGAGCTCTTACCATGCGGGGAACCACATTACAAGAAGGAGCGCCTTTTATTGGAAAAACCGTAAAAGAAGCTGCTGAAGTATACCCTGGGGTTCACTTTATGCCCATTGCTATTCAGCGATCGGGAACTCAGTTTACCATGATTCCTAGAGGAGACACCATTTTTAACAAACACGATCAGGTATATTTTACGACCTTGCCCGAAGGAGTTGACGAGTTATACGATTTAATGGGTTCTTCCAAAGAAAAAATTCAAAATGTCATGATTTTGGGAGGCGGTCGAGTAGGTATCAAAACCGCTAGCGATTTGTCGGAGAAAGGATATCATGTTAAGTTGGTAGAAGTCAATAAGTCAAAAGCCAATGAAATCGCGGATATGTTGACGCAGACCCTAGTCATTCATGGAGACGGTCGCGACGTTGATTTGCTCAACGAAGAAAACCTCACCGATATGGATGCCTTTATTTCCGTAACTGGAAATTCAGAGACCAACATTATGACCTGTCTTATGGCCAAGTCCAAAAATGTTAAAAAAACCATTGCTTTGGTTGAAAACATTGATTATTTTGAGCTTTCTCAGTCCATAGGAATTGATACGCTTATCAATAAAAAATTATTAGCGGCAAACTCCATATTCCGATACGTCCGTCGAGGAGATGTGGTTGATGTTGCTAAACTTCACAACATGAATGCCGAAATTCTGGAGTTTATTGTTAACGAACAATCTCAGGTATTGGGCAATAAAATCAAAGATTTGGAATTTCCTCGTTCTGCTTCTATCGGTGGAGTCATTCGCGATGGAAAAGGGATTATTGCTTTGGGAGATTTTGAAATTTTACCTGGTGATCGGGTGCTAGTTTGTTGTTTACCACGATCCATCAAGCGGGTTGAAAGCTTATTTTTATAGCTAATTAGATGAAGTTAAATTATAAAATCATTGTGCACATTATGGGACTTTTGCTCCTGTTCAATGGTGCCGCTATGATTTTTTCTGCCATTGTGAGTGCCATTTATAAAGACGGAGTTACCCAAGGAATAACGTTTGCCGCATTGCTAACTCTAGGAATTGGTGGATTGGTTATGTTTTTGACCAAAAATCATCAAAAAGAAGTCAAAAAACGAGAAGGGTATTTAATTGTGACTATGGGATGGCTTATTGTTACCGCATCTGGAACAATGCCTTATTTGGTAACTGGAGCAATTCCCTCCGTTACCAATATTTTTTTTGAAACCATATCTGGGTACACTACTACGGGTGCTTCCATTCTCAACGACGTGGAGTCACTTCCTCAAGGGTTGTTGTTTTGGAGAAGTACGACGCACTGGTTGGGCGGCATGGGAATCATTGTATTGGCAATTGCAATTCTCCCCTTATTGGGAATAGGTGGAATGCAATTATTTTCTGCTGAAGCACCAGGCATTAGCGGTGATAAAATTCACCCTAGAATTAGCGATACAGCCAAACGCCTGTGGTTTATTTATGTGGGATATACAGTAGCTGAGACGCTATTGTTATCCGTTGCAGGAATGTCCCTTTTTGACGCCATTAATCATGCGATGAGTACTGTTTCTACAGGTGGGTTTTCAACCAAAAACGACAGCCTTACTTTTTGGAACGATGTGCCTGCTATTCAGTACATTGTCATTTTGTTTATGTTTTTGGGAGGAACTAATTTTGTGCTGAGCTATTTTGTTTTTAAAGGTAAAATTCAAAAAGTGCTTCAAGACGAAGAGTTCAAATGGTACGCTACTTTTTTGGGAATCTTCTTACTGATTGTAGTTGGCGTTCTTTTGAGCAACGGATCCATTGCTCAAAGCCAACAATTCCCACAAGTTTGGGGCGCCTATGAAAGCGCCTTTCGACACGGCTTATTTCAAATTGTAGCAGTAGTAACAACTACGGGTTTTGTTTCAGCCGATTTTACACTGTGGACGCCTTTTTTAACCCTATTTTTCTTTTCACTTATGTTTTTAGGCGGTTCGGCAGGATCTACCTCTGGAGGTGTTAAAGTGATTCGTCATTTGATTATGATAAAAAATGGATTTTTAGAATTCAAACGTTCGCTGCATCCCAACGCCATTATCCCCGTTAGGTACAATGGAAAAACAATTGATCGACTTGTAGTTTATAACGTATTGGCATTTTTTATTTTCTATTTGATATCGTTCATCGTCGGGGCTGGTGTCCTTTCTGCAATGGGTCTGGATTTTGAAAGTGCCATTGGAGCTTCCGCATCTTCATTAGGGAATGTGGGACCCGCTTTGGGCGACTTTGGACCATCCAATACTTATGCATCAATGCCCGTGTTGGGAAAATGGTGGTGTTCGTTCCTAATGCTATTAGGTCGTTTGGAACTCTTTACCGTTTTGATGTTGTTGACTCCTTTCTTCTGGAGAAAACGTTAGTTTTAGGCAACAGCGTTGGCGATTCTTTTGATAGCCTCTTTGAGATTTTCTACCGAAGCAGCATACGAAATTCGAATACAGTCAGGACTTCCAAAAGCTTCTCCAGTTACGGTAGCTACATGGGCTTTTTCCAATAAAAATAAAGCAAAATCACTCGCGTTTTCGATGGTTACTCCTTGAAGGGTTTTTCCAAAAAATGCCGAAACGTCGGGAAATACATAAAAAGCTCCTTTGGGTTGGTTGAGTCGAAATCCTTCAATGTTTCCTAAAAGTTCCAATACCATTTCTCTTCGTGATTCAAATTCGTCAATCATGTATTGAATATTGCTAACAGGCGCTTCCAAGGCTGCTATGGTTGCTCGTTGAGCAATACAATTAGCTCCACTGGTAATTTGCCCTTGCATTTTGGTACACGCTTTTGCAATCCATTCTGGGGCTCCAATATACCCAATTCGCCATCCGGTCATCGCAAAAGCTTTTGCAACTCCATTAACGGTAATGGTTCGATCGTACATGCTTTCAATGGCTGCAAAACTAAAATTGCCCACTCCGTAATTGATATGCTCGTATATTTCGTCAGACAATACATAGATGTCTGGATATTTGTCCAATACTTTTGCCAAAGCCCGATATTCTGCTTCGGTATACACAGATCCGCTAGGATTGTTGGGAGAATTGAAAATTACCATTTTTGTTTTGGGAGTTATTGCGGCTTCTAGTTGCTCGGGACTGATCTTAAAATCAGTATCGATACTGGAAGGAATTTCTACAGGAACTCCTTCTGCCAAAAGAGCAATGGCCGAATAGCTGACCCAATAAGGTGCAGGTAACAAAACTTCATCCCCTGGGTTGATGAGTACCTGAACGGCATTGGCAATTGACTGTTTGGCTCCAGTGGAAACTACTATCTGAGAAGGTGAATAATCAAGACCATTATCGCGTTTGAATTTTGAACAAATCGCGTCTTTCAATTCTGGATATCCATCAACAGGAGTATACGAATTGTAGTTGTCATGAACGGCTTGAATAGCAGCTTCTTTGATGAATTCAGGAGTGTTAAAATCAGGTTCTCCCAAACTCAAACCAATAATATCAATTCCTTGATTTTTTAATTCTCTGGCTTTTGCCGCCATGGCAAGGGTAGCTGAAACAGGTAAACTGTTTATTCGATCGGATAAATGGTTACTCATTATATGTTAGTTAGAATTTATAACGCCACGGATGGTTTTCTGCTCATTTGCTTTAGAAAACGAAAATGAGAAGCCAAGGCTTTTCGCGTAGTATTGTGTTCGTTGTATGGAAGATTAAACTCTTTAGCAGTTTCTTTCACAATTTTAGCGATATGAGTATAATGAACATGACTAATATGAGGAAAAATATGGTGTTCAACCTGATGGTTGAGCCCTCCCGAAAACCAGTTCATGATTTTGTTTTTGGTAGAAAAATTCACAGTAGTAAACAGTTGGTGAATTGCCCAAGTATTTTTCATGGTTCCTGTGTTGTCAGGCAAAGGCATTATGACCTCTTCTGTGATGTGAGCAAGTTGAAAGATTAGACTCAAAATCAAACCTGCTGTGTAGTGCATTACAAAAAATCCAATTATCACTTTCCACCAGGCTATATCAATAAAAATCATGGGCAAAACAACCCAAATGGCGACGTAAAGGATTTTTGTAAAGACTAAGGTGCTCCATTCCTTCAAGGGTTTTACAGGGCCTACTTTTCCATTCAATTTCCGCTTGATGTAACGCTTCATTTGCGTGTAGTCGGCTGTTAATACCCAGTTCAAGGTAAGAAGTCCATATACAAAAATAGAGTAATAATGTTGAAATTTATGAAATCGTTTCCAGGGAGCATTTTTAGAAAAACGTAAAATTCTTCCTGCATCTAAATCTTCGTCATGCCCTTGTATATTGGTGTAGGTGTGGTGAAGGACGTTATGCTGTACTTTCCAGTTGTATACATTTCCAGCTAAAATATAAATGCTAGACCCCATAAGTTTGTTTACCCAAGGATGTTTTGAGTAGGATCCATGATTTCCGTCATGCATTACATTCATTCCAACGCCTGCCATTCCAATTCCTATCAAAACAGCTAGTCCTAATTGCAACCATTGATTCATTTCGATAGTCAACAATAAGAAGTAAGGGACTATGTATATAGCAAACATGACAAATGTTTTTACATACAACTTCCAATTACCTGTTTTGCTGATATTGCGGTCCTTAAAGTATTGATTGACTCTTTTATTGAGTGTTTTAAAAAACCCCCTAGCGTCATTGCGGGAAAATTTAATTGTAGGAATGCTTTTAGTGGTCATAGATTCGCCTATTTTTAAATTCATTACAAAAATATACATTTAAACTCATAGTTTTTAGTTATTTCTAATGAATATGCTTTTAAATTTAATTATTTTTGTTGCAAACGTAACGGACTATTTTGCAAATAATTTTAAAAAGCTTCCCTGAAATAACTCCCCAACAACAACTCCAGTTCGAAAAACTACAAAAAGTTTATGAATTCTGGAATGCACAAATCAATGTGATTTCTCGAAAAGATATTGATGCATTGTACACGCGTCATGTCCTTCATTCATTGGGAATTGCTAAAATCCAATCTTTTTTGCCCAATGCTCAAATATTGGATGTGGGAACAGGAGGCGGTTTTCCGGGAATTCCCCTTGCTATTTTATTTCCAGAAACTCAGTTTCATTGTATCGACGCATTGGGTAAAAAAGTCAAAGTAGTTCGGGCAGTAATTGAAGAATTGGACTTGAAGAATGCAACGGCCGAACACGTTCGTTCGGAGCGGGTTGCCGGTTCGTATGATTTTGTTGTAAGCAGAGCCGTTGCCAACATGACCGATTTTGTTGCATTGGTTCAAGGTAAAATCAAAAAAAAGAGTCGTCACGAATTGCCAAACGGAATCCTTTATCTCAAAGGAGGAGATTTGACAGAAGAATTGTCAACTTTTCCCAAAGCTAAAAGTTACGATTTGCAAACGTACTTTGAAGCTCCTTTTTTTGAAACCAAAAAAGTAGTGCATTTATCAATGTAAAAGGGTTTTATTTTCCCAAAAATGGATAGCGATAATCAGTAGGAGGGACGAGTGTTTCTTTGATCAATCGTGGAGAAACCCATCGCAAAAGATTTAACTTTGATCCAGCCTTATCGTTGGTTCCTGAGGCACGTGCGCCGCCAAAAGGTTGCTGTCCAACCACTGCTCCCGTAGGTTTATCGTTAATGTAAAAATTTCCAGCTGCATTGACCAAAAGTTTTGTGGCCGAGTCAATGGCTTTTCGATCCGAAGAAATCACAGCTCCCGTAAGGGCATATTCTGAGGTATTGTCTATCAATTTCAATGTTTCCTCCCACTCGTTGTCTGGATATATGTAGAGGGTGACTATCGGACCAAACAATTCGGTTTCCATAGTACTATAATGGGGGTTCTTGGTAAGAATCACAGTAGGATGAATAAAATATCCTTGAGACTTGTCGTAAGTTCCTCCAGCAACGATTTCCGCTTCATTGTCCTCTTTCACTCGATCAATCACTCCAGCCAATTTGTCAAAAGACGCTTCATGAATTACAGCTGTCATAAAGTTTTCAAAGTTTTCAGGCGATCCAATTGTGATGGATTCAATGTCTTTTTTGACGTTGTCTATCACCTCATTGGCTATAGAATTGGGCAAATATACTCGCGATGCTGCGGAACACTTTTGTCCTTGAAATTCAAAGGCTCCTCTAACAATGGCAGTTGATACAATCTTGGTGTTTGCCGAGGGATGTGCGACTATAAAATCTTTCCCTCCTGTTTCTCCTACAATTCGAGGATATGTTTTGTATTGCTGAATATTTGCGCCAATTTTCCCCCAAATATTTTTAAAAACATGGGTAGAACCTGTAAAATGAATTCCAGAGAAATGTGGGTTGCTCAATACGGTATTGGTGATCATTTCGGGATCCCCCATCACCATATTGATGACACCATCTGGCAAACCTGCTTCTTTGAAAATTTCCATAATCACTTGCGCCGAATATACCTGATGATCACTGGGTTTCCACACCACAACATTTCCCATAAGCGCAGCACTGGCACACAAATTCCCCGCAATAGCAGTAAAATTAAACGGTGAAACTACATACACAAACCCTTCCAAAGGACGGTATTCCAGTCGATTCCAAACCCCTTCAGAGGATATGGGTTGTTCGCTGTAAATTTCAGACATGAACTGAACATTAAATGTGAGAAAATCAATAAACTCACAAGCCGCATCAATTTCCGCTTGATGAATGGTTTTGGATTGCGCAATCATTGTAGCTGCATTGATTTTTGAGCGATACGGCCCTGCAATTAAGTCGGCTGCTTTTAGAAAAATTGCTGCTCGCTGTTCCCAATCCATAGTGGCCCATGACGTTCGAGCTTCAAGGGAAGCTTCAATCGCTTTTTCAATATGACTTTGGTCAGCGATTGAGTAGCTACCTACACAATGTTGATGATCGTGTGGTGGAAACATATTGGTTTGTTGTTTGGTAACAATCTCAGAATCTCCTATATACAATGGAACTTGAATTTGCTTATTGTAAAGGGTCTTGTAGGTTGCTAAAACTTCTTCCCGTTCGGGGGAATTTATTGAATAATCTTTAACAGGTTCGTTAATTGGTTGCGGTGTTTTAAAAAATCCTGAAGCCATAGTTGTTTTTATTGAGAATTGTGTAATACAAATATAGAGCACTTAAGCTGAAAAAACTAAAGATTTTTAATTGATAGCAAAAGGAGCACTCAACTTGAAAGCGGGAATATAGGCTCTAAAATTTTTAGAAGTTGTAAAATTGATCATTCGAAAATAACCACGCATAGCTCCGATAGGAGATGTCAAAAGACAGCCCGAAGTATAGGAGTGGAGTTGCCCTGGCTGCAGAATGGGTTTTTCTCCAACGACGCCCTCGCCATCTACAATTTCTAAAGCGTTCAATGCATCAAATATTTTCCAATGCCTGGATTTTAATTGCACACAATCTTTGCTCTGATTTCGGATGGAAATTTCATAAGCAAAAGCAAACACTCTTTGATAGTTTTTAAAGTAAGTGCCTTTAAAAACAGTTTCGACTGAAATAGAAATGCCTTGTGTAACTTGATGAATCATAAAAACAGCGATCTTACATAGCTAGTTATGCTAAGGTATTGATTTTTTAAAAATTAAAAAAACTAATTGCGAATGTTTAACGAACTTCCTGATCCAACACCAAGTAAACTATCGTGTCGTTGCCCAAATTTTTTGAGATATACCAACACAATGTACTGGTTTTCAGTATCCCAATGACTTCCGCCAATAAGGTTGGGATACAAGGTTTTACCTGCTTCTAAATATTCAAAATGATAGTTGTAAAACCCTTGTTTTAACAAAGCCGATCCTTCATATTGCCTCAATAATTCGTTGTAAAAAAGCTGGTGACGGTCGTCCAGTTGATGATCGTTGAAACCGCCAACCACAAAAACCTCTGCCGAGGCAGCCAAAGGCTCGGTTCGAAGTGAAAAGTGTACTATAGAATAGTCGGCTTCAATGGTTGAATCGGTTCCTTGAAGCGTTCGGATTACGAAATCTCCATTGATATCTGGAGCGTATGAATAAGGTCGACCGGCCCTCACTTCATTGGAATACAAATAAGTGTTATACAAATCTTCAAGTTGAACCCCGTAAACATTTCCACTGCTAATTCGTATGTCTTTTGTGTCAAAATACAAATACTCATTGCCTCCCTCGAAGCGCGTTTCTTTGTCGTATTTGTAGTACAAAACACTCCCTAGTGTGAATTGGGGCGAAAGGTTGCTAATGGCCGAATCCCATATATAGTTTTGTAAAATTATGGGCTTGATTTCCTCAGAAGGGTTTCGAACTAACAGTTCCTGAGTGTTGATTGAAAATTGAACCGATTGTGAGCTTTCGATATATTCCAAATCTCTTGATCGAACTACTTCAACGCCAACAGAGGCCGTGTCTTCATAGATCACAAATCTACGATTGAATACCAACCTGTCGGAATCGTCGTAAATAGAAAGGGCATAATTACCTGATAATTTGAGTTGGGTTTGTTCGTTAGGAATGCGAAGTTGATAATGCGAGTAGGGTTGTAAGGTGTTGAAGGAATTTTTATACGTTCGAATCCTCAAATTGTCAAACCCTTCGATATATTCCGATTCAAACAAGTCGGATTTTTTCCAATCGTGAGTATAATGTTGAAGGGTGTAATAATAATCAGCCTCATCGGCATTTAAATCATCAAAACTTAAAACAGCTACTTCGTTGAATTGTAAAATGGGGAAAGGTTCGGACGAATTTTCAGATCGAAACTGAATGCTTTTGATGTGGTCAGGTGGTTTTTGAAGTTCAAAAACCTGTGCGTAAGAACCAAAGCACAGCAAAAGGAATAAAAAGTTTTGTTTAAGATTCTGCATTGGGCAATGATCTTTTTTTTTGTAAATATATAGAAAAAATAGGGCTTAATAACATAGCCCCTAAAATACAAATAGGAGCAACTTTAAACAAATTATTTAGAATAGTTATAAATAATAATTTTAATTAAAAAGGCTTTTACTTGAGGCTTTAAAATGGTAAATTTGCATGGATTTTTATCAAACATAATTACGAACATATGTCCAACGACATTCGAATTAAAAAAGGCTTATCAATTAAGCTCAAAGGGGCTGCTGAAAACATCGTTATAAAAGCACCCATTTCTCCAACAGTTTGCATCAAACCCACTGACTTTCACTCTGTTACCCCCAAGATGGTCGTAAAAGAAGGCGATCGTGTTAAGGCGGGTGATGAAATTTTCTTTTCCAAGTATTTGGATTCTATACGATTCGTTTCGCCTGTGAGCGGAACCATCCAAGAAATCAAACGTGGCGATAAAAGAAAAATTCTTGAAATTGTTGTGAAGCCAGACGCAAGTAATGTATTTAAATCTACCAAGTTGAAAGATTTAGATGCCTACTCTTCTGACGAACTCAAAAGTGTTTTATTGAAAAGTGGATGTTGGCCGTTTATCAAACAACGACCATACGATGTGATTGCTGATCCAAACCAATCTCCAAAGTCAATTTTTATCTCAACGTTTTCAACAGCCCCTTTGGCGGTTGATTATCAAATTGCTTTGACAGGACAAGAAAATGACTTTCAAGTCGGTATTGACGTTTTGAACAAACTTACAGAAGGATCGGTTCACTTGGGAGTTCAATCAGATACTACGTCCTTTTTTACCGAGGTGAAAAATGTAGAAATTCATAAAGTTTCAGGGGTACATCCCGCTGGAAATGTAGGAATTCAAATCCATCATATCGATCCGATAAATGCTGGCGAACGTGTTTGGGTTATCAATCCAGAAGACGTTGCCATTTTGGGACGTTTTTTTCAAACAGGAAAATTTGAAGCACAAAGAACCATTGCCCTTGCGGGTTCTGGTGTTGCCAAGCCGGTTTATTTAAAAACGGTAATTGGCGCTACTATCGCCTCATTGTTACAAGCAGAGGACATTGAAAATGCACCTAAGCATCGTTTTATAAATGGTGATGTTCTTAGCGGTGAAACAGTTTCTGTCAATAATTACATAGGCTTTTACAACAACTCGGTGTCTGTCATTCCTGAAGGGAATCATTATCGCATGTTTGGTTGGTTGCCCTTTGTAAACAATAATATCCACAGTATGTCAAGAACCTCTTTATCGTGGTTGTTTGGTAAACGAGAGTATGTTGCCAATACCAATCTTAACGGAGAAGATCGTGCTTTGGTTGTTACTGGAGAAATGGAACGTGTTCTTCCGATGGATATCTTACCCATGCAATTGCTAAAAGAATGTATGGCTCAAAATATTGAAAAAATGGAAAGTTTAGGTATTTATGAAGTGGCTCCTGAAGATTTTGGACTGGTGGATTATGTATCTACTTCAAAAATCGAAGCACAGACAATTATCCGTGAAAGCCTTGATTTGTTGTTAAAAGAAGTTGGTTAAAAATAGCACTATGAATTTGAGAAACACAATAGACCAAATTAAAAAACCTTTTGGAAAAGGTCAAAAACTGGAACGTTTTGCACCAGCTATAAATGCTTTGGACACCTTTTTGTATGTTCCAAACCACACTACTCAAAAAGGAGCACACATTCGTGATGCTGTTGATTTAAAGCGTACGATGATTACCGTAATCATTGCTTTAGTTCCGGCTCTTATTTATGGAATTTACAATACAGGATATCAGTATTTTATTCAAACAGGGGAAGCTTTTACTTTCTTGGATGCATTGATTCACGGTTCTTGGAAAATATTACCAATGATTGCAGTGTCTTACGGTGTAGGTTTGGCTATTGAATTTGCTTTTGCAGTGTATAGAGGACACGAAGTAAATGAAGGATATTTGGTAACAGGACTTTTGATTCCGATGATCATGCCGGTAGATATTCCTCTTTGGATGGTTGGAATTTCTGTAGCTTTTGCAGTATTTATAGGAAAAGAAGCCTTTGGAGGAACAGGAATGAACATCCTCAATCCAGCCCTTACCGCACGAGCGTTTGCCTTTTTTGCATATCCAACCTATATGTCTGGAAATCAAGTATGGGTTTCGGAAGCTTCTGCTGTTGATGGAATCTCTGGAGAAACCATTTTAGGTTCTTTGGCCAGTGGAAATGAAGTTTCGTACAGTATTTTTGAAATGTTCATGGGGTCTATTCCAGGGTCGATTGCTGAAACTTCGACGCTTTGGGTACTGGTAGGAGCTCTTATTTTAATTTTTACTGGTGTTGGAAGCTGGAGAATTATGGTTGGGGGAGTGATTGGAGCCGCTGTTGTAGGAATGCTTTTCAACCTTTGGGGAGCCAATGAGCTGATGAGCTTCCATTGGATCAATCACCTAATTGTTGGTGGATTTGCTTTTGGAGTGGTGTTTATGGCAACAGATCCTGTATCTGCCGCACAAACCACAAAAGGAAAATGGATTTATGGAATCTTGGTCGGAGTATTTTGTATTTTAATACGAGTTTTCAATCCGGCATATCCAGAAGGAGTCATGCTAGCCATATTGCTTATGAACGTATTTGCTCCCACCATTGACCACTATGTTGTTCAGGCGAATATCAAACGAAGAAAAAATCGCATGGCAAATGTCACGCTCAAAACTGCTTAATAATGAATAGAGATTCTAACGCTTACACTTTTGGATTTGCAGCTGTTATGGTTATTGTTGTTGCTTCTGTTTTGGCTTTTGCAGCCACTTCATTGCAAGACCTTCAAGCTGAAAATGTCCGTAAAGAAAAAATGCAAAACATTCTAGCTACGATCGGTATTGAAATCGATCGCGAAGCAGCCGAAGGAAAATTTAATGAGTACATCGAGTCTCAACTTTCGCTCAGAAAAGACGGTTCAATCGACCCTCAAGTGGATGCGTTTAGCGATATAAAATTAGCTATCGAAGTAAAAAAAGAGGTGGATGAACAACGATTCCCAATTTACGTTGCCAACGTCGAAAATGAAAAGTACTATATCATTCCTCTCCGCGGTGCGGGACTTTGGGATGCTATTTGGGGATATATTTCATTAAAATCTGATAAAAACACCATCAAAGGTGTCGTTTTTGATCACAAAGCCGAAACCGCAGGACTCGGAGCCGAAATCACCACACAATGGTTTCAAGACCGTTTTATTGATGAAAAAGTTTTTGCCGAAGACGGAACCCTCAAAGGTATTGCAGTTTCTAAAACCAATAATGACCCCAACAACCTCGATAAAAACGACCACGAAGTTGATGCGATTTCTGGAGCTACCATTACCGGTGACGGTGTTACTGATATGATCATAGAGCGTATGCAATATTATATACCTTATTTTGAAAAAGAAAAAGAATCTGCGGCAACATTAATCGATTTGAGTTATGTCCAATAAAAAGAAAAACACCACCAAAAATCCAATCATTTTGTTTGTGGCAAAGGAAAAAGAACCCCTGTTTTCAAAAAAGAATCGTGCATTACTATCCGATCCTCTTGATGACAACAATCCTATTACGGTTCAAGTTTTAGGAATTTGTTCGGCACTAGCAATTACAGTCCAACTCAAGCCTGCTATCGTTATGAGTCTTTCTGTGGTAGCGGTTATGGCAGCTAGTAACGTGATTATTTCCTTGCTGCGAAATTTGATCCCCAATCGAATTCGAATCATTGTTCAATTGGTTGTGGTTGCATCCATGGTAATTTTGGTCGATCAAGTACTTCGAGCGTATGCTTATGATGTGAGTAAGGAACTTTCCATTTTCATAGGGTTGATTATCACTAACTGTATCGTAATGGGACGATTGGAAGCCTTTGCATTGGGCAACGGTGTTTGGAAATCTTTTCTAGATGGAATTGGAAATGCTGCGGGATATGGTTTTCTCCTAATTCTTGTAGCCTTCTTTAGAGAATTATTAGGTTCTGGAAAATTGCTGGGCTATCAAGTAATTCCTGATAGTTTTTATGAAATGGGTTACGAAAACAACGGCTTGATGTTGTTGTCTCCCATGGCTTTGATTACTGTAGGAATCATTATTTGGGTTCAACGAGCGCGTAACCGTAAACTCATCGAAAAAAACTAACTCGACATGGAAGCATATTTTAATTTATTTGTAAAAAGTATTTTTATTGAGAACATGATTTTCGCCTATTTTTTAGGGATGTGTTCTTATTTAGCAGTTTCTAAAACGGTAAAAACCGCTGTTGGTTTAGGGTTCGCAGTTATTTTTGTTTTGGCCATTACAGTTCCGATTAACTTTTTGTTAGACAATTACTTACTTAAGCCTGGAGCACTTTCTTGGTTGGGCGATGAATACGCTACAGTCGATCTAAGCTTTTTGAGCTTTATCATGTTTATTGCCGTAATTGCATCCATGGTTCAGTTGGTAGAAATGATTGTCGAAAAATTTGCGCCTGCTCTCTACGGTGCTTTAGGTATATTCTTACCCTTAATTGCTGTAAACTGCGCCATTCTAGGAGGATCGTTGTTTATGCAACAAAAAGATTTTGCAGGAATTGGAGAATCTGCGGTGTATGGTTTAGGCTCAGGAATAGGATGGTTGTTAGCCATTGTTGCCATTGCTGCCATTCGCGAAAAAATTGCTTATTCAAACGTGCCAGCACCCCTTCGTGGGTTGGGAATTACGTTTATCATAACAGGACTTATGGCCCTTGGGTTTATGAGTTTTATGGGAATTAAATTGTAACGGAATAGAAAAAGAAAATGGATAGCACCGTAATTATTGCCAGTATCGTTGTTTTTTTAGTAGTTGTTTTCCTCCTTGTAGGAATGTTGTTGGGTGTTAAGGCAAAACTCTTACCCTCTGGGCCTGTTTCCTTGTTAATTAATGGGGAAAAAAACGTTGAGGTCAGCTCTGGAAGCACGCTCTTGTCAACCTTAGGAAACAACAAAATATTTTTACCATCTGCTTGTGGTGGTGGAGGTACTTGTATTCAATGCAAATGCATTGTTTCTGAAGGTGGAGGAGAAATTCTCCCTACAGAAGCACCGCACTTTTCTCGAAAAGAAATTGCTGAAGGATGGCGTTTGGGCTGTCAAGTCAAAGTAAAACAAAATATGGTCATTGAAGTTCCAGAAGAAGTTTTTGGAATTAAAAAATGGGAAGGAACTGTTGTAAGAAACTGGAATGTTGCTTCGTTTATCAAAGAATTTGTTGTCGAAATTCCAGAAGACATGAATTACAAAGCAGGGGGTTACATTCAAATTGAAATCCCACCTTGTGAAGTTAAATTCGACGAAATTGATATCACTGCTCATCCCGAAGAGCATCCAGAGGATAAAGAAAAATTTAAATTGGAATGGGATAAATTTGGTTTGTGGGGATTGACAATGAAAAACCCAGAAACAGTCGAAAGAGCCTATTCTATGGCTTCATACCCTGCAGAAGGAAGAGAAGTTATGCTCAACGTTCGAATCGCTACTCCGCCATGGGATCGATCTAAAAATGCATGGATGGATGTAAATCCTGGTGTGGCTTCTTCCTATATTTTCTCCAAAAAAGCGGGAGATAAAGTGACCATCTCAGGACCTTATGGAGAATTTTTTATCAATCACTCCGAGTCCGAAATGATGTATGTGGGTGGTGGTGCTGGAATGGCTCCTATGCGTTCGCATTTGTATCACCTTTTCAGAACCCTCAAAACAGGCAGAAAAGTTACTTTTTGGTATGGAGGTCGTTCCAAACGTGAATTGTTTTATACTGAGCATTTCCGAGCTCTTGAACGGGATTTTCCCAATTTTAAATTCTATATCGCCTTGTCAGAACCTTTGGAAGAAGACAATTGGAAAGTCAAAGACGGACTCGATGGCGAGGGAGACGGATTTGTTGGGTTTGTTCACCAAGTCGTAATTGATAATTATTTGAATCATCACGAAACTCCAGAAGATATCGAAGTGTATTTCTGTGGGCCTCCGTTAATGAATCAAGCTGTTGTGAAAATGGCCGATGATTTTGGAGTACCGCC
>JAURCF010000059.1 GCA_030828565.1 Flavobacteriaceae bacterium
CTAACAATGGCTATAAGTAATTGCTTGTTCTCGCCTACTTCTGAGAATCCTTGCGGATTTTCAGTTTGGTGTGTACTTGCAAAGTTAAGTGCTAAACCACGCAACTACGCATAGCCAAACCGTTGTACACAAGCTGAAAATGACGACAGACAGACATATAAAATTAGGACGAATAACGGCATTGATTTCTTTTCTTGCAGGGACAATCCTATTCGGACAGTTAATAAAACCAGAATTATACAAGTTTTTGAAAGTCTAACAAAGTTGGAAGTTGAAAAATGCAAAGACGTGATAAAAGAAACCTTTGTAGACTAAAAAAACGGCTTACAAAAAGCCGTTTTTAGGTTAAAATAAACTTGGGTTTATTTTTTTTCTAACTCAAGCATTGCCAGGGCATGACCTTGGTTTGGCTCAAGTGCTATCATAATTTCTTCGCTCATGATTTCTAATCTTTTAGCGTCAAACTTATGTAACGATTGATCCGGGTGCGTTCTCTCCACCCGCGACTATATTATAAAACCCAGTCCACACGGGTTAAAAGTATAGTGTGATAAATAAGAATTTCACATTTTAAAGATACAAAAATTATGTATATAACAAAATTGTTTGTATAAATTATTTATTTTTTATGAATATGATATTTTAGGCATGTACATAGCGGTTAAAGAGGCGTGTGTTTTGGAGACTTGAAACTATTGGGTTAATTCAATTTTTTTTAAATAGTTTAATGTTTACGTTTAAATAGTAAGCCATAAAAAACTTTAACGAGGTCACTAAAACACCTATACCATAAATACAACTTCTTTTAAAGTTTATTGAAGAGGCTTCTTTAAAGTATTTTGTAGGGCATGTAATTTCTGCAATTTCATAGCCTTCAAAACAGACTTGAGCAATGACTTGATTGTCAAAAATAAAATCATCAGAGTTGTTTTTAAAAGGGATTTGATTTAGAACTTTTGAGGAAAAAGCTCTATACCCTGTATGATATTCAGAAAGTTTTTGTCCCATCAAAATATTTTGAACTAGGGTTAATAATCGATTGAAAAAATACTTATAAAGGGGCATCCCTCCTTTCAAAGCTCCTTTACCTAAAATTCGAGAGCCTAGTACGACTTCATATAGGTCGTTGGCAATCAAATAACACATAGAATGTAACAACTTTGGTGTATATTGATAGTCAGGATGTAACATAACAATAATATCGGCTTTCAACTCCAATGCTTTGTTATAGCAGGTTTTTTGGTTGGCGCCATACCCAGAATTTATATCATGCCTAATGATATGGTTTATTTTTAGCTTTTTTGCTAATTCATAGGTGGTGTCACTGCTGTTGTCATCTACAAGAATGATTTCGTCAACTATATCTAATGGTATTTCATCGAAAGTTTGTTTGAGTGTTTTTTCAGCATTAAATGCGGGCAATACGACTATTATTTTTTTGTTATTAATCATTTTAGTGATTGATGCTTTAAATTAAAAAACCCGATTTTAATGGCATAAATATGCGTATTATTTTTGGTGTAATTTTAGGAGTTCCAAGTTGTTTTCCTCGTAAACAGTTTCTCCCAAACTTTTCAACCAACGATGTGTTGAAGAACTAATTTCAATATTCGAAAAATTTATCAAAATATAGTCTGGTCGGTAGTTTTGGATTGTGATAAGCCTAAGCGAATCACTACTTTCTTTACTGAAAAAAGAAGTAACATCCGTTCTTCTTTCTTTGTAATCATCAATCCAATATATGGGATGTCTGGAGGCAATAACTTTACCATTATACGAAGGTATAATCCAATTGGACTTGCTATCAGACAGAATGATATCATTGGGGGTTACTTCGCTTTTGAGAAATGAAAATTTATTGTAATATTCGATGTCTTTTTTCTTAAATATTCCCATAAAAACCTTGCCCAGCTCTATAAAATTTAAGGAAATAGAAAGTAGGAATACTGAAAGTACGAATAATAAATAACGTTTTTTAAATAGATTCGACTTGGCTAAAAAGCTTGTGACCGTGTAAGCAATTAGGACGTGCGAAAAGAACATGACTCCCGAAATTACTCTTGAAACTCCATAAAAATTAAACAAATAACCGGTAATGTAAACCAATGTCAAAAAAATAATGGTTAGTGTTATAAACACAACTTTTGCGTTTTTTTTAGAATAAATAAAGCAGGGTATTGTAAGTAAAATAGGCCAGTTTTTCTTTAAAATATCGGTGTACATCAAAAAGGAGTGATCATGAAAATCTGCAGCGCTTTTATTACCAATAAATAATTCAACAATATTGAAATACGGCCAAGCTAAGCTTAATAATATACTAGGGAATATTAGCTTGATAGACTTAAAAACAGCGCGTTTTATGGAATAATTACTATGAGAAAAAACCAATGTAAAAATAGAGATAAATAAAATTATTGCAGTTGTTGGGTGTGAAATAATCACAACGGTGCTGCAAAAAATGATTGTAAAAAAATATTTTTTATGATTCTTTGAAACTAATCCTAAGGTCAGTAATGTTATTGAAATAGCGAAGGTTGAGGGATAAGCTAATACCTTATGTAACGCAAAAATGTGATAAAACCCACTCCAAACAAACGGTGATTCTCCCCAAAGAAACATTGTAAAAAGTAAAATTAAAGAAGCTATTAATCCGTAGTTTTTTTTAAAAATAGATTTTGAAAAAAAATACAAGCTATAAAGAAAAAAAATAAGATTAAAATACGCAAAATAAGCTAATGAGTTGATTGAGTTAAGATCCGTAACTTTTGAAAAAGAGGCAACGAGAATTGAATAGGGCGAAAAAAAGGCATGAGAAGTATTTGATTTTATAATTGGGTTGTTGGGATGCAATAAATTTTTAGATAATTCATTGACAACCGCAGAATGTTCAAAAAAGTCTCCTTGCCAGTGTCCTTTGGTTATATGGAAAGTTTCAAAAATGACTAAAAAGATAACAAGTATTAAATAGCTGCTCTTTTTAATTTTGTTTAAATTCATTAATAAATGTTGAAGCGTTAGTAGCTTTTTATCAATTATTGTTGCATTACAACAAATTTAACTTTTTTTAATAAATACAAAATGAGTGGTTTTATATACTTTGATCACAAAAAACCCCCACAATGTAACATTGCAGGGGTTTTTAAATTTAAAAAAATATTTGTTGTTTTAGAGGCTACGAAAAGTATAAAAGAGTGTTATATCTTCATAATCGTCTGTAGTTGAAAACACGCCTTTTGATTCGGTTAGGCTCACGACAGAGACTATTTCATACCCATCATTAACATAAAAAGCGGTTTGAGTGGAATCTGTCCACGCCCAAGTGTCAACTTCAACATCAGTTCCTTCGGAGCTTCCCACATAAGCAAAAGTATATGTGCCAAAAGTAGAAACTGAAAGGTACAAGTCAGAAGCTGGAGAACACCCTTCAAGGTATGCTTCTTCGTAGGTTGTTTCGTCATAAAAATAGCAGGGGTAAGAAAGATATTCTAACGTTAGGTCTTGTCCGTTGGAATCTACGATACTTTCTAAAACCCAATCATTTACAAATAATGCATGATTGGAATTCTCATCTTCAGTATAGCTTTCGTCCATCGGCACTTCCTTTTGGGCATTGTAATCTCCTTGGAGGTTGTTGCACACCTGATATTCAGCATATTCTTCAGGAATGGAAAGTTCTATAGTAAACGTTGCCGTTAATTCAGTGCTGCTTTCAGTAACAACCACATCAGTCAACGTAGCAATTTTTAATTCTGAACCGCTTTCGTCTATAAATAAATCTACGCTTGAAACAAATCCATTTGAATCTTCGTTTAGTGTATAAATTCCAAAAACAGCTTGGGGTTCTTCGTTAAAGATAAATCCCATTAAGAAGTGATCGTCCGTAAATTCTATATAATCAAACTCACAGGTGTTGCTGTTTAAAGAGGATGATTCAAAGTTCACAGATTTAGATTTCGAACCATTCACATTTCCTGTGATGCCTAAGCCATTATCAATAGACCATTTTCCATAAATGACTTTTTTAGCCTCTTCAACAGTTTGTTCAGCCAAAGTTCCTGTTGCATCTAACGTTGGAATTCCAACAGAAGAATTTTCGATTGAATTGTTGTCATCTGAATTGTTGTCGTCTGAATTGTCACAAGAAACAACAAAAACCAATATCAATAAATAAATAAATTTTTTCATAGTGTAAAGTTTTGATTGATTGCAAATTACAATTAAAAAACCGAACTTATAAAAAAGGCAGCGATACTTTATAAAAAATTTTCAATTTGAAAATAAAAAAGTTCGAACCGCTTACATCATTTTAACAGCGTAAATCGAAGAAAGAAAAAAAGGGACAAATCCAAAAAAGAAGATTTATCCCGTTGTGTAGACTCTATTGATTTGTTTTCGAACCAAACCATCGAAATATTCAGAAAGTTGGCTGAACAAAATTTGTATTAAGATCTCACTCTAAAACAAAAAAATATTCCCAAGTATAAAAATTATGCTTGGGAATAACAAGTACCTTGGGTGGGAATCGAACCCACACTTCCGAAGAAACTGGATTTTGAATCCAGCGCGTCTACCAGTTCCGCCACCAAGGCAATCGGAGGGCAAAATTATAAAATAAAATTCACTCCTCATTAAAAAATCCTGCATTATTCACTTTAATACATCAAATAATTGTTTAAATTTGCGCACCTTTAGGGAAACAAACTAATTATCAATTCAATAGATGCCTAATTCTGTCACAGAAGCCAAAATTTTTGCTTGTACACAAAGTGAAGTATTAGCAGCGCAAATTGCAAAGTCTTTTGGCGCTCCTTTGGGCAACGTGATTTTTTCACGTTACAGCGATGGAGAGTTTCAACCCTCGTTTGAAGAATCGGTTCGAGGGTCACGGATATTTATTATCGGATCTACGCACCCGTCTTCAGAAAATCTCATGGAGATGTTGTTAATGCTCGATGCAGCAAAACGTGCATCTGCTAGACATATTACTGCGGTGATGCCCTATTTTGGTTGGGCGCGTCAAGATAGAAAAGACAAACCCCGCGTTCCGATTGGTGCCAAAATGATTGCTAAAATTTTGGAAGCTGCTGGAGCAACACGCATCATCACAATGGATCTTCATGCAGATCAAATTCAAGGATTTTTTGAAAAACCTGTCGATCATCTGTATGCTTCTACCATTTTTATGCCTTATTTGGAAGGTCTAAAACTAGATAACCTTACCATTGCTTCTCCCGATATGGGAGGATCCAAAAGAGCTTATGCCTATTCCAAAAGCTTAAGCTCAGATGTGGTTATTTGTTACAAACAACGAAAAAAAGCCAATATCATTTCTCACATGGAACTTATTGGTGAAGTTAAAGGTAAAAATGTAGTTTTGGTTGATGACATGGTCGATACGGCTGGAACGCTGACTCGAGCTGCTGACTTAATGATTGAACGAGGAGCAAAAAGTGTTCGTGCTATTTGTACCCATCCACTACTGTCAGGAGATGCCTATGAGCGTATCGAAAATTCCAAATTATTGGAATTGATTGTTACCGATAGTATTCCCCTAAAAAAGAAAAGCCCTAAAGTTAAAGTGCTTAGCTGCGCTGAATTGTTTGCTGCTGTTATGTTAAACGTGCATCACAACAAATCCATCAGCTCTAAATTTGTAATGTAAATTTTTAATATAAATCATTCTAAATGAAATCAATTACGATTAACGGATCTCAAAGAGAAAGCGTGGGCAAGGTAGCTACCAAGGCCATACGTAATGCTGGAAAGGTACCTTGCGTTTTATACGGAGGAAACAGTCCTTTACACTTTTCAGCGGATGAACTAGCGTTCTCCAAATTAGTGTACACTCCAAACGCTCACACAGTTGTGATTGCATTGGAAAATGGCACTTCCTTTAACGCTATTTTACAAGACATTCAGTTTCACCCTGTTTCTGACAAAATTCTTCATGTCGATTTTTATCAACTTTTTGATGATAAAGAAGTTAGCATGGACATCCCTGTAATTATCAAAGGAACAGCTCCTGGTGTAAGAAACAGTGGTGGTGTATTGCGAAAAAATAAACGAAAACTTCGCGTTAGAGCACTTCCCGCTAACCTACCCGATAGCATTGAAGCTGACATTTCTAAATTGAAGCTTGGACAAAAATTGTATGTTACTGAAGTTGGAAGCGATCTCTTCAAAATTTTACATCCAGACAACACTGTCGTATGTCAAGTGCGAACTGCAAGAACTTCTGTCGCAGAAATTGAAGAGGAAGAAGAAATTGAAGGCGAAGAAGGTGTAGAAACTTCAGCTGAAGGAGGAGAAACTGCAACTCCCGAAGCAGAAGCTTAAATTCATCTCTCATAAATTTTTAAAGCATCCTGCATCAAAACAGGATGCTTTTTTTATTTTTACTAAAAATTCCACATGAGTTGGTTTTCGTTTCTAAAAAAAAATTCTGATAACAATTCGCCACCAATGAAAAAAACATTGATTGTTGGTCTTGGCAACATAGGTGCTGAGTATCAACACACACGACACAATATTGGATTTGATGTTTTAGACGAGCTTTCAAATCAAGAAGGATTTGCTTTTGAAACTCAAAAACTAGGACAAGTCGCGTGGCACAAATACAAAGGAAGAATCTTGATTTTTTTAAAACCCAATACCTATATGAACCTCAGCGGTAAAGCTGTTAAATATTGGATGCAACAGGAAAAAATTAGTCAAAACAATATCCTCGTAATTACCGACGATCTTAATCTTGACTTTGGTACCATTCGAATGAAATCCAAAGGCTCTGATGGCGGGCATAATGGCCTCAAAGACATTCAATTAAAACTCCAAACACACGAATACCCTCGTCTACGTTTTGGAATTGGAGCTTCCTACCAAAAAGGACGACAAGTTGATTATGTACTAAGTCCATGGTCTCCCGAAGAAAAAAAAGCACTTCCTGAACGTATTGATACCTGCGCAAAAATGGTGCTCTCTTTTGCTACCGTTGGACTTCAAAACACAATGAATCTTTTCAACGGTAAATAAATGGAAATTATCCGTAATCTTGCTGAATTTTCAAGCGCAAAACCCTCCTTTATTACTATAGGAACTTTTGACGGTGTGCACATTGGTCATCAACAAATTATCAAACGACTGGTTAGTGAAGCCGCCCAAAATCAATGCAATTCAGTTTTAGTAACCTTTTTTCCTCACCCCAGACGCGTGTTACAGTCCGAAACCCCTTTACAGTTAATTTCTACTATTGATGAACGTATTGAGGTCTTAGAAAAAATGGGGCTTAATACGCTCGTAATTCAGCCTTTTACAGAAAAATTTTCGCGACTAAGCCCTGCCGAATTTGTTCGATCAATATTGGTTGAAAAACTCAATATCAAAAAGATGTTTATTGGATACGATCACCGTTTTGGGCGCAATCGAAGCGCTGACATAAACGATCTAAAATCGTTTGGAGAAGTCTATGATTTTGAAGTTGTTGAAATATCTGCACAACAGATCGCCGAAGTAGCCGTAAGTTCTACAAAAATTCGAAAAGCATTGGAAATAGGTGCTATTGAAAAAGCCAATACATACCTAGGAAATCCTTTTGGTTTGACGGGCAAGGTAGAAAAAGGAAAATCACTCGGAAGAACCATTGGATTTCCTACAGCCAATATTGTTGTTCAAGAAAAAAATAAATTGATCCCTGCCAATGGCGCCTATTGGGTATATGCTACTATTGATAATAAAAAAGTGTATGGAATGATGAATATTGGCTTCAATCCAACCGTCGCAGGAAATGAACGTACTATCGAAGTTCACTTTTTTAATTGGTCTGAAGAACTTTATGGGAGTTTACTAACGGTTAAATTTTTAAAACGAATTCGAAACGAACAAAAATTCGATTCGATGGCCGCTTTAACAGTCCAATTGAAAAAAGATCAATCGTTGTGTGAAAAGTGGATGGATACTATTTGAATATAATTGCAAATCCTATTTCATCCATAAATTCAAACTCGTACCTTTGTAAATGAATACGGAATCCTTCCAAACAGAATAGTATGTTATTAGTTTCACAAATTCGCGATCAAATTGATGTAATATGCGACGCACTTATAAAAAGAAATTTTGACGCTCGTGAATTGTTGCTACAAGTTATTGAAGCCGACAAAAATCGTCGTGCTACACAAACTATTTTGGACCAAACCCTAGCAGAAGCCAATAGTCTCGCCAAAGAAATTGGTGTGTTGTATAAAAAAGGAGAACCTAAAAAAGCGGATATTTTAAAGGAGAAATCAAGCCAGCTTAAAGTAAAAAGCAAAGCATTGCAAGAAGATCTGAACTCGCATTCCGAAGCCATTCAAAATATCTTATATCAAATTCCTAATATTCCCAACGAACACGTCCCTGCTGGGAATTCAGAAGAAGACAATGAAGAAGTTTTTAAAGAAGGGGTTGTGCCAAAACTTCATCAAGAAGCGCTTCCCCATTGGGAATTGGCAAAAAAATACGACATCATTGATTTTGAGTTGGGCACTAAAATTACAGGCGCTGGATTTCCAGTTTATAAAGGCAAAGGAGCTCGATTACAGCGTGCTTTAATCAATTATTTCTTAGACTTTAATACCGCTGCTGGCTACAAAGAATTTCAAGTTCCTCACTTGGTAAACGAAGCTTCTGGCTTTGGAACAGGACAACTTCCTGACAAAGAAGGACAAATGTACCA
>JAURCF010000042.1 GCA_030828565.1 Flavobacteriaceae bacterium
CCGTGATGTTTTTGAGATTCGTTTCCTGTGTCGTCAAAAAGCTCATAATTATAAGTCATTTTGTTGCGTTGAAACCAATTCATCAACAGCGCCTTGTAGCTGAGCACTTTATTTTCTAATGCATCAAGATTTACATGCGGATCAATGACTTTGGTTTGAATAAAATTCACACAGGTGTCATATCCTAGATCAACAAGCACCGCTCCGATAAGAGCCTCCAATAAATTTCCGTGAATATCTTCGCCATAATGTTGTTGAATGACATTGGAACGAAGCAGTTTTTGAAGCCCAAGCCCTTTTCCGATTTCATTTAAAAAATCCCGACGAACAATTTTTGACCTCATTAAGGTAAGATACCCTTCGTCTTTTGTGGGAAGGTTTTCAAACAAATAGCTCGAAACTACGGTGCTTAATACAGAATCTCCTAAAAACTCAAGGCGTTCGTAATTGATTCGAACTCCTTTATCGTCGATTTTGTCGATAGATCGGTGCGTAAAAACACGCTCATAGAGTTGTGTGTCTTTGGGGGGAAAGCCCAGAATGCTTTGAACAGAATTACCAAAATCAGTGTCTTTTGAGGGGGCTTTCCAAAAAAATCTTTTGATGCGTCCCATGCAAAAAGCTATTCCATTTTTTTAACTAAAACACAAGCATTGTGACCTCCAAAACCAAAAGTATTGCTCATGGCAACGTGTACGTCTCTTTTTTGTGCCTTGTTGAAAGTGAAATTGATTTTATAATCAATTTGATCGTCCGGCGTTTTGTAATTAATTGTGGGAGGAACCATCCCGTTTTTGACTGCTAAAATAGAAGCAATCGCTTCTACCGCACCAGCAGCTCCCAACAAATGGCCTGTCATGGATTTTGTAGAATTGATATTCATCGTATACAAATGCTCACCAAACACCTCTTTTAGCGCCTTAGACTCTGCAATATCTCCCAAGGGAGTTGAAGTTCCATGCATATTTACAGCATCCACCTGATCGAAGGTCATTCCTGCGTTATTCAAACAGTTTTTCATTACATTGATAGCGCCCAATCCTTCCGGATGCGGAGCTGTCATATGATGCGCATCGGCAGACAAACCGCCTCCAGCGATTTCAGCATAGATGGTAGCACCTCGCTCAACAGCGTGTTCGTAGGACTCTAAAATAAGTGCGCCAGCGCCTTCGCCCAATACAAAACCGTCACGAGTTTTGTCAAAAGGACGTGAAGCCGTTTTGGGATCTTCGTTTCGAGTAGAAAGGGCATGCATGGCATTAAAACCGCCCATACCTGCAATGGTAACTGCTGCTTCAGAACCACCAGTAACAATCACATCGGCAAATCCCAAACGGATATAATTCAGTGCGTCAATAATGGAATTGGCAGAAGATGCACAAGCAGAAACAGTGGTAAAATTGGGCCCTCTAAAACCGTGTTTGATAGAAATCATCCCCGGCGCGATATCCGAAATCATTTTTGGAATAAAAAAAGGATTGAATCGAGGAGATCCGTCACCAGCAGCAAAGTTGAGCACTTCGTTTTGGAAAGTTTCCAATCCGCCAATTCCTGCACCCCAAATGACACCTACTCGATCTTTATCAATAGAATTCAAATCAAGACGAGCATCTAGAATGGCTTCGTCAGACGCCACAAGAGCGTACTGACAAAAAGGGTCTAATTTTCGTGCTTCTTTTCGATCAAAATAATCTAACGAATTAAATCCCTTTAATTCACAAGCAAATTGCGTTTTGAATTTCGATGCATCAAAGCGTGTGATAAAATCTGCTCCGCTTTTACCAGCTATCAAACCATTCCAATATTCTTCAATATTGTTTCCGATAGGGGTTAAAGCCCCCAGTCCGGTAACAACGACTCGCTTAGAGTTCATAAGAAAAGGGGTGTTATTATTGCGCGCTTTCGATATACTGAACAGCTTGGCCTACTGTAGCAATGTTTTCAGCCTGATCGTCTGGAATTTGGATATCAAATTCTTTTTCAAACTCCATGATAAGTTCTACCGTATCAAGTGAGTCTGCGCCAAGGTCGTTAGTAAAACTAGCCTCAGTTACGACTTCGTTTTCATCAACCCCTAATTTGTCTACAATAATTGCTTTTACGCGTGATGCAATGTCTGACATAATATTTGATTTTTTAAATTAAAATTGTTGGCAAAAATAAAAATTTATTGATACTTCCAATGTTTTTGATGAAAATATCTTCATTACGAAGATACTATTTTTTGAACTTAAGGAGCCCAAATTGGAAATTAATTGTTTTTATTTGTAGTCTAAAATACATTATGAAGGCTTTAAAAACCACTACTATTGTACTTTTTGCATCGGGTTCAGGAACCAATGCAGAAAATATTATCCAATATTTTCAAAAAACCAAAACAGCCAAAGTCACTCATCTTTTTTGTAACAATCCTAACGCCAAAGTGGTTTTTCGCGCCAAAAAACACAAGGTACCCGTTACTGTTTTTGACAGAAATGATTTTTTAGAAACAAAAAATGTTCAATCAAAGTTGAGCGAATTATCGCCCGATTGGATTGTCTTAGCTGGTTTTTTGTGGAAAATCACACCGGAAATAGTTTCCCAATTTCCCAATAAAATCATCAACATTCACCCAGCGTTGCTCCCCAACTATGGAGGCAAAGGAATGTATGGTATGCACATTCACGAGGCGGTTGTTAAAAATAGAGAGTCCAAAACAGGAATTACCATTCATTATGTAAATGAAGCTTACGACGAAGGGGCAATTATTTTTCAAGAGGAAGTAGCCCTTTCTGAAAATGACAGCCCGCAGGACGTGGCACAAAAAATCCACGAATTGGAACAAACCCATTTTCCAAAGGTTATAGAATCGTTATTTGATAATGAATAAGCCCAAAATACATATTTATACAGACGGTTCTGCTCGAGGAAATCCCGGCCCCGGAGGCTATGGCATTCTTATGGAATGGTGTGGAAAAGGATATGTCAAAGAGTTTTCGGAAGGATTTCATTATACGACCAACAATAGAATGGAGTTGATGGCGGTTATTGTTGCGCTAAAAAAACTCAAAAACGCTTCGGAAGTGATTGTCTTTACAGACTCTAAATACGTTTCCGATTCTGTCGAAAAAAAATGGGTGTTCCAATGGGAACGAAAAGAATTTAAAGGGAAAAAAAACCCGGATCTTTGGCGCAAATTTTTAAAAGTTTACAAAAAACACAGCGTTTCGTTTCAATGGATAAAAGGACACAACGACCATCCTCAAAACGAGCGTTGCGATCAGTTGGCTGTGGCGGCATCCAAAAACAACACCCTTTCTACAGACAGCGGATTCCAAAAAGAAGACTCGCTTTTTAAGCCCTCAAACTAAAGGGGGAAATTGTATCTTTGCCAAAAAAAAGATGAACAAACTTTTAGTGGTAGGCACGGTAGCTTTTGATGCTATTGAAACTCCCTTCGGAAAAACAGATAAAATTTTAGGCGGGGCAGCAACTTATATTGCGCTTTCTGCCTCTCATTTTGATATCGATACGGCGATTGTCTCTGCAGTAGGAGGAGATTTTCCAGAAGAATATTTGACCTTGTTAAAAAACAAAAATGTAGATATTTCAGGACTGGAAATTGTTAAGGAGGGAAAAACTTTTTTTTGGAAAGGTAAATACCACAACGATCTCAATATGAGAGATACTCTTGACACGCAACTGAATGTTTTGGAAAAATTTCAGCCCGTAGTTCCCAAAGCATATACCGATTCGGATATTGTAATGCTTGGGAATCTTCACCCAGCGGTTCAGTTGAGTGTGTTGGAACAAATGACCCAAAAACCCAAAATGATCGTCCTCGATACAATGAATTTTTGGATGGAGCATGCATGGGATTTATTGCTTGAAGTAATTGAAAAAGTTGATGTTATCACCATAAACGATGAAGAAGCACGGCAACTTACCGGAGAATACTCCTTAGTAAAAGCGTCCCAAAAAATCGCGTCCATGGGACCCAAATATATTGTTATTAAAAAAGGAGAACACGGCGCCTTGTTATTCCATGACAACCAAATTTTTTCTGCTCCAGCACTTCCGCTGGAAGAGGTTTTTGACCCTACTGGAGCTGGAGACACTTTTGCAGGAGGTTTTGTTGGATTTATTGCTCAATCAGGAAACATCTCTTTTGAAAACCTAAAAAGCGCAGTAATTTATGGCTCTGCATTGGCCTCTTTTTGTGTTGAAAAATTTGGAACGGAACGCATGGAAACCATTGATAGAAACTCGTTGGCGAATCGATTGCAGCAATTCCAAGAGCTAACGCACTACGATATTTTAGTAAAATAATAATTTATTGAAAAAGAACAATCTTTGATGATATTTTTTAACTTTGTACATCAATAAACTGACATGAGTGATGCGATTAAGCATGAGTGTGGAATAGCGCTTATTAGACTTCTCAAGCCTTTAGAATATTACAAAGAAAAATATGGAAGTGCATTTTATGGTGTCCATAAAATGTATTTGTTAATGGAGAAGCAGCACAACCGAGGCCAAGACGGTGCTGGTTTTGCGAGTATCAAATTAGACACTGAACCCGGATCTCGTTTTATGAGTCGAGTTCGTTCTGCCGACCAGCACCCCATCCAAGATGTTTTTTCGAAAATCAATGAGCGAATAAATACAGAGCTCGAGAACCACCCTGAATACAAGGATGATGTTGCTGCACAAAAACGAAACCTTCCCTATATAGGAGAAGTTCTTTTGGGACATGTTCGGTATGGGACTTTTGGGAAAAATAGCATTGAAAGTGTTCATCCTTTTTTACGTCAAAACAATTGGATGCATCGTAATCTAATCGTTGCAGGAAATTTTAACCTTACCAATGTATCGGAGCTGTTTGACAACTTGGTACGATTGGGCCAACATCCAAAAGAAAAATCGGATACGGTAACAGTGATGGAAAAAATCGGACATTTTTTAGACTCAGCCGTTGCAAAATTATACAAACAATTTCGCGATCAAGGCTACACCAAAGCAGAAGCTTCACCGTTGATTGCCGCCGAATTAAACATCCCCAAGATACTTCGAAAAGCTTCTAAAATTTGGGATGGAGGATATGTAATTGGCGGAATGTTTGGCCATGGCGATTCTTTTGTTATGCGTGACCCTTCGGGAATTCGTCCTGCCTATTATTACAAAGACGATGAGATAGTGGTAGTAGCTTCTGAACGCCCCGCTATTCAAACCGTTTTTGATGTTTCACTTGATGCTGTTGAGGAATTGCATCCTGGTAAGGCAATCATCATTAAAAAAGACGGAACGATTTCCTTTAAAAAAATTCAAGAACCTACCGAAAATAAAGCCTGTTCTTTTGAGCGTATTTATTTTTCGAGAGGAAGTGATGCCGATATTTACAAAGAACGAAAAAAACTGGGAGAACTTCTTCTCCCAAAGATTACTGAATCCATTGGCGGAGATTTTCAAAACACGGTTTTTTCATACATTCCCAATACCGCAGAAACTTCTTTTTATGGGTTGATTGGAGAAGTGCAAAGCCAGATGAGTCGAGAAGCGGAAACATTGATCCTTAAAGAAGGAAATAAGCTCACCCAAGAGCGCCTTCGCGCAATTTTGGATAGCCGCCCTCGAATCGAAAAAATCGCAATCAAAGACGCCAAGTTAAGAACATTTATATCGGAAGATAGCGGGAGAAATGACTTGGTAGCTCACGTCTATGATGTAACATACGGAGTAATTAAACCCACCGATAATTTGGTAATTGTCGATGACAGTATTGTGAGGGGAACCACTTTACAAAAAAGTATTTTACGAATGCTTGACCGATTGAATCCTAAAAAAATTATTGTGGTGTCAAGTGCGCCTCAAATTAGATACCCCGATTGTTATGGTATTGATATGGCGCGACTGGAAGCTTTTATTGCTTTTAGAGCAACACTTGCTTTGTTAGAAGAAACCGGACAAATGAATTTGATTGAAGAGGTTTACAAAAAATGCAAAAAGCAACTTTTGTTATCAGACGACCGGATGACTAATGCTGTTCAAGATTTTTACGCTCCTTTCACTGCGGAAGAAATTTCGATTAAAATCGCTCAAATTATCAAAACTTCCTCTATTCAGGCGGAGGTTGATGTTATTTATCAAACGGTAGACAACCTGCATATAGCATGCCCAGATAATCTCGGGGATTGGTATTTTACGGGCGATTATCCTACCCCAGGAGGCAATCGAGTGGTCAATCAAGCGTTTGTTAATTACTATGAGGGAAAGAACGAAAGAGCGTACTAAAAAACAACATAAAAAGTAGGTTTGCTCCTACAAAAAAACATGTCATCTAAAATATTAACTCTTTATCGAAATTCTATTGACAGGCACACAACTTTGTGTACTTTAGCAAAGCCATAGCATAAGTAGGTTAAGTTCATGGTAAGATTTGGGGCAAAAAAGGTGGAAGCAATTCCACCTTTTTTATTTTATACTGGTTTATACTACGTAGTATACAAAAACAAAAAAAGCGGGAACAGTCCCGCTTTTATATTTTAAAAATAAATCTTTATTTATTGATGAGCATTGTATAGCTCAGAAACCGCCTCCCAATTGATAACGCTAAAGAACGCTTCGATATAATCAGGTCTTCGATTTTGGTAATTGAGGTAGTACGCGTGTTCCCAAACATCGATTCCCAAAATGGGTGTTCCGCCACATCCGATACCTGGCATTAGAGGATTGTCTTGATTTGCAGTTGCACAAACATCCACAGCGCCTCCTTTATGAACACATAGCCATGCCCAGCCCGATCCAAATTGAGTAGCAGCAGCTTTACTGAATGAATCTTTAAAACTTTCAAAAGAGCCAAATGCACTTTCAATCGCTTCAGCCAAAGCCCCCGAAGGTTCACCTCCTCCGTTTGGACTCATAACATTCCAAAACAAACGATGATTATAATAACCCCCTCCATTGTTACGGAGTGCTTTATTGTTCATGTCTAAGTTTTCAAGAATTGCTTCGATTGACTCGTGTTCTTGAGCTGTACCGGCGATTGCATTGTTTAGGTTGTTGGTATAGCCGTTGTGATGTTTTCCGTGGTGAATCTCCATAGTACGGGCGTCAATATGGGGTTCAAGCGCATCATGTGCGTAAGGTAATGTTGGTAATTCAAATGCCATGTTCTTATTTTTTAATTAAAAATATTTTCTTAGCTACAAAGTTATACATTAAACACGTATTTTTATGCAATTACTCATGAAAACATTGTGAAACGAAGCTTTTGAATACACCATCATTTTCTGTTTATAATGCCTCTGCCGGTTCGGGGAAGACCTACACTTTGGTAAAAGAAGTGTTGAAAATTCTTTTGAAAACTCCAAACGCTCAAAATTACCAACATCTTTTAGCCATTACTTTCACCAATAAGGCTGTGGCCGAAATGAAAGAGCGTGTTCTTTCAAGACTTCATTCTTTTTCTAGACCCAATGCATACGAGCAACCTTGTGAAATGATGCAGTCTTTATCAGACGAATGCGACCTGCCTTTGGAGAAAATACACCACCGATCAAAACGGGTTTTGCAATCCATTCTTCACAATTTTTCTGCTCTGGAAATTTCTACTATCGATGGTTTTACACATCGAGTAATTCGAACTTTTGCGAAGGATTTGGGGCTCACGGCTACTTTTGAAGTTGTTTTGGATGCGGAGATGCTACTAAATGAAGTTGTTGATGCATTTATATTAGACATTGATGAGGATCCTGTTTTAAAAAAACACATGATAGCCTTTGCGCTTGAAAAAATAGCAGATGACAAATCTTGGAATATTTCAAGAGACCTTTTTGAAACATCAAAATTGATGTTGGATGAAAACCATTATGAACATCTTTATACGATTAAAAATAAATCCCAGTCGGATTTCTCCAATCTTCAGGAAATTATCAATACATCCTATCAAAATTGGGAGGAATCCATTTTACAGGAGGTTCAAAAAGCTTTTGAGACCATTTCTGAACTTGGGCTAGAAACAGCCGATTTTGCCTACAAAGATTTTCCAACTTTTTTACAAAAATGCGCTGATAAAAAATGGGACGGCTTACTGATCAAAAGGCTTTCAGATCAAATAGAATCGGGGGTATTTTACTCTAAAAAAACAGCTGCAGACAAGAAAGTGATTTTGGACACACATTTTTTAGTGTTGTCAGAATCGTACCACCTTCTTCTTGCGCTTTGCAGTCAAGCGCTAACGGTTCAAACTTTTAAAAAAAGCTTGCCAACATTTTCATTGATTAACGCACTTCGAAGCAAATTAGATACCATTCAAAAAGAACAAAATACGATATTGATTTCGGCGTTTAATAAACTGATTTCAGAAACTATTAACGAGCAACCTACTCCTTTTATATACGAACGATTGGGAGTTAAGTTTCAGCATTATTTTATAGATGAATTTCAGGATACTTCACAATTGCAATGGCAAAATTTAGTTCCGCTTATTGGTCATAGTTTGGAAGGTGCTTCTCATTCAAATTTAGGTTCATTACTATTGGTTGGAGATGCGAAGCAATCCATATATCGATGGCGCGGTGGACGTGCGGAACAATTCATGGAGCTATCTAAAAAAGTAAGTCCTTTTACTACTGAAATAAAAACGGAAGAATTATCCAAAAATTATCGAAGTTTTACAGAGATTATTCAGTTTAACAATGCCTTTTTTCAGTTTGTTTCGACACTGTTTCAAGACCCCAATCACCAGCACCTCTATGCGGATAGCTGTCAACAAGAAGCAAACGCCCAAACAGGAGGCTATGTTTCCCTTGACTTTATTGAGGCTGAAAATGCGGAAGAAGAAGCCGAACGATATTCACAAAAAGTATTGGAAACCATTCGGGGTTGTTCTAAAGAAGGATTTTCATATGCTGATCAATGTGTTTTGACACGAACCAAAAAACAAGGAATTACGATTTCTGAGTTTTTGGTTAAAAACGGAATTCCTGTAATTTCTTCCGAAACACTGTTATTAAAAAATTCTAAAGAAGTACAGTTTTTATTGGCCTTACTCCGATTGCAAGTTTTCCCAGACGAAAATCAAAGCCGGAGCACTGTTCTGAATTACTATTGGAACCATCAAAATTCTGTTGAAGATTATTATTTGTGGTTCAAACAACGAATGGATTTACCAATTCAACAATTTTTCAATTCTTTAGGCTCTAATGGAAAACTTTTTGATTTTGATTTGTTTGTTTCCTCCTCCTTATACGATTCGTTAGAATTGGCTATTCAACAATTCAAAATCAGTAATTCATCCAACGCACACATCCACTATTTTATGGATACTGTTTTTGAGTTTTCTCAAAGAAAATCCACAAGTGTTTCTTCGTTTTTAGCATATTGGGAAAAACACCAAGACAAGCTAACGATTGCCTCAGGAGAAGAAAGTCAGAATGCTGTACGCATAATGACCATTCATAAATCGAAAGGGTTGGAGTTTGAAGTTGTGATTTTTCCCTACGCTCAAACCAAAATCAATGACAGCAAAAATCAGAAGTGTTGGTTTCCTGTTGATCCTGGGCAGCACGGCGGATTTTCAAGCATTCTAATTCCTATGAATCAAAAAGTAGAAAACATGGGGGAAATAGGAAAACGAATCTACAAAACCCATCAAAGTCAGCAGGAATTAGATGCATTTAATTTATTGTACGTTACATTGACTCGTGCCAAAGAACAGCTGTATATTATTTCTCACAAAAAAGAAGCAAGCAAAAGCTCTAAATCGCTAAATTTTGCTTCCGTTTTTAAACTGTTTTTGGAACAACAAGGACACTGGAAAGAAGGCGATTTAGAGTATTGTTGGGGAGAGCCAAAACGCATTTCTAAAAAAGAACCCCCTCAATCCCCTCCAACTCCAATAACTTGGATAGGCAACGAGGTAAACCTAAAAAATATACTGGTAAAAAAGACACATTATTGGGAAGCGTCTCGAACAGCTGCATTGGATTTTGGACTGCTTTTTCACGAAATAATAGCCCAGGTACGTTTTTCGTTTGAAATTCCTCAAATTATCGGATCGTATCGATTGATGGGATCCTTTAAAGAAAGTGATTTGGATCAAATAGAAAAAACCATTTATAGTTTGGTGAATCACCCCAAACTTTTGAAATTGTTTTCAGAAGAAAATAAGGTTTTAAACGAAAAGTCTCTAACAACCAAAGAAGGGGAGTGGTTGATACCGGATCGAATTATAACAGACCAACAAGGCCATACAACCATTTTAGATTACAAAACAGGCGTTCCTCAGCCAAGCCACAAGCAGCAAATTGACGCCTATGGAAAAGCACTTTCTGAAATGGGTTTTGTTATAAAAAATAAGTGGATAGTATATCTTGCTAATGACACAAAAATTATTGTATCCGAATAAAGCAAGCTTCAAACATTAAAAAATGAACTCTTTTTTTGTATCTTAGCTTAAATAAACTATTTTTGCAATTAATCTTAACATAAAAACAATTAATCGTGATGAAAAATTTATGCAGATTTTTTCTTGTTTTCTTTGCAGTAGCACTTACAACTACAGCAACAGCTCAAGACAAAAACAACCCATGGCAAGTAAGTTTTGGGGTTAATGCAATTGACGTCTATCCAACCAATCAACCTGGTTATGGAGGATGGTTTAGCGAATTCTACAACGTAGAAGACCACTGGAACATTTTACCCTCAATTTCTACTATTAGTGCTTCTCGTTACATAGATGCTGGATTCTCTTTTGGAATTCAAGGGTCTTTGAACACTATTGATCGTCTAGGAGACGCAGAAGTAGATGAAATTTCACATTATGCCCTTGACGGTATAGTATCTTACAGCTTTTCCGAATTATTTAACCTTGGAAAATTTGATCCTTTTGCCACTGTTGGTGGTGGAGTTACATGGTTAGACGATGTTGGAGCTGGAACATTCAATGGAGGTCTTGGACTTAACTACTGGTTCAACGATAACATCGGATTGACTTACAGTTCAACGTACAAACATGTATTTGAAGATAAAGGAATCCCTCATTTCCAACATGTAGCTGGAGTTTCTATCAAATTTGGTGGAAAGGATACTGACTCAGATGGAATTTACGATAAAGACGATGCTTGTCCAGAAGAAGCGGGTCTTCCTGCTTTCAACGGATGTCCTGACAACGATGGAGACGGTATTGAAAACAGTAAAGACGAATGTCCTAATCAAGCAGGATCACTTGAAAACGGTGGTTGTCCTGATTCAGATGGCGACGGAGTTGTTGACAAAGACGATGCTTGTGTAAATGAAGCAGGTATTGCTTCTTTGGCTGGTTGTCCTGATGCTGACGGCGATGGTATTGCCAACAAAGACGATGCTTGTGTTAACGAAGCAGGTCCTACCGCAAACAACGGATGTCCTTGGAAAGACACTGACGGAGATTCCGTTTTAGATAAAGACGATGCTTGTGTAAACGAAGCAGGTCCTGTGTCTAACAATGGATGTCCTAACATTCAAGAAAAATTAGACGCAATTGGACCCGTAGTTCCTTTCAATACAGAAAAAGCAGAAATTTCTCAGGAAGCAAAACAAATTCTTGATGAAGTTCATGCATTGCTACAAAACTACAAATCCTCTAACGTTACTATTGAAGGACACGCAGACAGCAGAGGTTCTGAAGGGTTCAATCAAAAACTATCAGAAGCACGTGCAGCAGCCGTTAAAGCTTATTTAGTAAGCAAAGGACTTAATGCATCGCGTTTGTCTACGAAAGGTCTTGGTGAAAGCCAACCAGCTTCTACTAACATGAATAAAGAAGGTCGTAAACTAAACCGAAGAGTAGAGTTTAAAGCAGGAAATTAATTTTCTGCCTTTTCTACAATAATATTTTAGAAAAACGCATCGGTTCCCCGATGCGTTTTTTATTTTTATAAAATGAAATCATTTTTAGAAGAGGTTGTAGATCAAGTTATTTCTCAAAAGCATGATCTTGGAGAATTGTGTTTTATTCTTCCTAGTAGACGAGCCGGAGTATACGTAAAGGAACTTCTTTTAAAAAAGATTTCCAAAACATCGTTTCTTCCTCAAATAGTAAGCATTGAAAGCTTTATTGAAACGATTTCGGGACTGAAAGTGTTGCCAAACACAACGCTATTATTTGAGCTGTACGAAGTGTATCTTTCGATTACCCCAAAAAAAGATCAAGACACATTTGCTTCCTTTTCGAGTTGGGCACCGACAATTCTTCAAGACATTAATGAAGTAGATCGATTTTTAATTCCCCAACAAAAAATATTTTCTTACTTATCCGAAATTCAGGATCTGAATCATTGGTCTTTAGAAAGCGAGCCTACCCCTTTTATAAAAAAATACCTATCCTTTTGGAAATTACTCCCCAGTCTTTATCAAAAATTTTCTGATCAATTGCTTTCAAAAGGTCATGCCACACAAGGCCTTTGTTTTCGTGAAGCCTCAGAAAATATTGAACATTATATGGAATCTATTCCCAACACCTATCACGTTTTTGCAGGGTTCAATGCCCTAAATACTGCCGAACAACGTATTATTGAAGAATTGCTTCAGCGGAAAAAAGCTGCTATTTTTTGGGATATCGATGCTCAATTTTTAACAAATGAGGAGCATGCTGCTGGACACTTTATTAGAAAGTATAAAAACGAATGGAAGTACTATCAAGAGAATCCGTTTGAGTGGCAACACAATCATTTTTCGGAATCCAAATCCATTCAAATCATTGGAACGCCCAAAAATGTTGGGCAATCCAAGCAAGTAGGAGCTATACTTAATCAGTGCATCACAGAAAAAATAAACATGAGTCGCACTGCCGTAGTTTTGGGTAACGAAGCCTTGCTTCAACCAACACTTCATTCAATACCCGCGGCTGTCCCTTCAACCAATATTACCATGGGACTTCCTCTTACAAACGCATCTTTGTCCACATTTTTTGATCAATTGATAACGCTACACACAGATAAGTCCCCTAAAGGTTTTTATCATCAGGGAGTACAACATCTTCTTTCCCATCAAAACTTACGAAGCCTTTTGAGTACAGGTACAAGGGATGAGGGAATGGAGTTTATTCAATCCGTCCAAAAAGAAAATATAGTTTATATAACCCAATCGTATGCTGAGGCGCATTTTTCTGGAGAGCATCGCTCAATAGTTGGACTACTTTTCGGAAATCTAAATACCCCCCAACAAGTGATTGCCATGTTACAACAAATGGTTCAATTGTTGAAAAATACGTGGATGCAAAACACCCAACAGCACGCATTGGAGTTGGAACAATTGCGCCTTTTTTATGAGACATTTAATCAATTGGCTGTTTTAACAAAAACCTACCCTTATGTGGAAGATGTCAAAACATTGCGGGTAATTTACAAAGAATTACTCACTACGCAAACCCTGCATTTTCAGGGCGAGCCTCTCGAGGGGTTGCAATTAATGGGAATGCTTGAAACACGCGCCATTGATTTTGAAACGGTCATCATAACCTCCATAAATGAGGGAATACTACCGGCCGGAAAACAGCCTCCCACAACCATTCCATTTGATGTTAAGAAGCAATTTGGACTTCCTACTTTTGAAGAAAAAGACGCGATTTATACCTATCATTTTTACCGTCTGTTGCAGCGCGCCAAAAACATTTATTTGATTTACAACAGTACTTCGGAAGGGCTGGATGCAGGTGAGAAAAGTCGTTTTTTGTATCAGTTGCAAATGAATCCATTACCACAACACGCTCTGAAATCTTTTTTTGCAAGCCCGTCTGTTTCTATAAAGCAATCCCAACCGAGAGTCGTCGTCAAAACACCTGCGATTATGAACCGGTTAAAAGAAATGGCCGAAAAGGGAATGTCTCCGTCATCGCTCAATCAATATATTCAAAATCCGATTGCCTTTTTTGATCAAAGAGTGTTGGGTATTCAGGAAATGGACTCGGTTGAAGAAAGTCCTGAAGCGGCAACTTTTGGAACCTTGGTGCATGAGGTTTTAGAAATTTTGTACACCCCGTTTGTAGGAAAATATCTTACGGTACAAGAACTAGAGTCCAAACGAAAAGAAATTTCCCAAACGACCCAGAAGGTGTTTTCAAAACACTATCCCGCAGGAGCGCATAAAACAGGGAAAAATCAAATTGTTTATGAGGTTATAAAACACAACACGAATCAGTTTATTAGCGGAGAAATAAAGGAACTTCAGGACGGGCATAAGATCAAAATTATTGCACTAGAGCAAAAGATTTCCAAGACCTGTGATTTTGATACATTGAATCACTCCATTCGTTTTTCAGGGATTGTAGATCGTATCGACCAGCACGATGAAGTGTTGCGAATTATAGACTACAAAACCAGTCAAGTCAAGGCACATGATCTTACTGTGATGGATTTGGAACAATGTATCTCGGACGAAAAGTATAGCAAGGCCTTGCAAGTGCTTCTTTATGGGATGATGTGGCAATCACAAAACAAGCATCCACGTCCTTTTGAGGCGGGCGTTGTATCGTTTAAAAACCTGTCTTCAGGATTTTTGAGGTTTGGCATTAAAGAAAAACCAAGATCGCTTCCCAAAGACTATGGAATTTCTTCGGAGCTCATCGCTGCTTTTGAAGCCAATTTAAATCACCTTATTTTGGAAATTTTTGATCCCACAATTCCCTTTACTGAAAAGCTTTCTTAGCCAATTTATTAATGAGGATTATATGTATCTTTACGGCTCATTAAAAAAGAGAAGAATATGGGAGTTGGAGGAATTGTTTTGGCGAGTGTTGCCGTTTGTGTTTTGATGGCCATTGCAATCGAAATTAAGGAGCGAATATAATTTCATTGTACAAAAAACTTTTTAAAGACAGTAAATATTGGTTAAATTTGCATTGCTAATGAGGTCCTATAGCTCAGTTGGTTAGAGTAGCTGACTCATAATCAGTTGGTCCCTGGTTCGAGCCCAGGTGGGACCACAGTAGAACCCGCAACCCCTAAAGTTGCGGGTTTATAATTTTAAGCAAATCCAAAAAAAAATAGTTCGATTTTGCTCCCTTCTGCTCTACCAAACAAGACAAAGCGAATAAGAGCGAGG
>JAURCF010000015.1 GCA_030828565.1 Flavobacteriaceae bacterium
CGTAAAATGATTTCCCCTAAAAACCCAGCCAGAAAAAATTGCGAGCCAATAACCATTGTGACCAATGCAATATAAAATTCGGGACGCTGCGTAATTAGCCTTCCCGAAGTGTCGATATATAGTTTGTCGATTCCCAAAAAGAGTGCAAAACCAAATCCAACCAGGAGCATCAAAGAGCCAATAAGTCCAAAAAAGTGCATGGGTCGTTTTCCGAATCTTTGAATAAACCAAAGGGTCAGTAAGTCTAAAAAACCTTTGATGAAGCGATCGGCCCCAAATTTTGTCTTACCGTATTTGCGCGATTGATGTTTTACAATTTGCTCTCCAATTCTAGAAAACCCTGCGTGTTTGGCTAAGACGGGAATGTATCTATGCATTTCTCCATAGACTTCAATGGTCTTGACCACCGATTTTCGATAGGCTTTCAAGCCGCAGTTAAAATCGTTTAATTGGATTCCGGAAGTTTTTCTGGCTGCCCAATTGAATAATTTTGAGGGTAAATTTTTGAACAACAGAGAATCGTACCTCTTTTTCTTCCAACCCGAAACTAGATCGAAGTTATTGTGTGTTATTTTGTGAAATAAATCAGGAATTTCTTCTGGATTGTCTTGTAAGTCCGCATCCATTGTGATAATGACATCTCCTGCCGCTTTTTCAAAACCCGCGTGTAAGGCTTGTGATTTTCCAAAATTTCGCATAAAACGAATCCCTTTAACGGCGGCGTTGTTATTTGCCAAAGATTGAATGCGTTCCCATGATGTGTCAGTGCTTCCATCGTCCACAAAAATAATTTCGTAAGACAACGTATTTTGGTTCATTACCGAAACAATCCAATCGTGAAGTTCATGCAACGATTCTTCTTCGTTTAATAAGGGAATGACAATCGATATTTGCATGAAGTGTTTTGAAAGATTAATATTCTGGTTTTGATTTTTTCACAATCAATCCTGTAACTAGACCCACTACAAGTCCTAAAAATAGGCTCATAATTAAAATAGCAGGATAGGTAACCCAAGAAAACTTTTTTTGCATTTCTACCATTTGATCCAATTGCTCACTGGTCATTTTAGGGTTTTGCTCCAGAGCTGCAGCCTTGCCACTTTCAAAAAGATTGTTGTAAAAATCGGGTTCTATGACATTGGCTAGTAGAATCATATAAGCGCAAGTAACAAGTGCGCTTACCAAAGAAATTCCAAGCCCCAATTTGATACTTTCATTAAGAGAAATAAGTCCGTCGTTTGATTTTTTATAAGCGACAATACCCAACACAATGATTGTTACACTAATGAGTGTTGTAATCCACTGCGTAGTGCTGTCTTGATTGTAGAGCGCATCCATAAAGTAAAGCATGAGTGAAAATACGACTCCAATACCTCCTGAAATAAGACCGTAGTTTATTGAGATTTGTTTTCTGATTTGTGTTTGAGTGTTCATAGGGCTAGTTTTTAATTAAAAGTATTTTGGTTTTGCAATAAAAAATTTTTAAAAAAGTGCATTTTTGTTGGTAATAATGATTGTAAATTTATAAAAAAGAATTAGATTTGCAGCCGATTTAAAAGATAGATTTTTAAAATTTACAAGTTATGAAACAAGGTGTTCACCCAGACAATTACAGATTGGTAGCATTCAAAGATATGTCTAATGAAGATGTCTTTATTACCAAATCAACTGTAGATACAAAAGAAACCATTGATGTTGAAGGTGTTGAGTACCCTCTTGTGAAGTTAGAGATTTCTAGAACTTCGCACCCTTTTTACACTGGAAAATCCAAATTGGTCGATACAGCTGGACGTATTGATAAATTCAAAACCAAATACGCGAAATTTAAAAAATAATTGTTTTTTGCCAATCCTTATACAAACCTCCTTTTTATATGGGGGTTTTTTTGTGGAATAAGCTTTCGGTATATTTGCATTAAACAAAACGATTATGGTAAGCCTGTTTGACGGTCCCTACAGAAATAATTTACTGCCATTTACTTACACCCGGCCTGTTGCAGAGCTTCGAATAGGGATGTCAACAATTCGTGAAAAGTGGGAGCATTATCTTTCAACAATTACATTTACAGATACAGAGGATTACTTAATCGAAATGTTTCCGGCAGCTGCCCATCAAGAACATCTCAGAATTCATGCGGCTTGTTTGCCCAATTTGCCTTTGATACAAGCGATACAAAAGCTTACTTCGGGTCAAAAGTTGGTCAATAACAACGAACTGATTGCTTACGTTGGTCCCAATTCTTTTTCTCAATCCAACATGGAGGATTTTGAAACCATTGCATTTTCAGCTCCGCTTGCGGTAATTCGTTATCCATGGGATTTGTTTTTAAACAACCCACAAGTCCTGAAAGATGACTTTGAAATTTTCACTCACAATCGCACATCTTCTCCTATATCATCTTCCAATCGAATAGTCGGAAACGGTAAAATATTTATCGAACAGGGAGCTTCGGTTGAATGTGCAGTACTCAATACAGAGGACGGTCCTATTTATATTGGAAAAAATGCTAAAGTGATGGAAGGGGCTCTTATACGTGGAAGTTTTTTCTTGGGTGAAAACTCAATAATTAAAATGGGAACAAAAATATACGGAGGAACCACAATTGGCCCTCACTGCAAAGTAGGAGGTGAGGTCAACAACTCTATAGTGTTTGGTTATTCCAACAAAGCACATGATGGATTTATTGGGAATGCCGTAGTAGGCGAGTGGTGCAATATTGGCGCTGCTACCGATGCTTCCAATCTTAAAAACAACTACGATGAAGTTCGTGCATGGAGTTATCCTTCGCAAAAATTCGTCAAAACATCCTTGCAATTTTGCGGACTGTTAATGGCCGATCACAGTAGATGTAGTATTCACACTATGTTCAATACGGCAACTGTTGTGGGAGTATCCGCCAATGTTTTTGGGACAGGATTTCCACGCACATTTATCCCTAGCTTTAGTTGGGGAGGTGCTCACGGATTTTCACCATACAATTTTGAAAAGGCCATTGCTTCCATTCGAGCCATGAAGAGCAGGAAATCACACACTGTGGACGATGTTGAAGAAAATATGCTTCGAAATGTATTTGAGCAGTCTTCTCAATTTCGGACTAAAGACTGACTTTTTTTACTCTTTTTAAGTGTAAAATATTGATTGGATTGTTCCCTAGCCCTGTCACATTGTTTTGTGTAAATCGAACTACTTTATCATAATACAAAGGAATTACGGGTGCTTCTTCTACAATTATCTCATCCATTTTGTTGAATAAAACCTGTCTTTTTTCAAAAGATTTCTCCTTTAAAGATTGTTCGTAAAGTTGATCAAAAGCCTCGTTTTTAAAATGAGTGTAATTGGGACCGTTTGGAGAGAAGTTTTTGGAATAGAACAAAGAAAAATAATTTTCAGCATCGGGATAATCGGCAATCCAACTGGCTCTAAACATCTCGAGTTTCCCAGAACTTTTAGCTTGCCGCAGGCTGGCCACAGGCATAACGTTAATTGATACTTCGAGGCCTACTTTTTGAAGCGATTGTTGAATAAATTTACACAAATCCAAATAATTGGCATCGGTTGCTAGTTGTATCGAAACGGTGTTTGTATTCGATTTTTTCAAGTATTCTTTAAGGATTTTTTTTGCTTCCAGTGGACGATAATCGTTTCCTTTTATAGGAGTCGATCCTTGAAGTCCTTTGGGAACAAATCCATTATGTGCAGCATATCCAATATTGTTTCTTAAATATTTTACCATTTGTTTACGATCAATTGCCATATTGATGGCTTGTCGTAGTTTTTTAGAAGCAAACTTTGATGCATTTTTATCGACAAACAATCCAATGTATTCGGTGTTTAGGTAAGGGCCGATTAGCAATCGAAAACGATTTTCATAACGAGGCTGTAACTTTCCCTCTGTAGTTAGTAATTCGTCTTTATAAGAAGGATCTAATGAATTTAGAAAGTCAATATTTCCTTGAACAAAAGCCATAAATTCACTTTGTTTGTCCTCCAAAAAGGTAATGGCTACAGCTTCCAAATAGGGAAGCGATTTACCCGAAGCATCCTTTTCAAAGTAGCGGTTGTTTTTACGCAATACCAGTTTTAGATTTTCTTTCCAGGTTTTGAATAAAAAAGGACCCGTTCCTATGGGTTTTTTACCAAAATCATTTCCCAATCCATCGACTACCTCGTGAGGAACAACAGCGCAGTATTTCATGCTAAGCACTCCCAAAAATGAAGAAAAAGGTTGTTTGAGTTCAATACTAAAAACACTGTCATTCAGTGCTTTGTAACTAGAAACTTGTTGAAGCACCCACCCTCCAGGAGAGGCTACTTTAGGGTCTTTTAGTCGGTCAAAACTATACACAAAGTCTTGGGCTACTACGATTCGTGTGGTATCTTTAAAATAGGGAGAAGGATGAAAGTACACCTCTTTTTTGAGGTAAAAATCATATCGAATTCCATCGTCAGAGATTGTCCATTTGCGAGCAATATCTCCCTGTATTCTCAGCGAATCGTCCAGTTGAACCAGTCCGTTAAACAATTGATTGACCGGCCATATATTTTGCGGATTCCTCGCAAATGCTGGATCCAACGAACTGATGTTTCTGTGTTCGTTATATCGAAACACCTCGTTTTGATGTTGGTTGTTGGTTGAAGGAGCACAACCCCAAACGAGGAATAAAAAAATCGCGATACGGAACAACGGTTTGAGCATACAGTAATTAGGTGGTATATTTGTAGGCTAAAATAAACATTTAGTACCGTTAGCGAAATGCTTAAGAACAAAAAAGTCGCTTTTCACACTTTGGGTTGCAAATTAAATTTTGCAGAAACCTCTACCATTGCCCGCCAATTTTCGGAAGACTTTGATCGTGTTGATTTTTCAGAGGCTGCAGATGTGTATGTGATTAACACCTGTTCGGTTACCGAAAACGCTGACAAACGTTTTAAAACGTTGGTAAAACAAGCCTTGTCTATAAACGAATCGGCTTTTGTGATTGCGGTTGGGTGTTATGCACAGCTGAAACCTGAAGAATTGGCTTCTGTGAATGGTGTGGATTTGGTATTGGGCGCTACTGAGAAATTCAAAGTGCTAGATTATATCAGCGATCTCACCAAAAACGATATGGGAGAAGTACATTCGTGCGAAATTGAAGAGGCAGACTTTTATGTAGGGAGTTATTCTTTAGGCGATCGCACTCGCGCTTTTTTAAAGGTTCAAGATGGGTGTGATTACAAATGTACCTATTGCACCATTCCGTTGGCTAGAGGAATCTCGCGCAGCGATACGCTACAGAACGTTTTGAATAATGCAAGCGAAATAGCTTCGCAAGGAGTTCGAGAAATTGTTTTGACGGGAGTTAATATTGGTGATTACGGCAAAGGCGAGTTTGGAAATAAAAAGCACGAACATACATTTTTTGAATTGGTACAAGAGTTGGATCGCGTAGAAGGTATAGATCGTGTTCGTATTTCATCCATAGAACCCAATTTGTTGAACAACGAAACCATAGAATTTGTTTCCAAAAGCCATGCTTTTGTTCCCCATTTTCACATTCCTTTACAAAGCGGCAGTAATGAATTGCTAAAAAAAATGCGCCGCCGTTATCAAAAAGAATTATATGTAGATCGAGTACAAGCGATTAAAAAACATATGCCCGATGCTTGTATTGGTGTTGATGTTATCGTAGGATTTCCCGGTGAGACCGATGCTCATTTTTTGGAAACCTATCATTTTTTAAGCGAGCTTGACGTTTCGTATCTTCATGTTTTTACATACTCCGAACGAGACAATACATTGGCAGCCACTATGGAGGGCGTTGTTCCTGTCAATGTACGAAAAAAGCGTAGTAAAATGCTGCGGGGTCTTTCTGTAAAAAAAAGAAGAAGCTTTTACCAAAGTCAATTGGGGAAAGTCAAAAAAGTACTTTTTGAAGCAGAAAACAAACAGGGATATATTTATGGGTTTACCGAAAACTATGTAAAAATAAGAACGCCTTGGAACCCCGAATGGGTCAATACCATTCATAGTGTTCAACTTTTAGAAATTGACGAATCTGGATGGGTGCGAATTGAATTTGTAAATGAAAAAATTGGCGCTTAAATACGAACTCCAATAGGTAGCAGGTGCTTGTATTGCTTGTTTTTTCTAATAAAACTTACAATTTGTGGACTGGTTGGCATTACATAAATGTTGCGATCTTCAATGATGGATAAAACTTCTTTGATAAAGTCTTCTTGAAAATTCGTGTCCTCTACGGTATCTGGAATAATCAGTTTGGTTAAAAATATTTTTCGTTCCTGTTCTGAGTATTCAATTTTTGCTAAATCACCATTGATATCAACTTCAAATTGCCTTAAAAATTCATTATCAGTTACAACAATAGCCATGAGTGAATTGTATTTTCCTTAAACTTTAACAAGTTTTATCCTACAAATATACGAAAATTTAAAAGGAGTGATTAACTTCGCTGTTTCAGATGAGTAATTCAACAACAATACCAGTTTATTGTATGCCCGGAATGGCCGCCAATTCCTTGATTTTTCAGTACATCAAACTTCCAGCACCCTACCAATTGTTTTATTTGGATTGGATTCCTCCTCGCGAAAATGAGTCATTACAGTCCTATGCCCTCCGAATGTGTGATTTGATCAAAGAGCCTTTGCCTATATTGTTAGGCGTTTCGTTTGGCGGTATTTTGGTGCAAGAAATGGCAAAAATTATAGAGGTTCGAAAAACGGTTATTGTATCTAGTATTAAATCTAATAAAGAATTGCCCATCACCATGAAATTAGGCAAACTCACCAAAGCCTATAAAATTCTTCCTACGCAATATGTGGACGATATGGAGTCTTTGATGGGATTTGTTTTTGGCCCTGCGGTTAAGCGTCGAATGGATTTGCATAAAAAATATTTGTCTGTTAGAGACAAACACTACTTGGATTGGGCGATTGAGCAAATGACAGAATGGAAACAAGAAACCCCTCCGTCCAACCTGATTCATATTCATGGAACCCTCGACTTGATTCTTCCTGTATTGGGAATGAAAAATTACATCCCTGTTCCCAAGGCTACCCACGCTATGATACTGACCAAAGCTGCTTGGTTCAATACAAACCTTCCGAAGTTGCTGTGTTGAATCGAATAATTTTGTAATTTTATATCAAAACAAACAACATGCATTTCAAAACCCCTTTAGTTCTTAAACGTTACTTTTCTATCCTTTTGTTAGGTGTTTTTTTATTGACTTCATTCACGCTCAGTCATAAAGAAGTTATTAACAATCCTATCACGATTCAAAGCTATCCACTTCCTGAAAATCTAAATTTTGCGGGAGAATCGGTTCCAATTCATATTCCGGATGTTTATGAACGAATGGATCGCGAGTTGATGGTCAATGCCTATTGGCACTCCAACAGTCTTTTGATGATCAAACGTGTCAATAAGTATTTTCCTATCATTGAGCCGATTCTTAAAAAACACAATGTTCCAGCAGATTTTAAGTACATTGCTGTCATAGAAAGCGGATTGATCAACGCAACTTCACCAGCAGGCGCCAAAGGAATTTGGCAAATTATGAAATCAACTGCCAAAGACTTTAAACTAGAGGTAAACAACAATGTGGACGAACGCTACCATTTGGAAAAAACTACAGAATTGGCCTGTAAGTATTTTTTAGAAGCCAAAGAAAAGTTTGGTAGCTGGACACTTGCTGCAGCTTCCTACAATAGTGGACGAGCGCGTATTGCTCGATATTTATCGACACAACAGGCCGATAATTACTACGATTTGTTGCTAGGGGAGGAGACAGGAAGGTATGTTTTTAGAATTTTAGCGATGAAAGAACTGCTTAACAATCCGGAGCGTTACGGCTTTGAAGTGCCCGAAACTCATATGTACAAAAGAGTAGTTACTCGAAAATTACCTGTTGATACGGCCATATCCAATTTGGCAAGTTTTGCCAAAATGCATCAAGTCAATTATAAAGAGTTGAAGATTTTCAATCCTTGGTTGTTGGAAAATCACCTCAACAACAAATCAAGAAAACAGTATTATATCGAAGTACCAGTGCTGTAGTGAAGAAACTTAAATTTTCTTCATTTGCTGTTGCATCATTTTAATTTGCTCTGCCAACATTCCTTGTTTATCTAACTTTTTAGCCTCGTTAAGAAGGGTAGTGGCTTCACGTTTTCTTCGTTTTTGCATCACAATACCTGCCAAACTCAATTTTGCCATTGCCAAGTCATGATCCATAGAAAGTCCAATAGACAATGCTTTTTTGAAATATTTTTCAGCTTGCGTCAAATTGGTCTGAGAAGTAATAATACCAAACAAATAGTGATAATAACCTACTTGTTTTTTTGTCAAGGCGCTTTCAGGATTTTTGATACGCAACAACCATCTTTGGGTACCCGCAAAGTCTTGTTTTCTAAGCCGTAGGAACGCCAGTAGAATGAGTTCGTTTCTAAAATACAAGAAAATAAAAATCAGCGAAAGGAAAATCAAGGCGATACCGTTACCGATATAACCTTCTATGAATTGATAAACAGCCCACGCAATAACACCTAGGGCAATAATTAGTTTAATTGTTTTTGGATACATAGTATAAATTTGTTGGATGCAAAGTTACAAAAAAACTTATCGAAATGTTTTTCAAAACACGTTTGACAAAATAAAAACTTCTTGTATATTTGCGCTCAGATAAAGAAAAAGTATTCATTGGAAGAATACAGATAAATATAAGTAATGAAAAGAACATTTCAACCTTCAAAAAGAAAACGTCGCAACAAGCACGGTTTTAGAGAAAGAATGGCCTCAGTAAGCGGTCGCAAAGTTTTGGCGAGCCGACGAGCCAAAGGAAGAAAAAAATTGTCTGTATCCTCCGAACCAAGACATAAAAAATAAGTGAATAAATCGTTAAAAACATTAGGTGTTACTTTTATAGGTAACACCTTTTTTTTGATATATTGCCAAGCAGTTTAACAATTCTACAGTAACAAAAAGATGCCAAAAAGAAAAGATCTCAAAAGTATTTTAATTATCGGTTCAGGCCCCATTATTATTGGTCAAGCCTGTGAGTTTGATTATTCAGGAACACAAGCTCTTCGCTCACTCCGTGAAGACGGAATTGAAACCATTCTTATCAATTCCAATCCAGCTACCATTATGACCGACCCGACAATGGCCGATCATGTGTATTTGAAGCCATTAAACACCAAGTCCATTATTGAAATTTTGAAAAAACACAAAGTCGATGCAGTGCTTCCAACCATGGGAGGACAAACAGCTTTGAATCTCTGTATTGAAGCGGATGAAAAAGGCATTTGGACCGATTTTGATGTTGAAATCATTGGAGTTGATATCGATGCTATTAATATTACAGAGGATAGAGATCAGTTTAAAAAACTTCTTAAAACAATCGATATCCCTGTGGCACCTGCTCAGACAGCTACTTCTTACCTGAAAGGAAAAGAAATTGCCCAGGAGTTTGGTTTTCCATTGGTTATTCGTCCTTCCTTTACTCTTGGAGGTACAGGAGCTTCTTTTGTTAATCACGCAAATGAATTTGAAGAATTGTTGAAACGCGGTTTGGAAGCTTCTCCAATTCATGAGGTACTTATAGACAACGCCTTGTTGGGTTGGAAAGAATACGAACTTGAATTGTTGCGTGACAAAAATGACAACGTAGTCATCATTTGTGCTATTGAAAATATGGATCCCATGGGGATTCATACAGGAGATTCAATAACCGTGGCACCAGCCATGACCTTATCAGACAAAACCTATCAGCTTATGCGTGATATGGCCATTAAGATGATGCGAAGCATTGGAGATTTTGCGGGAGGTTGTAATGTGCAATTTGCTGTAAGCCCAGACGATCAAGAAGATATTATTGCTATTGAAATCAATCCACGTGTATCGCGTTCTTCGGCTCTTGCCTCAAAGGCATCTGGGTATCCAATAGCAAAGATAGCCGCCAAATTAGCAATCGGCTATTCGTTGGATGAGTTAGACAATCAGATTACAAAATCTACATCGGCGCTCTTTGAGCCTACCTTAGATTATGTAATTGTAAAAATACCGCGTTGGAATTTTGATAAATTCGAGGGTTCCGATCGAAAATTAGGTCTTCAAATGAAGTCAGTGGGTGAGGTAATGGGAATCGGAAGATCCTTTCAGGAAGCCCTTCACAAAGCCACTCAGTCTCTTGAAATTAAACGCAATGGATTGGGTGCTGATGGAAAAGGCTATACAGACTACGAACAAGTAATTTCCAAACTTACCCACGCCAGCTGGGATCGAGTATTTGTAGTGTACGACGCTATTCAAATGGGAATTTCTTTGGAGAGAATTCATGAGATTACCAAGATTGATATGTGGTTCTTACGTCAATACGAAGGATTGTTTTTGTTAGACAAAGAAATTCAGAATTACGATATTGATACTTTGCCAAAAGCTCTTTTGTTGGAAGCCAAACAAAAAGGTTTTGCCGATCGTCAAATAGCTCACATGTTGGGGTGTTTGGAAAGTCAGGTTTACAAAAAAAGAGATGAATTGGGTGTAAAGCGAGTGTATAAACTTGTGGATACCTGTGCGGCAGAATTTAAAGCGCAAACACCTTATTACTATTCTACTTTTGAAGATGAGGTTGAATTGGCTGATGGAACACGTTATAGCGATAATGAAAGTGCTGTTTCTGACCGAAAAAAAATCATTGTATTGGGGTCTGGACCCAACCGAATTGGGCAGGGTATTGAGTTTGATTACTGTTGTGTTCATGGTGTGCTAGCTGCTTCAGAGCGCGGTTATGAAACAATCATGATCAATTGCAATCCCGAAACAGTTTCTACCGATTTTGACGTTGCGGATAAGCTATATTTTGAGCCTGTTTTTTGGGAACATATTTACGATATTATTCAACACGAAAAACCAGAAGGTGTTATCGTACAATTGGGAGGTCAAACGGCTTTGAAATTGGCTGAAAAATTATCTCGATACGGTGTTAAAATCATGGGAACATCATTCGAATCATTGGATTTGGCGGAAGATCGTGGAAGTTTTTCTACCTTATTAAAGGACAACAACATTCCCTATCCTGAGTTTGGTGTGGCTGAAACTCCCGATGAGGCTTTAAAGTTAGCCGATCATTTGGATTTCCCAATTTTAGTGAGACCCTCCTACGTTTTGGGAGGGCAAGGCATGAAAATTGTCATCAATAAAGAAGAACTGGAAGCCCATGTTGTGGATTTACTTCAAAAAATTCCTAACAACAAACTTTTATTGGATCATTATTTAGACGGAGCTATTGAGGCCGAGGCAGATGCAATATGCGACGGAGAAAGTGTTCAAATTATTGGTATCATGGAGCATATTGAACCTTGTGGAATTCATTCGGGAGATTCAAACGCTACGTTGCCACCATTCAATTTAGGGAAATTGGTCATGGAGCAAATTAAGGATCATACCCAAAAAATTGCTTTGGCGCTTAATACTGTCGGACTTATCAATATTCAATTTGCGATTAAAGATGAGATTGTATATATTATTGAAGCCAATCCACGTGCTTCTCGAACAGTACCCTTCATTGCAAAGGCATACAAACAACCTTACGTAAATTTTGCAACTAAAGTGATGTTGGGAGCCAAAATCAGTGAGTTCAAATACGATCCTCAACTAGAGGGTTTTGCGATCAAGCAACCTGTTTTTTCATTCAATAAGTTTCATAATGTGAACAAAAATCTTGGTCCCGAAATGAAAAGTACAGGGGAAAGTATTTTGTTTATTGATAGTTTGAAAGACGACGAATTCTATGAGTTGTACTCTCGAAGAAAGATGTATTTAAGTAACTAGATGTTTTTTTCTAGAAGTTAGTTTCAAACAACTCGATTTGGAAATAGTTTTTGGAATCTCTCGTAACGAAATTAATTTTATACATTTGGCATATAGTTTATATTTCAATGGGTCTTCAAAAAAGACATTTACTGAATACTTCCCCACTCTTTTTAATCTGCAAAACATAGGTTGCTGATTTCGTTTCGATCACTTATGCTAAGAAATTAGATGAATCAATGTGAATTAGTATTGAATAAAAGTTGGTTAATAGTGATTATGTTGGTGAGTTGTTCACCATCTCAAAAAGACATCTATGAGATTTGTCGCAATGGTTCGTATGCAGAAATGCAGCTTTTGCACGAGCAGTCTCCAAACCAAATTGATGTTCCCAACAGCAACGGCTACACACCTTTGGTTTTAGCGAGTTATCACAACAACAGTGAAGTAGTTTCATTTCTTTTGGAAAAAGGAGCAAATATTAACGTCAATAGCGGTTTTGGTACCCCTTTGATGGCTGCGGTAGTAAAAAACCATCATGATATTGTAGAGCAACTGTTACAAAGCAAAGCAGATGTTAATTTGTCTGACGAAAGTGGCACAACAGCCCTTCATTACGCCACAATGTTTAAAAATACAAACACAATACAAATGTTACTCGATGCTGGAGCAGATATTCACAGCTTGGATGCTCAAAATTATTCTCCTTTGGATTATGCAGTCATGTACAACGATTCAAAGTTAATAGCACTTTTAAATTCTTCATTATGAAAAAAAATATACTCATTATATCTCTTTTTGTAGCTTTTCAAGTCTTTTCTCAAGACTTAACCACAGGAACAATTTCTTTATATGACCCTTTTAACGTTACTGTAAAGTTTGATATGGATACGTCTTTAAATAGTGTTACTATGACGCTTGTCGGTCCTTCGGACCGATATTTGGCAGTAGCCCCTGGTGTTTCTGGAGGAAATGGAATGGGAAGTTCAGGAGATGACGTCATTGTTTATAACTCAAACGGATTGCAAGATCGTAACATGACAGGGTCATTAAATCCACCTACTTTAGACGCAACAAATAATTGGACAGTTACTTCCAATACGGTTAGCAACTCAGTAAGAACCGTTATTGCCACTCGGGCAATTAATTCTCCCGATTCAAAAGATTTTGATTTTCCTACCTCCACAGGTTCTTTTCCATTACTGTATGCGATTGGGCATGATTTGACATTCAACCAACACTATGCTAGGGGCCCAAGAATGGCAACAGTATCTACCCTAGGAATTTCTCAGAAAATGCTCTCTTCATTTACAATCACACCCAATCCAGCAGAACGATTTGTTTCAATCAATTTGCCTTCAAGTTTAGAAAATGCTCGGTTGGAAATATATAACATATTGGGCAAAAAAATTGTCGATAAAGACATATCCAATCTCAACAAAGTTATGGATGTTATTTCATGGGATTCGGGATTTTATTTATTGAAACTAACGGCTGATGGAAAATCTGCTACAAAACAATTGATTAAAAATTAGAGGGCTCAGAATACGTTTTTAACGTCTTAATTTTTGATACAGTAAAATTTGAACGGTGGAAGCCCCTTTTTTTGATTCCAACGTATTCGAAATTCCATTACTTTAAATAGGTTTCATCTTATAAATTCGGTAAATTTATCCTCTTAATCTTTTTTTATGCAAATTTTTCTTCTCATTGTTATTTTGATAACAGTTGTTGTTCTTTTTATTTATAACAAAAAAAGCCAAAGCTCAAACTCCTCTAGTGACTTGTTGATTCAGCTCAACGATAGCTTGCGAACAGAAATTCAGAACATTCGAAAAGAGGTTCAAGAAAACGCCAAGCAGAGTAGAACCGAAATTGAAAGCAAATTAAAAAATATCAACGAAGAGATTAACGCTTTTCATGTTTCCTCCAAACAAAACATGCAAAAACAGTTCACGGATTCCAACAAAGTAATTAAAGAAGTAACGGCTGAATTGGAAAAAATTAAGGGGACCAATGAGCAAGTATTGAATTTTGCCAATCAAATGAAAACCCTCGAAAAAATTCTTGGAAACCAAAAACAGCGAGGGATTTTAGGGGAAATTCAACTTGAAAACTTGCTTTCCAACGTATTGCCTCCTGAGCTTTTTATCATGCAGCATACCTTTAATAATGGAGAAGCCGTTGATGCTATTGTTAAAGTGGGCGATTTTATCATACCTATTGATGCTAAATTTTCATTGGATAACTACAATAAAATGATTGAAAGTAGTGATAAAAATGAAATTGCTGCGCTTGAAAAAAAGTTTAAAGAAGATATCAAATCAAGAATAGATGAAACGGCAAAGTACATTCGTCCAAACGAAAATACAACGGATTATGCCTATATGTTTATTCCAGCAGACGGATTGTATCAAGACTTGCTAAATAGCCGCGTAGGAACTCTAAAAATAAACTCCAAGGATTTGGTTACCTACGCGTACAGCAAAAAAGTGATGATTGTATCTCCTATGAGTTTGTTTCCAATGCTTCAAATTACTGTAAAAGCATTACACAACCTTAAAGTGGAACGCTCCATTGCTGATATACTAAAAAATGTTGACAAGCTTTCCAGTCACTTGAATGTTTACAAAACCTATCATGAAAAATTAGGAGTTTCTCTTGGAACTGTTGTGAATCATTACAATACGTCTTCCAAGGAGTTTGTTAAAATTGACAAAGATGTTTTGAAAATATCGGATGGAAAGAGTTCTATTGATTTTGAATCCACGCTCTTAGATAGACCCCAAAACGAGGACTAAGCAGTTTGTAAAAACTTTTTTTCTGCCCAAAAAAATCCATAATACAATACTCCTGCAAAAAACAGATCTCCTAATACAGAATTTCTAAAAAATGGAATGGCCAATGTATAGCATTCCATCAATCCTGATACATTGAGCGGATAATAAAGAAGCCAAACTCCAAAGTTGGTAATTACAAAAAACACTGAACTGCTAAGCAGTATAGTTTTTACAGACATTTTCTTGAAATATGTTCCTAAAAAAGAAACCAACCCAAACGCAATATATACGAACAGTGTGATCCCAGAAAATCCAAGCACCAAGTCAGAAAGTAACATGGCTGCAAGAGGAATGATGTAGGCTAATTTTTTGGAGGAAAAATGAACACCCCCAAAAAGTGCAATTGCTGTTACTGCCGTAAAGTTTGGTGGATGAGGAAGCCATCGAGTAAGTATAGCTATAACTATAAAAATCAGCAGCATCCATTGCCTAGATGTAAGTAACGTTTTTTTCATAGCAACAGGTAGAATCTAAATTCTTTTCAAAAATAAGAATATTTAATTTAAAAAACAGTCTGTTTTACCGATTAGAATTAATACTTTTGGATTAAGAAATAGGTTTTTTGTGTTTTTTCAAAACATAAAATTAAAAGGGAATTTGGCGAAAATCCAAAACTGTTCCCGCAACTGTAATCTCAAAAAAGGAGTCTATCACTTTTGCCACTGTTTGTTTTTTAAACGGGAAGGCGTAGACTTGAGAGAGTCAGGAGACCTGCCTTTTTCTTTATGTTTTGCCTATTTCTCGGGATAAGAAAAGGCTCATTTAATTTACTAATTCTACCATGAATTTTAAAATTCTTGTTTTAGGAGTGTTTGCCTTTCAATGTGTTTTTGCTCAAACCCCACCTTCTTTTCAAAACCAACAACTGAACGAAGTGGTGGTTTCTGATTCGCGTTTTCCACTAAAACGTTCTCAATCTGGAAAAACGGTCATTAAACTGACTCCATCGGAACTTCAAAAACATATTGGAAAATCATTGGCAGAGGTGATTAATCAATTGAGTGGTATCGAAATCAATGGAAGTAGAAGTTATGCAGGTCAAAATTTATCCTATTTCATTCGAGGAGGAAATAACCGACAAGTATTGGTTTTAATTGACGGCATCCCTGTTTCAGATCCTTCTCGTCCCACTTCTGATTTTGATTTGACACTACTTTCGTTATCTCAAATTGATTCCGTTGAGATTGTAAAAGGTGCTTCCAGTGCATTGTATGGAAGCGGAGCAGCCACAGCCGTTATTCTTATTTCTACCAAAAAAGCCACACAAGACGGAATTCAGTTTGCTGTTGATTCTTCACTGGGCACTAACAATACTCAAGGAGAAACCATAAGTAGTTTCAATGATTTTAACAATGCTATTGCGATACAAATGAAATCGGATGCTTGGAGTTTTTTAACGAGCTTTGCTCATCAATACACCGATGGTATTTCGGCTGTTGTTGGAGATGAAAATGACCCTCTTTCCAAGCAAAATATAAGTTTTTCAACGACCTACAATCCTTCAAGTATTTTTTCCGTTCAAGGAGGCTTTTATTACAATAATTACCGTTCTTTTTACGACGATGCGTTTTCATTGACTGATGCAGATAACTATCTGGAAAGTAAACAAATACGCTACTCGTTAGCGTCCAAATTCAAATTACGCAAAGGCGTGATTGAAGCAAACATTGCCTTTGTCGATTCAGACCGACAAGCGATTTCAAATTATCCAAACGATTATAACGCTTCCAGTTTTATAACTGACCTTGTCTATAAATACCGTTTTACAGATAAGTGGCTTTCCATAGTAGGAGTTCAACACGCATCTTATTTTACCGAATTTATGCAAAAAGCCAAAAGTTCGACAACAGATCCTTATATCAACATGGTATATTTGGCATCTAGTGGATTTCATGTTAACACGGGATTGCGCTTTAACAATCATTCTGAATATGGAAACCATTTGACATACAGCTTCAATCCGTCTTTTGTGATAGGAAGTGAAAATGTGTTTTGGAAAATTTTAGCTTCCTATAGCAGTGCGTTCATAGCTCCTTCTCTCTCGTATTTGTTCGGACCGTTTGGAGCAAATCCTGACTTACAACCTGAGGAAAACAAAACCATCGAAGCAGGGGTCGAACTTTATAAATCCAATGCATTCAATACTAGCCTTTTATTTTTTACCAGAAAAGAAATCAATTTTATTGATTATTTGGCTAATGGGTATGAAAATGTCTCACAAAATTTTAGAGTAGAAGGAGTTGAGTTTACTATAACGGCTCAATTGCTAAAGAACCTCGATTTCAAATCAAATTACACCTATACCCATAAAAAAGAGGTAACAGTGCTGCGAATACCAGCTCATAAGGCAAACGCATCTTTGGATTTTCAGGCCACAAAACAAACATCGATTACTACTTATTTTCAGTACAATAGCGAACGTAACGACGCTGATTTCTCTGTTTTTCCCTCGAGCGATTTAGTTTTGAAATCCTACCAACTACTCGATGTTTCCATTCGACACCAATTTATAAATCCCAACTTGATACTCTCCCTCTCTGTATCTAATGTTTTGGATGAGATGTATCAGGAAATTTATGGATTCAGTTCTCAAGGAAGAAACTGCAAAATAGGTATGCAGCTTCGATTTTAATTTATCAAATAAGGCAACAGGGTATCTTCGCTTAATTCTCCAACGGGTGCATCTATCAAACTACCGTTGATAGTTTCCCAGAAAATTTTTGAACTTGAAACTTCTTGAGCCTCAATGAGATTTCCTTTGGGCTTTGCAATACCTGACAAAACGCCCATGTGTTCCAACACCTTGGAAAGCAAGGGTTCTTGTGGGTCGCCGAGAATTCCCAATGCGCCAATGGTTTCTTTGATTTCTATATCAGGAACGAGGCCTTTCTCGAAGTCTGCAAATCCTTCACTGTTTGATATTTTTAGAATGATGGGTTGCATAGCCCATTTGTGTTTAGGATTAACGGTTCCTTTACTATCAATCCAATCTTTGATGGTCGCTGAAGCTACATTTTTCCCTACAGTACTGTCACCCACCTGAATTACTTCAATATAGGGTTTGAGTCCATTGATAACAAGCTCACTTGCTGATGCCGTTTCCGAAGAGGTAATGACATAGACCTTGTTCATATTGAGTTGAACCGATTCGTTATTAAAATAATAATTGAGATTATCGTCGTTTATTTTACTATTGTATTTCTTTTTTGCAAAAACACTTCCAGAAAATTGACCAGTTGCTAGACTTGCTAAATGTACAGCACTCTTAACCCTTCCACCAGGGTTGTATCGGAAATCCAAAACCAACTCATCAACCGCCTGAGTTTTAAAATCCATAAAAACACCGGTTAACTCATTGTCATAAGCTTCTGTAAATCCGTTGTACAGTAAGTAGCCTATTTTCTTTCCACCTATACTCAAAACTTTGTGCACGTGTATGGGGTTTTCTTGAAAATCAACCTCTTTTGTTAACGAAATAGAAACTCCGTTTGGAGCAATACTTCCATCACTAACCGAAGCAAAGGAAAGAGTGTAAGTACTCGCATCACTAAAAAGCAGTTCTCGATAATTATCAACGGTAAGTTCGACATCATTGACAGCATAAAAAACATCCCCACGTTTGATATTTTTAGATGCTGCATCTGAATTGGGAAGCACATATCGGACAAAGCCTATTATTTTGTTTGAAACACCACTATTAATATAGGACAGTCCGAACTCCATTCCATTGGATTGCGTAATTCCGTTCAATGCATTCTCCAATACTTCGTAATCTTCAACAATCCAACTAAATCGATCTCCAGGATACAACAATTCATCAAATAATTCTTCGGGTCCGTTGTATTTTTTTAAATAATTAGTGTAGTCTTCGTCACTCGAAAATCGGTTGTCGGCCAGGTCGTTCACGTCTTCTTGCCAATAATAATACTCATTGAGTCCTTTCCACACAAAATCCTTGATTTCCAAAAACTCTTCTATGGCTTTATAATCATCGTCTTTGTCTTTACAACTGTTTAAAAAGACAACTAACAGGGCAGCAAGAAGTGTTTTAATAGCAAATTTCATGAGGCTGAAGCTTTAAATTGTTAATTATGAACTAAATTTACGTATAAAAATTGATTTCGCTTGCCTGTAACAAAAACCTTGCCTTATCGTCTAAGATATAAGATAAAATGAAAAATTCTCCCAAGAAAAATCTTACTGAAGCCGATTTTATTAGCATTATCAATGTATTTAAGGACAAATTGTTTCGTATTGCAAAACGTTTGCTAGTGTCGCATGAAGAGGCTCAAGATGCTGTTCAGGAAGTGGTTTTAAAATTGTGGATACAAAAAGATAAAATGATATATTACACAAATGTAGAAGCTTTTGCGGTGACTATGACCAAAAATTATTGTTTGGATCGGTTGAAATCAAAACAAGCGACTAATTTACAATTGATTCATTCTAATTATCGGGATCAGCACGAGCGTTTGGCAAAAAAAATAGAAGCACGTGACAGTGTTTCTCATTTAAATAGATTGATGGAACAGTTGCCCGTTCAACAAAAAATGATCGTTCAATTAAGAGATATAGAACAGCTCGAGTTTGCGCAAATTGCAGAAATAATGAGTATGACCGAAGGAGCTATTCGCGTTGCTCTTTCCAGAGGTAGAACCACACTAAAAGAAGCACTAATTAAAATACATGAATATGGAACATGATATTCAAAAATTATTGGATTTGTATTTTGATGGCAAAACCACCACTCAACAGGAGCAACAATTGCGAGCCTACTTTTTAGGAAATCCCGTAAAAGAGAACTGGATGCCTTACAAATCGTTGTTTGTCGGATTTCAATCCTCAAAGAAGGAGAAATTTACTCAAGCGATTGATTTACCAAAAAAAAGCAGGTATGTTTTTTGGTGGGTATCTGCAGCAATTGTTGCTACTTTCATTGTAGGAGGAAACCTTTATAAACCCACACAATCCTATTCAGAGCAAGAAGCATATGCATCCTATGCAGAATTTAAAGAAAATGTACTATTGGTTTCTACGCACCTTAATCAAGGAGCCAATCGATTAGCTCATTTAGAAACATTTGATCAAACAACAACAAAATATTTAAAAAAAGAATAACATGAAAAGATTTCACTTATTAGTAATTTTTTGTTTTATGGCATTTAGTGTGTCAGGACAATCTATTTTTGACAAATCCGAAGATAATCAAGACGTATCATTCGTTTCGATCAGTCCAAAGATGTTCCAAATGCTTGGAAAAATGAGCGTTAACACTAATGACCCAGAAGCCGAACAGTTTTTTGAAATTATAAAAAGTGTGAAATCGTTCAAGGTCATTACAACTGACAATCAAAGCATTTCGAAAGAACTTCAAGAGTATGCTGCCCTAACTACAAAAAAGAAAGGAATGCAAGAACTTATGAAAGTTCGTGACGGCAATACCAACGTCAAATTTTATGTATTGGAATCCAAAAAATCCGATCGTATCCAAGAACTGTTGATGTGCGTAACCGAATTGGATGAAAAAATATCAATAGACAATCGTTCGTTTGAAACCATATTATTGCAACTCATAGGGGATATTGAACTAGAACAAATTTCGAAGCTTACCGCTCAAATGAATCTTCCTGGAGGCAAACAACTCAATAAAGTTTCATCCACAAAATAAACCCTATGAAAAACTCTAAACTACTTTTTCTGGGAATTGCATTATTGTTGTTTGTTGCTTGCGATTCTGGGCTTTCACTGCAGCAATATTTTGTTGAAAAAAGCGAAGATTCCAATTTTTTATCCGTAGATCTTCCCTCTAGTATATTGGGCTTGAATATATCCGAACTAACTGAAGAGGACAAAAAAACCTACGATTCTTTTCGAAAACTGAATGTGTTGATGTTCAAATATTCAGCAGATAAACAATTGGTTTTTAGGGATGAAAAATCCGTTTTAAAGAAGATTTTCTCTCAACCTAAATTCAACACTCTCATGACGCTTTCGGATAAAGATATGAACGCAAAAATCATGTACCTTGGGGATGACGACGCTATTGATGAGGTAATTGTTTATGGAGATATGAAAAACACTGGATTTGTAGTGATACGCGTTTTAGGAGACGATATGAACCCAGAACAATTGGCTTCATTTGCTTCCCATCTGAAAAACATGAAATTTGATGCTAAAGAACTCAAAGAGTCTTTTTCTTTCTTATTCTAAATTCCTGTAAAGTTGGAAGGTGTGATGGCTTTTAACTCAGATTTTATTGCCTCCGAGACATCCAAAGTTTCTATAAAGGAAGCGATGGAATCTTTTGTCACGTGCGTATTCGTTCTTGTTAAACCTTTGAGTGCTTCGTAGGGATTTGGATACCCTTCTCTTCGCAAAATGGTTTGAATAGCTTCTGCAACTACTGCCCAATTTTTATCCAAATCGTCTTGAATTTTTGCGGTATTTAAAAGTAGTTTATTCAACCCTTTTCGAGTGGCTTCAAACGCAATAATAGTGTGTCCGAAAGGCACACTTACGTTGCGAAGAACCGTGCTGTCAGTCAAATCACGTTGAAGTCTTGAAACAGGAAGCTTGGATGATAAATGACTAAAAATTGCATTGGCAATACCCAAATTCCCTTCAGAATTTTCAAAATCAATAGGATTTACTTTGTGCGGCATTGCTGAAGAACCGATTTCTCCTTCTTTAATTTTCTGTTTGAAATACTCCATAGAGATGTATGTCCAAAAATCTCTATCCAAATCAATCAAAATAGTGTTGATTCGTTTCAGATTATCAAACAAGGCTGCCATATGGTCGTAATGTTCTATTTGTGTTGTAGGAAACGAATGATGTAATCCGAGTTGGTTCTCAACAAAATTGCTACCAAACTGTTTCCAATCATTTTGGGGATAAGCTACATGATGTGCATTAAAATTTCCAGTAGCCCCGCCAAATTTGGCAGCTATAGGAATTTGAGTTAGCGATTTTTTTTGTTCTTCGAGTCGAACTACATACACCATAATCTCTTTACCGAGTCGGGTGGGAGAGGCAGGTTGACCGTGTGTTTTGGCTAACATGGGTATTTCTTTCCAATCCTCTGCCAACGATCTAAGCAAGGCTATGTTTTCTTCCAATTGAGGTAAATAAATTGCCTCCAAAGCCTCTTTGATGGAAAGTGGAATGGCTGTATTGTTAATGTCTTGCGATGTAAGTCCGAAATGAATAAATTCCTTGAATTCTCCCAACTCCAAACGATCAAACTCACCCTTAATAAAGTATTCTACTGCTTTTACATCGTGATTGGTGGTTTTCTCAATTTCCTTGATGGCCTGAGCGTCCTCAGTAGAAAAATGCTGGTAGATACTTCTCAATTCTTCAAACAAAGAAGGATTGAAATTGCTCAATTGTGGAAGGGGGTATTCGCACAAGGCAATGAAGTATTCAATTTCTATTCGAACACGATACTTGATCAGCGATTCTTCAGAGAAATAGGGTGCTAGTGATTTTGTTTTGGAACGATACCTTCCGTCGATAGGAGATAGTGCATTGAGAGTTGTGAGTAGCATGAATTGTTTTTTCAAAGAAAGCGCAAAGTTACAGCTTTTTTGATATCTAGTATTTCTAAATCAGAAATATATTTGAAGGTATTAGCACACGAAATACATAACGATTCAAACTATAAAAAAGATAGCAAGGCTAGTTGCGATTTAAAATTTTGAATTCTTCGTAGCAACCACTCATTGCTTCTAATATTTGCAAATCGTTAGCAGACATGATAAAGGTATCCGAAAAGTTACAATTTCGAAGAATTTCATCCAAATCTAGTTTTTCAACTTGCAAAAGCTCAACGAGGGTTTGTCGGTCAAATTTAGTTGCTAGAAAATCTCGTATTTGATTATCCTCTTGCATTTTCCGAAGCCTTCTAAATTGGACAGGTTTTTTTCCAAACAGATTGTATAAAAAATCAGCGGGATTGAATATGGCTCCAAAAACTTTAGAAATCGCATTGGGGTTTTTGCTGCCTCCCTCGTAGCCACGTGATGGCAGACCCGGAATATTGTAACGGTAGGATGTACTTATGGGGACATTTTTTGCATCAATTTCTAAGTAACCCGTAAGTTTGTATGGTTTTATAACGACTTCTTCCAAAGCCAAAGCTCTTTCGGTTAGTTCAATGATTGAATTGTTGTATTTTAAAAAATCACTAGCTACCCGAACCTTGATAGGCTTGAAGCCTAGATAAGATAAGTACAAAGTGTCATTAGCTTCAGCAGGGATTTCAAATGCGCCTTCTGAGTTTGAAATGGTTCCAACTACCTTAGAAAGATTGATAATATGAACATTGGAAACAGTTTTACCATCAGCTGCATTTTTGACAATCCCTTTAAAAATTGGCGTTTGTGCATTCGAATTTTGAGCACTTAGCAGTCCAATAATCATACAAATAAATAAAAAGTTTCTTTCCATATACTCTTTCAAAGGTACAAACTAATTACTTTTACGCTAGTGTGATTTCTTAATTTAGGGAAAGTTTAACGGTTTAAGTGATTTTTTAGAAATTGTACTAGTTTTTCTGTAGCCAATCCACGATGACTGATCTTACTTTTTTCATCCAGCGAAATTTCGGCGAAGGATTGTGTATATCCATTTGGGCAAAAAATAGGATCATATCCGAAGCCATTATTTCCTGAGGGCTGAATTAAAATGGTTCCTTTAATAATTCCCTCCAGTAAGTGTAGTTTTCCTGCCACAATAACGGCAAAAACAGTTCTGAATTGAGCATTTCGGTTGGTAATGCCTTTCATGTTCTCCAAAACTTTATTTATGTTTTCGGCAGCGTTTTTGTCGTTTCCAGCATATCGAGCCGAAAATACTCCGGGTTCACCATTCAAAGCCTCTATTTCCAGACCTGTATCGTCTGCAAAAACATCACTTCCTGTTTTTTTGTGAATATGTGTTGCTTTTAAAATGGCATTACCTTCCAAAGTGTTTTCTGTTTCGGGAATTTCTTCATCAAAACCCAACTCCAACAAATCGCTTATGGAAATATGAGTTGGAAGTTGCTTTTTGAGTTCGATAACTTTGTTGGGGTTGTGTGTCGCAAATATGAGCTTCATAAGTTGTTAGGAGTGATGATAGGGTTCGTTATTAAGTATGGTGAATGCTCTGTATACTTGCTCAACCACAAACAAGCGAAACATTTGGTGAGAAAATGTCATGGGTGAAAACGAAACTTTCCCGTCAGATTTTTGGTAGACATCTTCCGAAAACCCAAAAGGACCTCCAATAACAAAAACCAAAGTTTTGGCGCCAGAAAGCATTTTTTTTTGAATAAAATCCGCAAACTGAACGGAAGAGTATTTGGTTCCTTTTTCATCCAAAAGATACAATGCTTCTGCAGGTTTTATTTTGGATAAAATCAGCGCTCCTTCTTTTATTTTTTGTTCAGTTTGAGAAAGGCTTTTTCGGTTTTTTAAATCAGAAATAATTTCCATCTCAAAGGACACGTAGTGTTTGAGTCTTTTAAGGTATTCATCAATAAGCGATTGGAGCGCTTGTTGATCGGTTTTACCAACGACGATGAGTTTGATTTTCATTCAACAAATGTACAAACACCTTTTGACACTTAGAATACTGGTTTTCTCATTTTCAATGGTTATTTTAGCGTAAACAAAAAAAGTGATGTTTTCCAAGAATTTCCGCATCCTAGAATTGCCTGTAGTTAAACAATTGATTCAGTTTTTAAAACAGCTGCAGTTGCCAGGTTTTCAAGGATTTTCTGTTTTCGACTTGCTTGAAATGTATGCCATAGGATTGTTTAAGGGAGCCTTAACCACTCGGGCAGGCAGCATTTCGTTTAGTTTTTTTATGGCACTTTTTCCTTTTTTATTATTTGTTTTGAATTTGATTCCTTTTGTTCCTATTCAAAACTTTGATGCTTCGTTTTTGGCTTTTATTGAGTCTTTACTTCCCGAATCTTCATTGGATTTTTTTGTAGAAATTTACACGGACATTAAGCAAAATAGGAGGGGAGGATTGCTTTCTTCCAGTTTTTTATTGTCAATTATTCTAATTGGAAATGGCGTTAATGCCATTTTGGGGGGTTTTAGTGATTCGTACAATGTGCTGATTACGCGTCATTTTGTCAAACAATATTTATTTGCCCTTTTGATAGGCTTATTGCTTTCTATTGTTTTGATTATTGCTGTTTCTGGATTTGTATTTTTTGAAGTATCCATCATTCGAAACTTATCGGAGTCAGGAATTCTTGACAATCAAGAAAATATACTGTTAGTAGGCAAATACACTTTTTTTATTGCGCTGGCGATTGTTTCAACTTCCTTGCTGTACTATTTTGGAACTGCTGAAAAAAAACAAGTTCGTTTTTTCTCCCCTGGAGCTTTTATGACAAGCATTTTGTTTATTGCAACCACTTATCTTTTTGGGATTTACATCGATAATTTTTCTAATTACAATGAGCTGTATGGATCTATTGGTGCGCTATTGATTTTAATGCTTTATATTTGGTTGAACGCCATTATTTTGTTGTTGGGTTTTGAATTGAACGCAGCTTTTAATCGCTTAAACAAAAAACACTAATGCGTTATTTTGTCGATATTCTTTTACCGCTTCCGCTCGACAATTTATTTACTTACAGCATCACACAGTCTGAATCGAAGGTGTTGCAACCCGGCATGCGAGTGGTTGTTCCATTTGGAAAATCCAAAATGTACACCGGTTTTGTGATGAACGTTCACCAAATTCCGCCCACAACCTATCAAGCCAAAGAAATTGAATTTATAATTGATGAATCTCCCTTGGTTACTCTGGTTCAGTTGGCACATTGGAAATGGATTTCAGAATATTACCTAACTCCCCTGGGGCAAGTGCTCAAAACTGCTATGCCGAGTTTGTTTTTTTTAGAAAGCGAGACAGAATTGGAGTGGGTCTCCGAGGATAATTTATCAAAAATAGCAAGCCATTCTGCTAAGGAACTGGCGAATTTGCTTCAAACTCAACAAAGACTTTCGTTACAAGATGTCCAAAAGAGAATGTCCAGAAAAAGCCTTCTATCGGCAATTCAAGAGTTGCTAGATCATAACATTATAGCGTTGAATGAGGCTATTTATGAAGGTTTTCGACCGAAAACAAAAAACTTTTTAAGGCTTCACCATCAGTTCAGTTCTTCTGATATTTTGAAGGATTTGCTGAATCTTTTGACAAAAAAATCACTACAAAAATCGGTTGTAGAAACACTGGTTAAGCTGCCTCCCCATGTGGAAGTTACGGCCAAAGAACTTGAGGAATTGAGTGGAGTATCTGCTTCTACGATTAACACATTGCTCAAAAAAGAAATTATTGTTCGTTATTCAAAAGTTGTAGATCGCTTTGTTTTTGAAGGGGAAACCATCAAAACACAATCTTTGAGTAGTGCCCAGAATTTGGCTCTACACGAAATTAGGGATTCTTTCAAAGATAAAGAAGTTGTTCTTTTTCAAGGAATAACATCCTCCGGAAAAACTGAAGTTTACGCGCATTTGATTGAGGAGATGTTAGCTCAAAACAAGCAAGTACTTTATTTACTTCCTGAAATTGCCCTAACAACCCAATTGGTAGTGAGGTTGCAGCGTTATTTTGGGGATCAATTGGTCGTTTTTCATTCGCGTTATTCACAAAGTGAGCGTGTTGAAGTTTGGAGTAAAGTAGCTGCAAAAGATTCCAAAGCTCGGGTAGTTCTTGGAGCCCGTTCTTCCATCTTTCTTCCTTTTGTTGACTTGGGTCTTATTATAGTCGATGAAGAGCACGAAGGGGCTTTCAAACAATACGAATCTGCACCTCGATATCATGCGCGTGATTCAGCCATTATGTTGGCTCATTTGCATAGAGCCAAAACATTATTGGGTTCAGCGACACCCAGTTTGGAAAGTTATTACAATGCCCAACACAACAAATACGGTTGTGTAACCTTGTCTGAGCGATACGGCAAGGTAATTCCTCCAAAAATATCATTGATAGATTTGAAAGAATCCTATAAAAAGAAGCGAATTAAAGGACATTTTTCCGAAGATTTAATTGTCGCAATCCAACAAGTGCTTTCTAACAATGAACAAGTGATTTTGTTTCAAAACCGCAGAGGATATGCTAAGTTTTTGGAGTGTTTGAGTTGTGGTTTTGTACCTCAATGTCCCAATTGTGACGTGAGTTTAACCTATCATTCAACCGATGATCGTATCAAATGTCATTATTGTGGTTATCAAACTCCTTATTCGTCACAATGTAGGGCTTGTGAATCGCTCAATGTATCTACTCGAGGTTTAGGAACCCAGCAAATTCAGGAA
>JAURCF010000017.1 GCA_030828565.1 Flavobacteriaceae bacterium
GTGATCGCGATAGGATTCGAACCTATGACCGTCTGGTTAGAAACCAGATGCTCTATCCAGCTGAGCTACGCGACCTTTTTACTGCGGAGAGACAGGGATTCGAACCCTGGCGACGTTTACACGTCGACAGATTAGCAATCTGCTCCATTACCACTCTGGCACCTCTCCATTTGTATATCAAAATAATTTTGAAATCGCTTGCAAATTTAAGCGTATATTCTCAATCCAACAACAAAGAAGTAGTTTTTTAAAAAATTATTTTTGAAAAAAACAAACAAGTATCAAAACTGATTAATAATAAGTTGGTTCAGAAGCTTTACTAAAAAAATATTACAAATTTTTAGTTAGTGCTTGGACAATTCGATTTTCGGATAAAAATTCCTTTAAAATTACTTTTAAAGAAGTATAACAAGGTATTGCTACGATCATTCCAAGGGGGCCTGCTAACAATCCACTGATAATTATTATTATGAATATTTCGAGTGGGTGCGACTTAACACTGTTTGAAAAAATAAATGGTTGACTGAAAAAATTATCAATAATCTGACCAATAGCAAATCCTATACTTACAAAAATCACTTTTGAGAAAATTATTGAATTCAGATCCGCTCCAATGAAATTTGTCATTGTAAGCACAATCATAAGAATTCCAGCAATAAATGGTCCTACAAAAGGAATCAGATTCAATAGGGCGCACAAAAATGCAATAATCACAGCATTTTCGACACCAATCAATAGTAATAGAAGGGTGTAAACAATAAACAAAATGCAAATTTGCAACATCAAGCCGATAAAGTAGCGAGACAATAAGTTTTTAATAGCCTCCAATGAACCTTTAAGTCGCTTTGTTTTATCTTTAGGAATAAGAATTAAAATGCTGTTTTCTAAAATTTTACTGTCCTTAAGAAGAAAAAAACTTATAAAGACTACAGAGAAAAGTCCTATAGCAAAATCACTTAACAACCTTCCAATAGAATTCAATAAATCTGGAATCACTGAAAAATCAATTGAAGACAACCAATCTCCACTCCACATAGACGATTCAAGGTTGAAACCTTTAGAGACAATAAAATCTGACACATCTTGATACAATAAATGGAGGGTTTCTTCTAGGTTTTCAACATTCAATAGGGAGAGATTTTTACCTTGTTCTATTAGCATTGGAACAAAAAGGGCAATCAGCCCTAAAAAAATAAGCATCAACGATGATAATGTAAACAGGGCAGCTGAGGTGTTGTTAAATTTGAGGCGTTTTTTTAAGAAACCAACGATTGGTCTTCCTATTAAAGATACCACCGCAGCAATTAAAAGATAGAGTATTACAGATTGGATTTGAAACAATAGTAATACAATAAGATATATTCCCGTTAATATTAAAACAGCCCTGACTATACCTTGAGAAATCATTTTTGCGTTCATAAAGTAAAGATAGGGTTAAAATTATGAATTTGCCAATGCCACGGTGTGACACCCTACAATAGCAGCTGTTTCAGTTCGAAGTCGCATATTTCCAAGGGTGACAGGTTTATAATGGTTTCTCATTGCCATTTCGATTTCATTGTTGCTAAAATCTCCTTCCGGACCTATCAAAAGGGTTGTGTCAGATTTTGGTTTTATGAGGGTTAAGAAAGTATTTTTTGGAGTTTGCTGACAGTGGGCAATGAATCCATTTGAAGGGATATGATTAGAAATAAAATCTTCCATAGGAGTCAAAGGATGAAGCAGCGGTAAAGTAGTCCGTAAAGACTGCTTCATGGCTGCTACGAGTATTTTTTGATATCGCTCTAATTTTATGGTTTTTCGTTCAGAATGATTACAAACAATAGGAGTGATTTCGGTAACGCCAATTTCGGTGGCCTTTTCTAAAAACCATTCAAATCGATCATTCATTTTAGTAGGAGCAACGGCCATATGAAGCTTGTATGGCAGTGAAGGTCTATGTGTAACTTTGCCAAGAGCAACTTCACATATGTGAGATCCGATGGATTCAATAACTCCAGAAAAAAGACTTCCTTTTCCGTTTGTGATTAGCAAATCATCCCCCAGCTTTTTTCGCAATACCTTATAAAGGTGTCTGCTTTCTTCTTTGCTAAACACAGCTTTTGAGTCTGAAGTTGTTAGGGATGGAATATAGAACAATTGCATATTAAAAAGAGGTTCTTGCCAAGGCACTTGCGTCCAAAGGCGAAAATTTTTGTTGTTGGTAAAGCAAATCACCCACAATAGCAATCATGGCGGCGTTGTCTGTAGTAAATTCAAATTTTGGAAGATACACTTTCCAACCGTTTTCGTCTTTGGCACTTAGAAGCGCTTTGCGAATACCCGAATTTGCTGATACGCCACCACCAATGGCGACTTCTTTAATCCCAGTTTGTTGGACTGCGCTATGTATTTTATCCATTAAAATTTCAACGATAGTCTGTTGTATCGATGCGCATAGATTGTTCATGTTCTGAGACACAAACTCAGGATTTTGCTTAACTTGTTTTTGTAAAAAATATAAAATGCCTGTTTTAAGACCGCTGAAACTAAAATTCAAGTTTTCTACCTTAGGCTTGGAAAAAGTGAAAGTATTTCCATCCCCAAACTGTGCCTTTTTGTCAATGATTGGTCCTGCAGGGTAGGGAAGACCAAGCATTTTACCGCTTTTATCAAAAGCTTCTCCAATAGCATCATCAAGGGTTTCCCCAATAATTTTCATATCGAAATAGCTAGAGACTTTTACAATTTGTGTATGCCCCCCTGAAATGGTAACACCGATAAAAGGAAACGATGGTGGAGTCTGCTCTGGATCGTCTATAAAATGAGCTAACAAGTGAGCCTGCATATGATTTACAGCTATTAACGGTATGTCCAAAGACATGGCGAGTGACTTTGCAAACGAGGCTCCAACCAACAAAGAACCCATTAATCCAGGTCCTTGGGTAAAGGCTACTGCTTTTAATTGATTTTTGTCGATATTTGCCTTGGCAATTGCTTGTTGAACAACAGGAACAATATTTTGTTGGTGTGCTCGCGAAGCTAATTCAGGAACAACGCCTCCATAGGCTTCATGAATAGCTTGATTAGCGATAACATTAGAGAGTACTTTTCCGTTGCAAAGCACTGCAGCTGCTGTGTCGTCACAAGAAGATTCAATTCCGAGTATATGTCTAGGCACAAGTTTTGTATAAAAAAGCAAAGTTAATACATTCAGAGCGATCAAAAAATATATTAAAATAGCACGTAATACAATTGTCATAGCCTCGCTATTGTTTTTGATTGCTGTCTTGGTAGGCTTTATTCCTGCTGTTCAAACTTTTTTGGCATCAAAAATCACAGATCGTTTTAACCAACAATTTTCTACAAACATTTCTATTCTAAGAGCCAATCTTACTTTTTCAGGAACAATTGCTTTGAATAATGTATTGGTTAATGATCACAAAAAAGACACCTTATTTTTTATTAATCAATTAGAAATAAGCGCTTTAGGATTGAATGATCTTATTTCTTCAAATCCCAATATCAGAACAATGAAGTTGGCTGGTTTGAATGTAAATTTGAAAACCTATAAAAATGATTCGATATCCAATTTGAATTATTTTATACAGCAGTTTCAAAAATCGCCTTCCGATTCTATTGCTTCATTTTCAATGAAAGCGGGTTCCATAGAATTGGTTGGTGGAAGTGTATTTTTTAGTAACGATAACAATAACCAAAGAGAACCTTTTTTTTTAGATAATATTACTTTTTTGGTTGATGATTTTAATCTTAATGAAAAAAATTTTGAAGCTCGTTTCAAGGATTTTTCTCTGACTACTTCCAAAGGAATTGATATTACTTCGTTTACATCAAATATTTCATTTTTCAATCAAAAATTTAAAGCTGACGCCCTCCACTTAGAAACTAATTACTCCCTATTACAAGGCTTTATATCTGTTGATCTACTAGAAAATGATATTCAAAAAGCTCAATGGGAAGCTTCAATCGTTGAAAGTTACTTGGGATTAAAAGATATTCATGTATTCAACTCTTCGATTTCAAACAAAGGCCAACTATTCTTAGATACAAATCTTGAGGGGTCGTTGAATAATTTTTCAGTTACTAATGTTAAGCTTTCGAGTTTGGATACTTATTTTGAAGGCTCATTTTTGGTCAAACATCTTTTTGATAAACAAACTCCGTTTATGATAGAGAATCAAATAGATCGATTTTCTTTCAGTGAGTCCTCTATTAATCAATTGATTCCTTTAGCATTTGGGTCACTTTTGCCCAGTTCTTTAAAGCATTTGGGTGAATTGGAAATTAAAGGGGAAAATGTTTTTTCTTCAGAGTCTGTTTCGTCAAATATTCTTATTGAAGCAGCAGCAGGAACCATAGAGAGTAACTTGCTTTTAAAGGAGTTTTCAAATATTGATAATGCTTTGTATGAGGGGGTTGTTAGCTCCTCAAATTTTGATTTGGGAGTCCTTTTACAAAATGATCGTTTTGGCAAAGTAGATTTTAATTTTGACTTATATGGAAAGGGAATGACTGTTGATTTGATTGATTCCTCACTCTCAGGCAGTATTTCGTCTATTATTTATAATCAAAATACTTACAATGATATTTCAATTTCAGGAGATATAAAAAACGAACTTTTTGAGGGAAATATTACTTCAACAGACCCAAATTTAGATTTTAAGTTTGACGGAATTGTTGATTTTTCAGGCACTAAAAACTATTTTGATTTTAACGCTTCTTTTACTCATCTGAATTTATTCAACTTGGGGATGAGCACTGATACAAAAGCCTCATTTTCGGGCAATGTTTCTGTTCAAATTGAAGGAAATTCTCAAAAAGATTTTATTGGCGATCTATCATTGAAAAACACATCCTTTAAAACTTCTCAAAACACATATAATTTTAAAGCTTTCGATCTCCAGTCCAGAACTAACGGATCAGTTAGAGTTATTAATATAAATTCTGAAGATGTACTGTCCGGAATATTAATCGGGAATTTTTCTTTTATAGAACTCCCCAAACTCGTTGAAAATGCTCTAAGCAATACGTATACTAAAACAAAACTTCACAAGGTATCTTCGGGTCAACACCTAACATTTAATTTTAATGTCAATTCTAAAATTGCGAATGCATTGAATCCCAATATTGTTTTAGACGACAACACATACATAAAAGGAAAAATTGATTCCGACAAAAAGTTATTTAGACTTTCGTTACGAATGCCTTCGTTGCAATTTAATGACATCAACATGGATCGGTTCAATCTTCAAATTGATAATAAAAACACCTTGTTCAATACCTTTTTAAAGGTTGATAATTTTGATTCTAAATATGCTAAAATAAAAGACATTAACCTTATAAACACTTACGTCAAAGACACTCTATTCTTTAGAGCTGAGTATAACGACCCGCTTTCTGATTCAGAAAATTATCAAGTTAATTTTTATCACACAATGGATTCCCTTAACCGTTCTGTAGTTGGATTTAAATATTCCGAATTTAATGTTAAAAACAACCGTTGGGTTCTCAACGCTAATGATTCCAAATCCAATAAAATAATTATTGATCGTAAAGAAAGTAAAATTAGTATAGAGCCTTTTAAGTTTTTCCATTCCGATGAAGAACTGTATGTTGAAGAATTCATTACAAGCCCAAATCAACAGCTTCTTAAACTCTCTTTTACTAACGTTCAATTAAAAAGTTTACTGTCAGAAATACCTCGATTGGATTTAAAAGGAAAGCTTAATGGTACCTTTGGTTTTGAGAAAATGGACAAGCAATATTTAGCAAACAGTTCCATCAAAATAGCGCCATTATCAATCAATAATTATGTGTACGATACCGCTTTAATTGACATTAAAGCTGATGAGAATCTGAAAGTTTTTGATCTTTCGGCGGCTGTGATAGAAAAACAACAAAAAGTTTTGAATATTGGCGGATCGTTTGAAATTACTGAAAACGGAATACCATTAGATGTTTCCTTAGATTTGAAAGAATTTCCTGTCGCTCCTTTTTCATCTTTAGGAAAAAACACCTTGTCAAATTTTAAAGGCTCATTTACAGGCAATTTAAGTCTTGGAGGTATGTTATCCTCCATGTCAATGGACGGACAAATCTTTATGAACCAATCGGGGTTATCCATTCCTTATTTGGGAGTTGATTATGATTTTACCAACAAATCCAGTGTTTTGTTCTCCAATCAATCCATTCAATTTGAACACGTTGATTTAAAAGACGCTCATTACGGTTCTGAGGGAGTTTTGAAAGGAACAATCGACCACAAAAACTTTAAAAATTGGACTTTAGATCTTACTATCAATTCGGATCGTTTGTCTATGTTGCATACTTCCAATGACCCCAATTTTTTGTATTACGGTGATGCTTTTTTGTCTGGGAATGCACATTTATACGGTCCTACAAAGCAGCTTACCATTGATATAGAAGGCGCTACTGCTAAAGGAACTTCAATTTCCATACCTATAAATGATGTTACCAAAATTGACAAAGCTTCTTATATTAAGTTTGTAGATAAACGTATTGAAAAAAGTTCTAAAAATGATTTATTTGCTATTGATGATATCAAAGGATTGACATTAAATTTTGATTTGGACGTAACCAAAGATGCTGAAGTAGAAGTTGTGGTGGATCCTGAAACAGGCAGTTCATTGAAAGGAAGAGGAGCAGGAAATATTCTTATGGAAATTAATACCAACGGGAGGTTCAACATGTGGGGAGACTTTATTGCCTACGAGGGTGTATACAATTTCAAGAATTTAGGAATTTTTGAAAAGGAATTTATTCTGAAAGAGGGTGGAACCATCGTGTGGGACGGAGATCCATTACAAGCACAATTAAATATGGATGCTGAATATAGTGTTCCCGGAGGGGCTAATCCCGCATTGCTTTCCGAAGATTTGAATATAAACAGAAAAATTCCCACTCTAGTAACCACCTCATTGACAGGTAATTTACTAAAGCTTAATACCCCTGTATTCTCGATAGACTTTCCAAACACTAGTGGCGCCATTAAGTCAGAGTTGGATTATAGGCTTTCGGATCAAGAAAAAAGACAATTACAGGCGGTTTCTTTATTGGTTCAGGGATTTTTTATTAGCGATGTTTCTTTGTCATCAGTGTCTTCCGGAACTTTTTATAATAACGTTTTTCAAAAATTTTCAGGAATTTTTGACTCTCTTTTTGCAGATGATGATGGAAAAATAAACGTAGGATTGAATTATCTTAAAGGAGACAAAAATGCTTCTGAGACTCTAAAAACACGTGATCGTTTGGGATTAACTTTGACTACAAAAATTAGTGATCGGATATTATTAAACGGAAAGTTTGGTGTCCCAGTAAGTGGCATTGAAGAAACGGTTTTTGTTGGAGATGTTGAAATTGAATTTTTATTAAACAAAGAAGGGAATCTTAGAGCACGCATCTTCAATAAAGAAAATGAATATCAGTATATTGGTGATGAATTGGGCTTTACACAAGGGGGCGGTTTGTCCTATCAGGTTGATTTTGACAGCTTTAAGAACTTGTTAGAGAAAATTATTCGAAAAAAATCAAATTTTTCTAGCTTGAATTCCTCTACAATCAATAGTCCTTTTATTCAGATAATTCCTAAAGAATCAAAGTCCCAATAAAACATAGAGAATTACTTTGTCATTTTTTTTGTTAAATAATTCAAATCCTTACTAGTTTTTAAAATTAGTTTGTAATTTCGCGACTCGTTATGAAAAGCACCAAAATAAATAAAATTGCTGTACTAACATCAGGAGGAGACGCTCCAGGCATGAACGCTGCGATACGTTCTGTAGTAAGAACTTGCGCATTTCATCAAATCGAATGTGTTGGAATATACAAAGGTTATCAAGGTTTGATAGAAGGCGAATTTAAAATATTCGATGCCCGAAGTGTCAACAACATTATCAATAAAGGCGGAACAAAACTGAAGTCAGCCCGCTCCAAAGAATTTAGAACCAAAGAAGGAAGACAAAAAGCATACGAAATTGTTAAAAACAATTCGATTGATGCCTTAGTCGTAATTGGAGGAGATGGTTCTTTTACTGGAGGCATGATTTTTCAAAAAGAATTTGGTATTCCAGTTATTGGTATTCCAGGTACTATTGACAATGATATCTTTGGAACCTCGCACACATTAGGATATGATACAGCCCTTAACACTGTAGTTGAAGTAATTGATAAAATTAGAGACACCGCCATTTCTCACAGCCGTTTGTTTTTTGTTGAAGTAATGGGAAGAGATGCAGGACACATTGCCTTAAACACGGGTATTGGTGCAGGTGCTGAAGAAATTTTAATTCCAGAAGAAGATATGGGATTGGATCGCTTGTTAGAATCTCTCAAGAAAAGCAAAATTTCTGGTAAGGCTTCGAGCATTGTTGTTGTTGCTGAAGGCGATAAAATAGGTAAAAACGTATTTGAACTTGCTGAATATGTAGAAACCAATCTACCTGATTATGAGGTAAGAGTTTCTGTTTTAGGACACATGCAGCGCGGTGGAGCGCCTTCTTGTTTTGACCGTGTTCTTGCAAGCAGAATGGGAGTAAAGGCTGTTGAATCTCTTATGGATGGACAATCTAGCGTAATGGTTGGAATTCAAAACGGACAAATGATCCTGACTCCTCTTAGCAAGGCCATTAAAGGAAAATCAAAAATAAACAAAGAGCTCATAAGAGTTTCTGAAATAATGACTACATAAAAATTAAATTTAAAACAAATTATGTCTACACTTAAAATTGGAATTAATGGATTCGGAAGAATCGGAAGAATGGTTTTTCGCGCTTCATTAAAACGTGATAATGTTGAAGTTGTTGCAATAAACGATCTATTGGATTTGGACCACTTGGTGTATCTCCTAAAATATGATTCAGTTCATGGTAAATGCGATGCAACCATCGAAGCTAAAAATGGAAACTTAGTTGTAGACGGAAGAGAAGTTCGGATTACTGCTGAGCGCGACCCTAAAAACCTTCAATGGGATGCCGTTGGGGCGACCGTTGTTGCTGAATGTACGGGTATTTTTACTAATCTAGAAAAAGCGCAACTTCACATTGATGGTGGTGCTGAAAAAGTTGTGATTTCCGCTCCTTCTGCGGATGCTCCTATGTTTGTTATGGGAGTTAATCATCTCGATGCGAAGGCTTCAGATTCGATTGTTTCCAACGCCTCGTGTACTACCAACTGTTTGGCTCCTATAGCTAAAGTACTAAACGATGAGTTTGGCATTGAAGAAGCATTAATGACTACAGTTCATGCAACTACAGCTACGCAAATGACAGTCGATTCTCCCTCTCGAAAAGATTTTAGAGGTGGTCGAAGTGCATTATTAAATATTATTCCTGCTTCTACTGGTGCTGCTAAAGCAGTTACTAAAGTAATTCCTTCTCTTTTAGGAAAACTTACCGGTATGGCATTTAGAGTTCCTACAGCAGACGTTTCTGTGGTTGATTTGACTGTAAAACTTTCCAAAGAAACTTCATATGATCAAGTAAAGGCAGCATTTAAATCTGCTTCTGAAGGTTCGTTAAAAGGTGTTTTAGGATACACAGAAGACTTGGTAGTTTCTCAAGACTTTATTGGAGATCCTCGAACTTCTATTGTTGATGCCCACGCAGGTATTCAACTTAACAGCACATTCTTTAAAGTGATTTCATGGTACGACAACGAAGCTGGTTATTCCAACAAGTTGATTGACCTGTCTTTACACGTAAGTTCTTTATAATTTTTTCACAGTCCCAAAGAATTTCTTTGGGACTGTTTTTTTTTTTCTTCTTACTATGAAATTAATAGTTGACAGCGGATCTACCAAAACTGACTGGATTGCCTTGGACGAATCAGGAAACATCCTTTTCGAAACTCAAACTCTAGGGCTCAATCCTCAAGTTCTTACAGAGTATATTATAGAAGAGCGAATCATTAACAATTATCAACTCTACCAATCACGCAAAGACGTTACTCATTTGTATTTCTATGGTGCAGGCTGTGGAACAAAACCTCCTGTTGAATTAATTTCACGAGTTTTTGAAACTATTTTTGTCAATGCCGAATTGATTATTAAAGAGGACACTTATGCAGCTGCATACGCTGTCGCTACTCCTAATGAGTCTTCAATTGTTTGTATTTTAGGAACTGGTTCCAACTGTAGTTATTTTGATGGCAAAAAACTTCACCAACGTATTACATCTTTGGGTTATGTTTTAATGGATGATGCTAGTGGCAACTATTTTGGAAGGCAGATGCTCAGAGACTATTATTTTAATAAAATTCCTTCTGATCTCGCACTAAAATTCAAAGAAGAATACGATTTAGCAGATGAGGTAATTAAAGACAATCTTTATAAAAAACCCAATCCAAACACTTATTTGGCAACTTTTGCTCGTTTTTTAATTGAAAATAAAGACACAAAATACGCTCAAAAATTAATCCGCAAAGGGTTGAAGTTATTTATAAAAAATCAGATTCTTCAGTTTGAAGAATCGTCAACATCATCTGTTCATTTTGTAGGTTCTATAGCTTTTTATCTTGAAAAAGAACTTAGAAAAGTGATGAAATCCTTAGGTTTGAAAACGGGTAAAATTGTCAAAAAACCTATTGACGGATTAGTAAAGTACCATCAATTTCTTTAGCGGCAAGCGATTAACGATATTTCAATATTTACGGACTTCGGTAGTACAGATACTTGAACAGTTTCTCTTGCGGGTGCAGTTTTTTCATCAAAATATCGCCCATAAATTGCATTGACTTCCGCAAAATTATTCATGTCCGACAAAAATATTGAGGTTTTGACTACGTTTTCAAAGGTCATTTCAGAGGCATCCAAAACCGCTTTGAGGTTTTCCATTACTTGAACAGTTTCATCTTCAATAGAATCCATTACCAATTCCATTGTGGATGGATTGAGGGCGATTTGACCTGAAACATATAGGGTGTCACCTTTCATAATTGCTTGGTTGTAGGGACCAATTGGAGCAGGAGCATTTGAAGTTTTAATAATTTTTTTCATAGAATCACTTTTTTAAATTTACAGTCTTTTACGAGGTTCTCTTCTTTTATCGTGTTTTAAATCACTCAAAATACTTGATTTAACCCCTATGAAAAAGTACCAAGAAGTTCTGGTGCTAAAGGGAACCCAGCTGAAACTCATTCTCCAGCTATCAAGATCGCGTTCAAAACGAAGTTGCGTGTAGGTAACGCCCTTGTTTTTAAAATCATATCCCGAAGAACCTCCAACTTTCCATTTGGGCGATAGCTCAACATTTCCAGATAGCATTAGGGAATTGTTGGATATTTCGCGTTGATTAACGGAATTTGAATAGGTCATCGAATAGGCAACGCGGATGTCCCAAGGCAACGAATAACGGTAAAATTCAGTATCTTCTTTCTTGTCCTCGTTCTCGTCATCATCATTGTAATACGAGCTGTCTGAAAAATCAGTTTCGGTTCCAAACAAGTCGTCGTCCCTTCCGCCACTTCTAGAATTATCATATCCTTTGTTATCAGAACTATTTTCTTTAAAATCTTTACTAGAAAAAGAATAGCCCATATTAATATTGGCGCTTGTCATTCTAAAAAGCCCGCCGCCGTCATCTACATTGAAAGTGTTAATACGCCGCCCATCATCATCTATAGCATAAGGATCAAACGTGGCTCCAACATTAAGATTCAATTTATTGTTGAATAATGTAGTCCCTGTTGTCATACGAACAGGACTCCACCGAAGTGAGTCAGCGGATATATTGTAACTGGTTGAGAAATTGAGGTTATTCAACAGCTTTATTTTTTTGGGCTCAGTTTTGGTGCTGTCTTTGTCAACTACTTTAGCTTCAAAATTATTGCTTACACTAATCCCTATAGAGCTTGAGTAGCGGTTGCTTGGGACTCCATTGATTCCGCCTTCAAATCGTGTGTATTCACGGGTTTCGCCCTCTGCATTGATAATATACTCGTCGTAATATTGTTCAAAACTCGGAGATACTCCGTAGCTAACAGAAGGTCTTATGACATGCCGAATGGATTGAATTTTTTTACCTTCTTTAAAATTAAAAGTCCCATACACCGTAGTTCCAAGACTGGCGCTAAAATTGTATTCCCCAAATCGATCAAACCCTTTGAGAGTGTCAATCTTTCCTACTTCATTTTTGATATTGTCATAGTCGTTTCGAAGAATGGTTTGATTTGTCCACGATTCAGAATAATTTCCTCCCAAACTCAAACTAAAATGTTTTAATAATTTTACATTGGTGTTAACAGGAATGCTATGTTTCATTCCCGATCGAGCATCATCAAACATTTCTTTTTTAAAAAACAAAGAATCAGTTGTCTCAATTCTGTTTTCACCCCGAACAGAGTATTGGAAATTTATGTTCTCTATGATTCCTTTTTTAATTCCATCACGCTTTGCAAATGGATAAATACGCTCAACATTGGCCTGAAATGTAGGAAGCGTCATGTTGATTTTTTGAGTGTTGGTGTTTTGAGAATGGGAAGCCGACAAAGACAAATTCACGGAAGGATAGCCAGTAAATGTTTTGGAATATGACACAGAGGAACTCAAAGTGTTGTTCAAAAAATTAGGCGTATTTAATTGATTAACGGATTGTGAATAGTAATTACTACTCCCTAAATTTACGGATGCAGAAAACCGACTGTTAGGATTTGACTTTGAATCTTGGCTGTGAGACCATCGAATGTTGTAAATGTTCGATTTTGAATATCCGCTCAAACCTCGCTCTCCATTGATTAGGTTTTCAAAACGAAAACTAAGATTCCCTTGATACTTATAGCGTCTTTTGTAGGTTGTTTCGGAGCGAAATCCATAACTCCCATTGGTGTAATAATCTCCAAGTAGTGCAATATCAAAATAATCACTAAAAACAAAATAATACCCTCCGTTTTGGAAAAAATATCCTCTGTTATTATTTTGTCCTATGGTGGGAAAAATAAAACCAGTTGCACGATCTTTTGTTAGCGGAAAATAAGCAAAAGGCAACACCACGGGCGTAGGAATTCCAGCCAGGTATAAATTACTCGGTCCAGCAATTATCTTTTTTCCAGGTATGAATTTTCCATTTCGAACACGAATATGATATTCAGGATCTTCCAAGTCTTTGGCTGTAGTTACTTTGGCATTTCCGATATAGTAAACCGAATCATTTTCTTTTTTTGTTTTTTCAGAAATGACATTCATACCATTTTGTTCGCTGCGTGAATTCCAAATAAGTGCTTTTTTTGTATCAAAATTAAAACGCAGTGAATCGGGATTCACTTCATCACCACCTTGTTTGAAGACAGGATACTGCGTATAAGCACCTGTAGAATCTTTAATTCTACCTGCAGCAACAATATTGGTATTATAGTCCAAAACAATTATTCCAGCTTTGAGTTCAGTGTTTTGATAATACAATTCAGCCTGATCGTACAAGTAAAGCTTGTTTTCTTTCTTGTTGATCTTCATATACCCTTTGGCATTTCTTTTGATTATATCCAATAAAATAGGCTCTTTTGCTTTGATACTGTCGGTGGAAACACTATCAATTTCGGGTTGGGATTCTTGAATTTCATTGGTTTGTGAATACAAAAATGGAGTTGTTAGTAAACAAATGAAAAGTGTCAACACAAAGGTGTTGAATGGAATGACATTATGTTTTATTTTTGTAATCAATGCAGAATTGCTTTTGCTTGCCAAAACTACGTATATTTTTTGTGAGCGTAATTCTCATTGGTAAGAAACCTATTAACTTTTTTATGTTGAACAGGCATTCATTCTCAAAACTATTTCTCACTTCCCTTTTGGGTGGTTTTTTTTTGTTGGCGATATATTCATTTTTGCCTTTCAAGAATCACGCCACGGATCCCATATTTACTGTGGTATTGGACGCTGGTCATGGAGGAAAAGACCCCGGAAATAGAGGGAATGGGTATTATGAAAAAAAAATCGCATTAAATATTGTTCTTAAAATTGGTGCAGAACTAAAAAAACATCCAGATGTCAAAGTTGTATATACTCGCACAAAAGACCATTTAGTTCCGTTAGATTTGCGTGCATCCATAGCAAATAAGGCCAAAGCAGATTTGTTCGTTTCCATTCATTGCGATGCGCACAATTCCAACGCTTATGGAGCAGGAACCTTTGTTTTAGGACTGCACGAAAACAATCGGAATTTTAGAATTGCCCAAAAAGAAAATTCGGTGATTTTTCTTGAAGAAGATTACGAACAAAAATACGATGGTTTTGACCCTAACAATCCCGAGTCTGTAATTAGTTTGGTTTTGATGCAAGAGGAATATTTGGATCAAAGTATTGAGGCCGCAGCAGTCATCCAAGAAAGTTTTGTTAAAAATCTAAAAAGAAAAGACAGAACAGTCAAACAAGCAGGGTTTTTGGTTTTGAGAAACACTTATATGCCAAGCGTTTTGGTAGAAACAGGATTTTTGACCAACAAAAGAGAAGGAGCTTATTTGAATTCCTCAAAAGGACAGCAAGAAATAGCTGTTTCAATTGCCAAAGCCATATTGAACTACAAGGATCGTCTTCATCAAACAATCTCTTCAGATGACAATAAGATTTTAAAGAATTCCGAACAAATCGTCACCCCCAATCAGCCTGCTTCCGATATTATGTTCAAAATTCAAATTGCTGCAAGTACAAAGAAAGTTGAAACAACCCCCTTTAATTTTAATGGTTTGAACAATGTAACGGCAGAAAAAAAGGGTGTTTTGTTTCGCTACTACTTCGGAAACACTCATAGTTATAATGAAGCTAAAAAACTTCAAGAAATTGCAAGCCAAAAAGGATACTCGAAGAGTTTTGTGAAAGCTTTTAAAAATGGAAAAGAAATAAAACTCAGTCAAGCTTTGAATAGTGATTGAATTTAGGCTAAATTTGTATATTAACAGAAAAACATTCTTTTGAAACTCACCCCCGAAATTAAAACAGCTATAATGATGATTGCCGTTATCGGTCTTTTCATCTTTGGATTTAGCTACCTTAAGTCCAATGATATTTTTAGTAAGGACCGAACGTTTTACGCAGTTTATAATGATGCAGAAGGAATGGCTGTTGGCACTCCTGTTACTATTAATGGATTTCAAGTAGGTTCTGTTCAAAATATTTCGTTTCTGAACAGCTCGGGAAATTTGATAATCAAATTTCGTGTTGAAAATAAATTTGAATTCAATTCAAACAGTACCGCTAAAATTTATGAAGCAGGACTCATTGGCGGAAAAGCCATTGCTATTGTACCCTCTTCTAAAGACGCTCCATTGGCAAAATCGGGCGACACGCTTCAGGCTGCAATTTCTCCAGGCTTAACCGAACTGGTAAACAATAAGCTTTCTCCACTTCAAGATAAGATTGAAGCAATGATCGTCAATGCAGATGCGGCTCTTCAAAACATCAACTCTATTCTTGATGAACCCACTCGTGCAAACCTAAAATTGAGCGTTGAGGGATTTAGCAACAGTATGCAAGAACTTGATAAATTAGGAAAATCACTCAATGCAGTCGTTTCCGGTAAAGACGGACAACTTAAAAATACTATGGCTGAGTTAAACACAGCCAGTAAAAACTTAGCAGCCATTACTTCTGATGTTGCAAATGCAGATATTGGAACAACCTTGAATGAATTGAAAACAGTTACGTCTTCATTATCGAATATTCTTAAAAATATGGATGAAGGGAAGGGGTCTGCAGGGAAATTATTAAACGATGATGCCTTGTATAGTAACTTGTCAGAGGCTTCAAATGCCCTTAATTTATTACTCGAGGATATGAGAGAAAACCCCAAGCGTTATGTTCATTTTTCAATTTTTGGAAAAAAACAACAATCCTACAAACCATCTGAGTAATCAATAATATTTTAAGGTGACACTACTTCCTAACCTCATTTTTGCGATTCTATTTTTTACAGGTATAGCTGTTTTTGCTAAAAATGTAAAAAAAATCATTCGCAATATTCGATTGGGTATTTCAGAAAACCGAAGTGATCAATCACCGCTTCGATTGAAACAAATGCTTCGAGTTGCTTTAGGTCAGTCCAAAATGGTCTCAAGACCCATAGCTGGAGCTCTTCACATTGTAGTATACATTGGTTTTATCATTATTAATATTGAACTCCTTGAAATTATTGTTGATGGATTTTTAGGAACTCACCGTGTTTTTGCACCCTTTTTAGGGACGTTTTATAATGTTTTAATTGCCAGTTTTGAAATTTTAGCGCTTTTGGTCATTGTGGCTGTATTCTTTTTTTGGACAAGAAGAAATATTATTAAGATCAAACGATTCTTCAATCCCGAAATGAAAGGCTGGCCAAAAACAGACGCCAATTTGATTCTATACATTGAAGTGGTTTTGATGTCATTATTTTTAACAATGAACGCCTCTGACTTTTGGCTTCAAACCAAAGAAGTTAGTAATTATTCTTTAGCTGGAAGTTTTCCTGTTAGTCAATTCATTACTCCTTTGTTTGACGGTTTGTCGGTTGTATCTGTTATCGCTATTGAGCGAACCACTTGGTGGCTGCATATTTTAGGGATTTTATTCTTTTTAAATTACCTCTATTATTCAAAGCACTTGCATATTATTCTTGCTTTTCCAAACACATATTTTGCAAACCTTCAATCCAAAGGTCAGCTTTCAAATTTGGATGCTGTCACGGCAGAAGTAAAGCTCATGATGGATCCTTCTGTAGATCCTTATGCAAATTCGCCAGAAGACCAAGAGATTGTTAAATTTGGAGCCTGTGATGTTGTGGATTTGAGTTGGATCCAATTGCTTAATGCATACACATGCACTGAGTGTGGACGATGTACCAGTGAATGTCCTGCTAATCAAACGGGGAAAGTATTATCACCTCGTAAAATTATGATGGATACCCGCGACCGCCTTGAAGAAGTAGGAAAAAATATTGACACTAATAAGGGTTCTTTTGTGCCAGATGGCAAACAATTGCTAAATGATTACATTACTCAAGAAGAATTGTGGGCTTGTACCTCGTGCAATGCATGTGTAGAAGCTTGCCCTATTGGTATCGATCCTTTGTCTATTATTATAGACATGAGACGCTATCTAGTTATGGAGCAGTCATCGGCTCCTTCGGAATTAAACAATATGATGAGCAACATAGAAAACAACGGCGCACCTTGGCCTTTCAGTCCAATGGATCGCTTGAATTGGAAAAACGAATTATAAACGCTTACTATTTAAATAAAACAATGAAAAACGAAGAAGTTGAAAAGTTATTGAGTAAAAAAATTGAAGAAGGTGAACACATCAGTCCCGTTTTGCCTGAAGGCGTCAAAAATTATTTAATCGATATTGATGGCACTATTTGCGACGATATTCCCAATGAAGAGCCCGAAAGAATGGCTACTGCAAATGTGTATCCAGATGCGCTAGTAACTCTCAATAAGTGGTTCGATGAAGGACATATTATTTGTTTCTTCACTTCTCGAACTGAAGAACACAGAGCAGTTACTACGGATTGGCTCAACAAACATGGATTTAAGTTCCACAGTCTTTTGATGGGTAAGCCAAGAGGAGGAAACTATCATTGGGTGGATAATCATTTAGTAAAAGCCACTCGATACAATGGTAAATTTACGGACTTGGTAGACAAAGAAGTTACTATTCAAGTTTTTGATGACGGACAGTACGATTAAATATTAATTCATGAGTCAGTCAATTTCCATACCCACTTTAGCAGAAATGATTCAAGAAGGCAAGAAACCCGAAGTATTGTTTTGGGTTGGGTGTGCTGGAAGTTTTGATGATCGCGCCAAAAAAATCACCAAAGCCTTTGTGAAGCTACTGCACCAAGCATCCGTCTCTTTTGCAGTATTGGGAACTGAGGAAAGTTGCACGGGAGATCCTGCCAAACGTTCTGGAAATGAATTTTTATTTCAAATGCAGGCTATGGCAAACATTGAGGTGCTCAATGGCTATGAAGTTCAAAAAATTGTTACGACTTGTCCGCATTGTTTTAATACCTTAAAAAACGAATATCCGAGCTTGGGAGGAAACTATGAAGTAGTTCATCACACGCAGTTTTTAAAGGGGTTGTTAGAAGAAGGTCGTTTGAAAGTTGAAGGCGGTCAATTCAAAGGAAAGCGAATCACCTTTCACGACCCTTGTTATTTGGGGCGCGCTAACAACGAATACGAAGCTCCTCGAAGTTTGCTTTACAAATTGGAAGCCGAGATTGTTGAAATGAAAAATTGCAAGCAAAGAGGTTTGTGTTGTGGGGCAGGGGGCGCTCAAATGTTTAAAGAACCCGAAAAGGGAAACAAAGACATTAATATAGAGCGAACGGAACAAGCTCTTGATAAAAAGCCAAATATTATTGCGACGGGTTGTCCTTTTTGCAATACTATGATGACAGACGGTATTAAGAACAAAGAAAAAGAAGCGAGTGTTCAAGTTATGGATGTAGCTGAATTAATCGCTCAAGCAAAAGACATTTAAAAACATGATTGTTGATTTTTCAGAATTACCATCAACTTCCAAAGTTTGGATTTTTCAATCCAATCGTTCACTAAACGATGAAGAATTGGAATCAATTCAACACAAACTTGCTGATTTTTTATCGCAATGGACAGCTCATGGAGCTGATTTAAAAGCCGGTTTTGAATTTCGATACAAGCGTTTTATTATTGTTGCATTGGATCAACAACAAAACAAGGCCACAGGCTGTTCAATCGATGCATTGATTCACTTTGTTCAGGCATTAGAAACAACCTTGTCAATTGATTTGCTCGACAAAATGAATGTATCCTACAAACAAGGCGAATTTATTGCTTACAAAAACCTTGTTGATTTTAAAACAATGGCTAAGAAGAGATCGGTTTCTCCAAAAACTATTGTTTTCAATAATTTAGTCGATGATAAGGCTGAATATCTTGAAAACTGGGAAATCCCTGCTAGTGAAAGTTGGCACGCTCGCTTTTTTTAATAGAATCTCTTTAATCCCCAAAATTTAGTATTTTTAATAGATGGTTCGACCTCTCTTTATCATTTTTCTTCTTACCTGTGTTTTCAGTTACGCTCAGTCTTTGGATCCTCTGGCGACTCCTGACGTTGACAAACAAAACCAATGGGTTGAAAGTACCTATCAATCCTTGTCCTTAGATCAAAAAATTGGGCAGTTATTTATGGTAATGGCTTTTTCAGAAAAAGACAGTACACACACCAAAGAATTGATCTCTTTAGTAGACACTTATCACTTAGGAGGTGTTATTTTTTCGAAAGGCACACCCGTTCGCCAAGCAAAATTAACCAATACACTACAAGAGCATTCGAAAGTTCCTATGCTTATTGCTATGGACGCCGAATGGGGATTGGCAATGAGACTCAAAGAAACCTTTGCGTATCCTTATAATATGACTTTGGGAGCAGTTGCTAATGACTCCTTAATATATCAAGTCGGTGCTCGAATTGGCACTCATGCCAAACGTTTGGGAGTTCATATTAATTTTTCTCCAGTTTTGGATATCAATACCAATCCTAACAACCCAATTATTGGAAACCGTTCTTTTGGGGAGGATAAAAATAACGTTGCTCAAAAGGGATTGGCAATGATGAAAGGAATGCAATCCCAGGGAATTTTGACCAGTGCCAAACATTTTCCTGGACACGGTGATACTTCAACCGATTCACACAAAACACTTCCTACCATTGTTTTTTCAGCCGATCGGATAGAAAAAATAGAGCTTTACCCGTTTAAAAAACTCATTAAACATGGCATTGAGAGTGTCATGGTGGCGCATCTTGAAATTCCAGCCTTGGATGCTAGAAACCAATACCCATCTTCTCTTTCAAAAGCAATTGTAAATGATCTTCTGTTGGAAAAACTTTCATTCAAAGGGCTTGTTTTTACCGATGCTCTCGAGATGAACGGAGTTTCCAATTATGTGCCTAATGGAAGTGCTGAATTGGCAGCTTTGTTAGCGGGAAACGATATTTTACTAATTCCTTCCAATATTAAGAAAGGAGTGGAAAGCATTCGAAGAGCATACAACGATGGAATCATCACGGAAGCTCGTTTGATGCATTCAGTCAAAAAAATTCTCAAAGCCAAATACAAGTCGGGATTGTATGATTATCAACCCATTGATATCATAAATATCAATAAGGACCTTCACACAGATGAGGACGATTTATTGTTTGAAAAAGTAACGGAAGCTTCACTTACTTTGATTCAAAACAACTCCGAAGTTTTACCTATACAATCTTTGGAAGGACATTCTATTGCCTATGTTTCTATGGGTTCCGATAACGGAGATGCCTTTTACGATCAAATGCTTCACTATACCGATGTGACTCGTTTTGATGCACAATCCACCGATTTGCTTTCTCACCTAAAGCCTTTCAAAACCGTTGTAATCGGTGTGCATCACTCGGATGAAACCCCTTGGAAATCTTATCAATTCAACGCTCAAGAGCTTACTCTTTTAAAAAAAATATCTAAAAAACACAGAACGATTCTAACGATTTTTGCAAAACCCTATGCGCTTAAAAAAGTAAAAAACATCAAATCGATTTCTTCGATTTTGATAGGATATCAAAACAATGCGATTGCCCAAAAAAAAGCGGCACAGGTCATTTTTGGGGCTTTGTCAGCCAAAGGGAAGTTGCCAGTAAGCATTCATTCTCAAATTCCTGTAAATACTTCTCTTGATAGCAAAAACATCCATCGATTGAGCTATGGTCATCCCGGACAAGTAGGCATGTCTTATCAACGACTCCGCCGCGTAGATTCGTTGGCAACAATGGCGATAGACTCATTGATGACACCCGGTATACAACTTCTCATTGCTCGAAAGGGCAAAGTGATTTACCATAAAACGTTTGGTTATCACACATACAGCAAAAAGAAAAAAGTTCGTTGGAACGATCTTTACGATCTGGCTTCATTGACCAAAATATTAGTCACGCTTCCTTGGGTGATGAATTCTTATGAAAAAGACACCACTTTTTTAACCGCCCCCTTGGGATCATTTGCTCCTGAATACAAAGCAAGTAACAAATCGGATCTCAGCGTAAAGCAAATGCTATCTCATCAGACAAGATTAAAACCTTGGATTCCATTTTATGTTCAAACAATCGATAGTATAACGGATAAGCCCCTTGAAATTTGGTATCGCAATCAAAAAGACCCTCTTTTTTCCATTCCTGTCACCACCAATTTATTCTTACGAAATGATTTTAAAGACAGCCTTCAAACCAAAATTTTAAAAAGCGAATTGCTTGAAGAAGAATTTTACAAATACAGTGACTTGCCGTATTACATAATCAAAAACTACCTTGAAAGTAAAAATCAAACTTCCATTTCCAATTGGTCGAACTCATATCTTTTCAATTCCATTGGAGCTACTCGAACTACTTTCAATCCTTTAATCAAATTTTCGCTTGCAAGTATACCACCCACTGAAATTGATACGTATTATAGAAATCAAGTGATTCAGGGAACTGTTCATGACATGGGAGCTGCCATGCAGGGTGGTGAAGGTGGGCATGCGGGTTTGTTTTCGAATGCCAATGATGTGGCTAAAATTATGCAAATGTTTTTGCAAAATGGGGTTTACGGAAACCGACACTATTTTTTACCTAAAACCCTACAAACCTTTAATCAATGTTACTTTTGTAGCGAGGGAAATCGACGAGGAGTTGGATTTGATAAACCCCAACTCGAAGGAGAGGGATCTACTTGCGGTTGTGTTTCAATGAATAGTTTTGGTCATTCAGGTTTTACGGGAACTTATACATGGGCGGATCCCGACTCTGAGATAGTTTATGTATTTTTGTCAAACAGAACGTATCCTACTCAAGAAAACACAAAATTGACAGATACAAATCTACGAACCGAGATTCAACGCCTCATATACGAATCTATTGAAATAGAATAAATAGCAATACATGAAAATAGGGATAGTTTGTTACCCAACCTTTGGAGGAAGTGGCGTTGTTGCGACAGAATTGGGAATTGCGTTATCGCATTTAGGGCACGAAATACATTTTATTACTTACAAACAACCTGTTCGGCTGAGTGGTCTCAATCAAAAAGTTCATTTTCATGAAGTGTTTGTTCCAAAATATCCCTTGTTTCACTATCAACCCTATGAACTAGCGCTTTCGAGCAAGTTGGTGGATATGGTTAAATTACATAAAATCGAATTGCTGCATGTTCATTATGCAATCCCACATGCCTACGCGGCCTATATGGCAAAGCAAATGTTAGCGGCTGAAAACATTCATATTCCTATAGTGACTACGTTGCACGGAACGGATATCACCCTTGTTGGGAATCATCCGTTTTACAAACCAGCGGTGGAGTTTAGCATCAATCACTCGGATGTGGTAACCTGTGTTTCTCAAAGCCTTAAAGAGGATACGCACATATTATTTTCCATCAATAAAAATATTGAGGTAATTCCTAATTTTATTGATGTTAATAATCATCGTTCTCAATTTTCAGACTGTGATCGGGGTTCTATAGCTTCAAAGAATGAACTAATAATTACGCATGTTAGTAATTTTCGTCCAGTAAAAAGAGTAGGGGATGTAATTCAAATTTTTTACAGAATCCAACAATCTATATCTGCTAAATTAATGATGATTGGTGACGGCCCAGATCGTGCTTATGCTGAAGATCTTTGTCAAAAGTTAGGGATTACCGATCAGGTTATATTTTTTGGGAATTCTAACGAGGTAAATCGTGTTTTGTGTTTTTCCGATTTGTTTTTATTACCCTCAGAAACTGAAAGTTTTGGATTGGCTGCATTGGAGGCAATGCTTTCTGAAACTCCTGTTATTGCTTCCAATCAAGGAGGAATTCCAGAGGTAGTTGAGCACGGTGTTTCAGGGTATTTGGCGCCTGTTGGCGATGTAGACACAATGAGTCAATATGCACTAAAAATACTATCTAACGAGGCTGAGCTTAAACAGTTTAAAACCAATGCGTTGAAAGCAGCTCAAAAGTTCGATATTGATCAAGTAGTACCTTTCTATGAAGCAGCTTACAAAAAAGCTATTCAGCAAATTTCTCAGTCGGGACGATAAATTTCCACAGCCTTTTTATATACTTCCTCTTTTTTTAAAGACATTTTTTTAGTTTGGAAATTTGCATACATTTCCATTTGATCGTCGTAATGGGGAGAATTTGGATGATCACTGCTGCCGTAGGATATGACAGTTTCTATTTCTGTGTTGGTTGGGGTAAAGCGAACCAATCCAATGTAGGATTCTCCGTGAGTGATTTGAAGGGTTCCCTTCTTATAGGGTTCTCCTCTCATGGCTGTAATCACATCGGGGAGTCCATATATAGGAATTTCTTTATTTCCTCTGACTAGTTTTTGAAAATCGCCCAGCGCTATGTCAATCGTTCCAAAATGTTTGAGCATGTATTTTTGAGCCTTTCTTAAACAGGTAGCAATTAAAAGCGGGTTGAATGTTTTGGATGGCCCTAACCGATTGTAGTAATCCCTAAGGGTATAGTAAAATATTGCATAGGCACCTGCTCCCATTGAATTGGCATCAGCAGTTCGATTCCAAAGTTGAATGCGTGTTAAAAGTTTTGCAATGTCAGGATAGTCTTCGGGTTTCATCTCGAACAAGGCATTGAAATCTACAAAATTATAAGCTAGGGGAGTGGGTAGGGTACGATCGTATTTGATTTTTTTAAATGTTTTGTAATCTACAATGGGATTTTCCTCAATGAGTTGAAGCAAGCGAGTACTTCTGTTGTTGTCATACAACTCATAATTCATTGTTTTGGAGAATGCATCAGCTCTTGGATTTTCGTTTTTATCAGTCGATTTAAATGGACTGTGGTTTGCGTTGTAAATAAATCCTGACTTGGGATTGATAACCTGAGGAAGCTCCTCAGTTTTATAATATTCAGTCCATAAGGTTTCAAGGGTGTTCCCTGGAACTACTTGGGTCCAATCGTATTGTTCGTTTCGTTTTGGAATCCTGCCGTTTGATATATAAAAAATGGTGTCATTTTTATCTGCATATCCAATGTTGTAACCAGGAAGTGCATTCATTTTTAGAATGTTGTAAAACTCAGTAAACGATTTGGCTTTGTTCATTCTCCACCATTGTTCCATGGCTTTGATGTTGAATAACGTAGGGGTTCTAACAGAAAAATAGCCGGTTTTGTTTTTCAGTGTAGGACCGTATATGCTAGTGTAATAGGTTTTGGAAAGTTTTACTGGAATTCCGAGTACTTTCATATGGAAATGAGCCTTCTTATTTTTCAATTTATATTCTTTTCCATCTACCAAATACACATGTTTTTTTTGGGGGTGCATTTCCAAAGAATAGACATCGGCTTTGTCGGGGTAGTTTACCGTGTGTGACCATCCCAAATTTTCATTGACCCCTGTTAAAATACAAGGAGCACCCGCAAATGTTGCTCCTAGAATATTGGTACCTTCTTCACTGACCAAATGCGCCTCGTACCAGGAGGTTGGGCCCTCCAGAGGTTGGTGCGTATTGATTGCCAGATAAGTAGCTTCTTCTCCAGTTTTCGAAGAATTAAAAGCCAATGTATTCGAACCTTTTACGTCTTCATTGATAGTGGGCTTGTAAACAGGAATTTTATCATTGACTATGGCAACCATAAGGTCATCAGCTTGATTTGAAATAAAAAGCTGAAAAAACGTATAAGCGCCAATTTTTTGGGGAGTAATTGGAAACAGATCCTTTTCCAATATTTCCTTGGGATGAAGTTTAGCATATCGATTGATTCCCTCAGTATATCCCTCCAAAACCTTTCTAAAATCGGAATGAAGGGTGTGATACAAACTATCTGAAGTTTTTTGAGATTCAATAACTTGACTCAAAAAATCAATAGGAGCTGCTTTGATACCTTTGTGCTTGCTTAGCAATCCATTTCCAGCCATATAAGCAAGCTGAATGGTTTTAAAATCGTCTTCGGAATGGGCCCAAGCCAATCCGTAAGCAGTTTCAGCATCGGTTTTGCCAAATATATGAGGCACTCCATACGCATCTCTTACGATTTCAATATTTTTAACATTAATCTGAGAGAACATTATACTATACCAACAAAGGAGGCAGAGTTGAAATATGTGTTTGTAATTTTTCACAAAAAGTATTTCTTATAAAGATACTAAATTATACAAGTGTTTTTGAATTGGTGTTGAAATGAATTCAAATATTGCTGTAAATAAATTGTATAGGATTGATTTTTTATCGACTTTTATAATTCCATAATCAAGTTAGAATGAAAAAGTTTTTAGTGGGTCGTTTTAACGGTCTTTTGTATTCAATAAAAGGAGCTTATTATTTAATTCGAACAGAAGATGCGATCAAATTCCAATCTTTGATAGCACTGGGACTTGTATTTGCAGGCTTTTATTTTGAGATAACAGCTATCGAATGGATGTTCCAACTGTTCACTTTTGGATTGGTTATGGGTGTAGAAGCGCTCAATACTGCCATTGAAGATATCTCCGATTTTGTGCATCCTGACCACAACAAAAAAATCGGGATTATTAAGGATATCGGCGCTGGAGCTGTGTTTTTGGCGGCATTTTTTTCCATTATCATTATTCTAATTATATACTTGCCCTATTTTATTTGACGGTTTTGAAGCGTAAAATTCTCGTAAGAATTTAATATGCTTAAGCCATATCTAATAAAACTCTTTATTTTACTCTGTAAGATTTAATCTAACTTGACTTTTTGTACATTTGAGTATTGAGATACTCCTTTCGCTTTGCCAGTAAGTTGACCTATCTATTTTCCGATACAAAAACTCGAAAAGATATTTCCAAGCAAATCATCGGTTGTGATTTCACCTGTAATTTCTCCCAAATGATGAATAGTTTCTCTAAGATCGACGGCGAGTAAATCGCCTGAAAGCTTGTGTTCCAAACCTTCTTGAACA
>JAURCF010000077.1 GCA_030828565.1 Flavobacteriaceae bacterium
AATCAAGAATTTCAAATTTTGGTAGGAACACAAATGGTTACCAAAGGACTTGACTTTCAGAACGTGGCATTGGTAGGTGTTTTAAATGCAGATGGATTGTTGAATTTCCCAGATTTTAGATCCCATGAACGTTGTTTTCAGGTGCTGCAGCAAGTAGCAGGGCGATCGGGAAGAAATAACAAGCAAGGACACGTTATTGTTCAAACGTATTCAACCACTCATCCCGTAATTGTTCAAGTGGTTAATAACCAATACAAAGAAATGTTTGAGAGTCAATTAGCACAGCGAGAAATGTTTCGATATCCGCCTTTTGTAAAATTGATTCGAATTGTTTTATTACATAAAGATTTTGAAAAAGTCAAAAAGGGAGCAGCTTGGTTTGCAACAGCTCTAAAAGGAGGGTTTCAAAATCATGTATTAGGTCCAGAAGCGCCTTTAATAGAGCGAATAAGAAATCAATATCAGCAACAAATTTTAATAAAAATTCCTCAGGACTTTGATCTCAAAAAGTCCAAATCATACGTTCTACGTGTTCAAAAGAGTTTTGTTAGTGTGGCTGCTTTTCGAAGCATAAAAATACAGATAGACGTAGATGCGTTTTAATTCTCCATAAATACAGAGTCTAAAATATGTTTTTTAGACCTACTAAGGGGAAGTTTTTTACCCATTAAATCTACCTCTTTGCTGTTATAACTCAGTATTTTATTCTGATTCACAATGTAGGATTTATGAATACGAACAAATTGTTTTTCAGGCAATTTTTGTTCAAAAGAATACATGGTGGAGTGCACAACAATTTTTTTGTTTTGGGTAATGATGCAAACATAATCACCCAATGCTTCAATCCATAAAATATCATTGAGTTTAATTCGTTGTTTTTGAGCGTCGCTTGTTACGTGCAAGTATGCCTCATTTTGTTGGTTTTGCAATCTGTTTTTTTCAATTACTTTGACAGCCTTTACAATAGCATCTTCAAATTCTTTGGGATCGATAGGCTTTACCAAATAGTCTACAGGGTGGTGTTTGATGGCTTTGTAGGCATCTTTTTTTGAATTTGCCATAAAGATTACCTCCGGTTTTTGTTTGCAAAACTTAAGGAGTTCAATGCCGTCTATAACAGGCATATTAATGTCTAGAATAAGCAGTTCAATATGTAAGGAAGAAATTTCTGCTTTAAAGGCAGTAGCGTCAGAGAAGGTTGCAATGAGCTCTAGATTTTTAAATCTGTCGATGAACTTGGAAATAGCTCTTTTTTGTGACGGAGATTTGTCTATTACAACGCATTGAATTTTCATAAGTAGGATTTTAATAAATTGTTATAAACCGCTGAAAAGCTTTTCTTATTACAACAAAATTTTAACAAACTTACTAAATTTTACGAACTAACCCTTGCGCAAACTATAAAAAACATGAAAATCTTTTGATAGTGAATGTATTAATGCTATTTTTGCCAGCTATTTTAAATAAACAAACTATATGAATCATTACGAAACTGTTTTCATTTTGAATCCCGTTTTATCTGATGAACAGATAAAGGAAACAGTAAAGAAATTTGAAGATTTCTTAACATCCAAAGGAGGAGAAATGATTGCTAAAGAGGATTGGGGACTTAAGAAGTTTGCCTATCCCATTGAAAACAAAAAGAGTGGCTTTTACCGCTTATTCGATTTTAAAGTTGCTGGTGAAGTGATCACCCCTTTTGAAGTTGAATTTCGGAGAGACGAGCGTATTATGCGTTATTTAACTGTTAAGTTAGACAAGCATGCAGAAGCATGGGCTGAAAAAAGAAGAACTCGTAACACTCAAAAAGCATAATAGGTATGTCATCAATCGAACAAGCAAATAAAGGAGGAAAACAAGGAGAAATTCGCTACTTGACCCCTTTGAATATTGAAACTAACAAACAAAAGAAATATTGCCGATTCAAAAAATCTGGAATTAAGTATATTGATTACAAGGACCCGGACTTTCTTTTAAAATTTATCAATGAACAAGGTAAAATTTTACCAAGACGTCTTACAGGAACTTCTTTGAAATACCAAAGAAAAGTTTCAGTAGCAGTTAAAAGAGCACGTCATTTGGCGTTGATGCCTTATGTGGCTGATTTATTAAAATAAACGATATTAGATATGGAGCTTATTTTAAAAAATGACGTTCAAAACCTAGGGTTTAAGGACGATATTGTAACTGTTAAGAATGGATACGGTCGTAATTACTTGATTCCGCAGGGTCAAGCTATATTGGCTACAGCCTCTGCTAGAAAAGTATTGGCTGAGAATCTAAAACAACGTGCCTTTAAAGAGCAAAAATTAATCGATGATGCTCGTAAGCTTGAAAAAGCCTATGGAAAATTATCAATTAAAATTGATGCAAAAGTAGGGGCAGGAGACAAACTATTTGGATCGGTAAACAATGCCAATGTTTCCGAAGCAATTGCTGCAGCCGGACTCGAATTGGATAAGAAATACATTTCGGTCCCAGGAGGATCTATCAAACGCTTAGGAAGCTACAATGCGACGATTCGTTTGCATAGAGAAGTTGTTTTTCAACTTCCATTTGATGTTATTCCCGCTGCGGATAAATAATTCACATTTAAATATGTAAAGACCACCTTCTGGGTGGTCTTTTTTTTTGTATGAAATACCGCCGTTTGTCCAAAGAACAGTTCCAAGAATTGTATTTTGAGTTCAGTCAATTTTTGGCTAGCCATTCTATAGACGCAGTCCAGTGGAAACAGCTTAAGCGTGAAAGTTCTCAAAAAGTAGATGCTTTGTTGGATATTTTTAGTGACATTGTTTGGGAAAAAGTACTGTCTAAAGTTGTTAGTGTTCAGTATTCTTCTCCTCAAAAAATAGTATTGCTTAATAGAGAGAACAACATCTTGAAAGCCATTATAATTACTACAAATGGCAGGGAGGTTGATTTTGAAACCCAAGAAGGATTTCAGTGGTTGGAAAAAAATATGGATTCCGATCAGGTTGTGTTGACTGTGGGAGAAAAATCAAGTGACATCCATTCCGAGCTGTTTAAATGGATTTTGCAAGGCGGTCAAATTACAGATGGCGAGCTGTTCAAAAGAATTCAAAAGCTTATTTCTTAATTCTTCAAAATAATAAGATATTTGTAGAAAACAATTACAGATGTCGCAAAAGCCAAATACACCCAAAGGCACCCGAGACTTTTTACCTGAAACGGTTGTTAAGAGAAATTACCTTACCGGAATCATCAAATCACATTTTGAAAAATTTGGTTTTTTACCTATCGAAACACCTTCCTTTGAAAAGTCGAGCACTTTATTGGGAAAATACGGCGAAGAGGGAGACCGTTTGGTTTTTAAAATCCTTAATTCAGGAGACAAGGTCAAAAAAGCAGACTTGTCGGCTTTGAAAAACAATGAGTTGGCAAAATTTTCCAATTCGCTTTCTGATAAAGCTTTGCGTTACGATTTAACTGTACCCTTTGCTCGATTTGTGGTACAGCATCAAAACGAACTTACATTCCCTTTCAAAAGATATCAAATTCAGCCAGTTTGGAGAGCAGACAGACCCCAATTTGGTCGTTTCCAAGAATTCTATCAATGCGACGCCGATGTTGTTGGTGTTGATTCTCTTTGGCAAGAAGTTGAGTGCGTTCAACTGTACGACGCGGTTTTTTCTAACCTAGGACTTACTGGGGTAACTATTCACATGAATCACCGTAAAATATTAGCTGGAATCGCAGAAATCATTGGTGCAGAAACTCGTTTGATTGATTTTACGGTTGCTTTGGATAAAATTGATAAAATAGGTTCAGAAGCTGTTGAAAAGGAATTATTGAATAAAGGATTTAACCAATCTGCTATCGAAAAAATTCGTCCTTTATTTTCTATTTCGGGAACTGTAGAAATGGTTTTAACCCAACTCGAAGCCATTCTAAAAACTTCCAAAATTGGCCTTGAAGGTATTGCTGATTTGCGATTTATTTCCAAGGTATTTGAAACACAATCCTTGGAATCTGTTTCGTTATCTATTAATGTAACCTTGGCGAGAGGCCTGGACTACTATACAGGTACTATTTTTGAAGTTTCAGCACCCAAAGAGGTCCAAATAGGCTCTATTGGTGGAGGTGGGCGCTACGATGATCTTACTAGCGTGTTTGGCTTATCAGATATGAGCGGTATTGGTATTTCGTTTGGTCTAGATCGGATTTATTTGGTTTTAGAACAGCTAAATTTATTTCCATCAGCAGTCGAATCTTCTATTGATGTTTTAATTCTAAATTTTGGAGAAGCCACTACCCTGGAAGTTTTACCTTTAATTCATAGATTGCGAAATCAAGGAATGCGAGTTAGTTTGTATCCCACTAATGCAAAAATAAAGAAGCAATTTTCATATGCAGATAAAAACAATATTCAGTTCGTTTTAATGTATGGAGAAGAAGAAGCTAGTCGTAAAGAGGTAGTTATAAAAAATATGAAAACTGGAAGTCAACAAACCGAAGACGCTCAGAATATTGAAAAAACAAGCTTTGAATTTTAATTCGGAAAAAATTGACAAGTATTTTTGACTTTTTTTTCACATTTTTTAAGTTATATTTTGCTTTTCCACTTTTCAAACAAAAGCATTACATCCCTTGTTAATTCTAGTGCTGAGTCGTGATTTCCTTCATTTTGTCCGGATATTATCCATCCAAAACTGTAAATAGGAAATTTATCATTAATTTTTTTAAGCACGATGTGGTCAATTGCAGATTTTTTTCGAAGCGCCATGGAAATTGAGTTTCTTCCCACTCCAATAGTCCTTTCAAATGCTGCAATTGATAGTTTTTGTTCATCTAATATTGTGAGAATTCTTTCATGAATAGAAGCCATATTTTAATACAAAATTTTTAATATTTGTTAAAATTTCCCCATAAAATTAAATATAATTTTTTTAAAAAACACCCTTTTTTGCAGCATTAACGCCTGTTGACAAGAATTTTTGTCGACAATTTACTGTTGGGTTATTTTTGAAAATGGGATGAGAATGAGTTAAAATAGGAGCAACTAATTTGAATGTATTTTTTATTATATCTCATAATTAGATAGCGTAGCGAAAATTGTATCATTTTAACCCATAGAGGTTGCAGTAAATTTTTTTAAACCATAAACTTTTTTTTGCTTTTTAGTTTGAATAACGTTGCGGGCCACCTCTCCTTATTTCTTCATTGGCAAACGCTTCAAACTGTTTGAAGTTTTCACGAAATGCGTTTGATAGTTTAAAGGCAGTTTTGTAGTATGCATCATCATTATTCCATGTAGTCCTTGGGCTTAGCAATTCTGTTGGAACTCCAGGACATGTCCTGGGTTGTGCAATACCAAATACAGAGTGTATATGGTACTTTTCGTATGTATAGTTTTGCAAATCTCCATTCAACACTGCATGAATCATAGCTCGAGTGTATTTTAGCGGCATTCGTTTTCCTATTCCGTACTGACCTCCCGACCATCCGGTGTTTATTAGCCAAACATTTACACCTGCTTCTTTCATTTTACTGCTTAGCATTTCCGCATACCTAGTGGGATGCAACGGCATGAAAGGAGCTCCAAAACAAGCAGAAAAAATGGGAATCGGTTCTTTAACTCCAGCCTCGGTTCCAGCAACTTTAGCAGTATAACCAGAAATAAAATGATATGCCGCCTGAGATGAAGTCAATTTCGAGATTGGAGGAAGTACCCCAAAGGCGTCAGCGGTTAGGAAAAAGATGTTTTTTGGGTTTTTTCCAATCGAGGGCTTTTGAATATTCTCTATGTGCTCAATTGGATAGCTCACTCTTGTATTTTGTGTTATGGATCTATCTGTATAGTCAACAACACCGTTCTCATCCATGACGACATTTTCCAAAATGGCTTCTTTTCTTATGGCGGCATAAATTTCAGGTTCTTCTTCAGAAGATAAGTCAATTACTTTTGCATAACAACCTCCTTCAAAATTAAAAATGGTGTTCTCTGAAG
>JAURCF010000013.1 GCA_030828565.1 Flavobacteriaceae bacterium
GATAATGAAGGAGGAAACCTCTATTGGACTCATTTTTCTTCTGACCCTTGGGGTGGCTCTACTCTAGGAAATCACCCAGGCGAATGGGATACTATTTGGGCTTTAGACACTGATACTGATCCAGCTCCTCAAAAATTGTATGAAGGATATTTTGGAAGTGTTCGATCAATCACGATTGATGAAGGTGCTCAAAATAATGTTGTTGGGGGCGGTCCAACGGTTTCTATGGAAGACGTTTCAATTGTAGCTAGTTGTGAAAACTTAGGGGATCATGAAGTTGTTATAACCGCCACTGATTCTGATGGAAATACTAGCACCGAAACTGCTATAGTTACTGTCGTTGACCGTGTTGATCCTGTGGCTATTGCCAAAAATATAACGATCGAAGTAGGAAACAACCCATATATTCTTGTTTCAGCTTCTGATATAGACAATGGTAGTTCTGATAATTGTAGCTCAGTTACGTTGACATTAAGCCAAACTCAGTTTGATTGTTCGATGTATGGAGACAATACGGTAACCCTTACTGCAACAGATGCTGCAGGAAATACCGCAACAGCAACAGCAACAGTAACAGTTGATAACTGTGATAGTGATGGTGACGGTATTCTAGACGTTGATGACAACTGTGTTTATCAGGCCAATCCTGATCAATTGGATTCAAACAACGATGGCGAAGGCGATCTTTGTGATGATGATGATGATGGAGACGGTGTTGTAGATGCCGCAGATAACTGTCCAATGATTTATAACCCTGATCAATCCGATCGAGATAATGACGATGTTGGTGATGTATGCGATCTTAATGAAGTCTATCCTTCACAGTTACTAACTCCTAATGGAGATGGAATCAACGATAATTGGTTTATTTATAACATCGAAAATTACACAAACAATACAGTTCGTGTGTTTAATAAGTGGGGTGATGAAGTTTTCTTTGCGAAAGGCTATCAAAACAATTGGAGTGGAAATTATAAAAACGAATCTTCTAAGTTACCTAGCTCATCCTATTACTATCAAATTGACTTTGACGGTGATGGAAAAATAGATGAAGACGGATGGTTGTATCTCAATTACTAAATGATAAAATGATGAAAAAAATAAATTATATATTAGTTACTTTGGTTTTCTTTTGTTCAACAACAATCAGTTATGGCCAACAAGAAAGCACCATTACTCAATTCAAATCACTGTTGTCAATTTTTAACCCTGCTGCAGTGAGTATTGATAATACAACTCAAATAAACATTAACGTCAGAAAGCAATGGACAAGCATTGCAGAAGCGCCAAGCACCAATATTGTTAGCTTTGGTACTCATGTTCGAGAGAATGTAGGTATTGGGTTTTCGGTTCTTCAAGATAAAACGTTTGTTGAGTATTCAACTTTTGTGGGAGTTGACTTCTCCTACAAACTTAAACTGAATGAGTCTTCTGACATTTATCTTGGTATCAAAGCTGGAGGTGATTTTTATGAACTCAATACTTCAGGATTAGAAACCTATAATATTGTTTCGGATCCTATGTCAAAAACCTCTAGTTCTTTTTCTGCCAACGTTGGGTTTGGAGCTTACTTCAAACGAAACCAATTGTATGCGTCGTTTTCTATTCCAAGATTACTTCCATATGATCGTGCTGAAATTGACGGTAATGAAACTACATCGTCAAAAACAAACCCTCATGTTTATCTCATGCTAGGTTATGATTTCGTGATTAAGAATAGCCCGTTTGTTATTAAACCAAGTGTATTGAGTCGATCAGTAAAAGGATCGCCTAATGTGCTTGACATCAATACAATGGTTGATTATAATCATCTTTTTGAAGCGGGCGTTACCTATCGTACCAATGAAACAATTGCTGGAATATTGCAACTCCATGTTAATAAGCGTTTTTCCATTGGTTGGGTATATGAAGAATCCAACTTAAAGGCGTTAGCAAATGCAGGGAAAACGAATGAATTTTTATTGAAATACACTTTTTAATAAAGTATTCTTTTTTATATCAAATAACCCACTCTATATGAGTGGGTTATTTCGTTTTTAGCCTATACCTTTATCAATATTGTATGCAAGAGTAATGAAAAAATATGGAAATCAACATTAAGTTATGGAAATTGGTATTGATCATTCTCAAAAAAAAGGGCATATATTCCAACCTTAACACTGTATTTCTTATATTTAATCGCTTAAAAAAAAATCAAAAATGAAAAAAATTATAATAATTCTGCTCATAATGCCCTTTATCGTTCAAGCTCAAAAGTTCAGTAAAATCGATAAAAGCCCCATGGATCAAGCTAAATATCCTATAAGCAATAGAGTAAAACAAAAATTGGCTATTATCACATATAGCCGGCCACAATTAAAGGGGCGCTCTTTTAGTGATATTGTCCCACAAAATAAAGTTTGGAGGACTGGTGCTAACGAAGCAACTCAAGTAAAGTTTTTTTCAAATATTCAAATTGAGGAAACTATTATTCCGGCCGGTGACTACACCATTTTTACAATAATTGATAAAAATGAAATTACTTTTATATTAAATACAGCGACCCATATTTGGGGAGCATATTCATATGACTCTGAAAATGATGTTTTAAGAGTAAAGGTACCTATCAATCAAGCAAAAACATCTTTAGAAGCTTTTTCCATCGCCTTTGCAGAAGAAAATGGTGTGCCAAATATTTGTTTTGGCTGGGAATATGTGCGCTTTAAAATCCCTTTTAAAGTTGTTGACTAAGCCCTAAACCTGACTACTTCTTTTGAGATTTGCTACTTATGGATTTCTCAAGCTACAGGATCAAGCTCTGTTTTTGGGTTTTTTTTCAGGAATTCGCCCTTGATTGCCCATCCCATCATAATCCATAGAATCGTATGTCTTTGAGTGTTCTTTTCTTTGAATATTGTGTTGGTTCGAAATAATTTTCAACAAAAAGTAAACGTATACAACGAAAACAGTAAGTCCGATAAAAAACATTATTTTATTTGTCATCACGTCGTCTTTGTCTAATTGCCATTGCAAATCCTAAAATTGTTATCGGCCATAACCCTACATAAATACCCTCGAGTTCATTTCCTGAAAACCACAAGGAAATTGAATATACAAAGCTCAAAAAGGCTAAAATAATTGGATAGTATTTTTCTAAAAAATTTTTCATTTACTGCTTTTAATTTCCCTAATATAAGAAATTAAAATAAAAGGCTTCTGCTTTTATGAGTTTATAAATGTGCTTAGTAATTGTATTATCCATTGGAATTTTAGAAAATGATTTTTTTCTAATCAAAAAATTCCATGAACTATTAAGTAATGTGCTGAAAATAAAGTTGGAAAATAGGTTTCGGCGATGTCAACCTATTTTCTGTAGTCAATACAAAAGTAATTCTGTTGGCAAATTAATCGTTAAATTTGCTGAATATGAAGTATAAGAAATACCTGTCAAACGGAATAAAAGTTTCAGAAGTTGGATTTGGCGCCTGGCAATTGGGTATCGACTCCGGTTGGAAAACAATCTCCGAAAAAGATTCCGAAGCCATGATCTGCACTGCCCTAGATAATGGCATTAATTTTTTTGATACCGCACCCAATTATGGCAATGGAACAAGTGAATCGAGACTAGGGAACGTTTTTAAAAATATTGACCGATCAAAAATTGTGATAAATACCAAATTTGGAAGATTGGACAATGGAACCGTTGATTTTGATTCAAAACACATTATAAGCTCTATTGAAAAAAGCTTGAGTCGGTTAAACATCGATTATTTAGATTCTGTGATCATTCACAGCCCACCTATAGAGCTGCTGGATGGAAATAAAAACGATCATTATGAGATCCTAGAAAAACTTCAGGACCAAGGAAAAATTATTGCATACGGTGCCTCTATTGATTTTTATGATGAAATTAAAATTTTATTGGACACTACCAATGCAAAAGTCCTCCAGCCCTTGTTTAATATTTTACATCAAGATGCCAAAAAAGCATTTGCTTTGACAAAACAAAACAATGTGGCTGTAATTGCTAAAATTCCACTGGATTCGGGATGGCTTACAGGAAAATATGATAGCAACAGTCATTTCACAGGGGTTCGTTCTAGATGGACACAAGAGGAAAAGCTTCAGAGATCCAAACTAGTAGACAGAGTCAAGGAAATCGTTGGAGAAAAACAATCCTTGGTGGCTTCGGCATTGTCGTTTTGTACTTCTTTTGAGGAAGTTTCGACAGTAATTCCTGGAGCAATTTCAAAGCAACAATTGATACATAATATTGAAGCAATGAGGAATCCCATAGCGGAAAGCACTCGCAATGAGTTGGTGTCATTTTATGAAAACGAAGTTGAAAAACTAAACCTTCCTTGGTAAGAGCATTTCCTTATCAAGATTTTTTAAGATAGGGTCATTAAACCTTTTTGAATTTAAACTATCCAATTGAACTATGAGACAAATAAAATCAATCCTTCGTTTTTTATTATTTACAAGTATCATCTTAACTATTTTTTCATGTTCCGACCAAAGCGACGAACCCATCGATGATAACAATGAAGAAGCCCTCATTTGCGATACCAATACGTTTTTTATCCGTCTCGACCCCAGTGAATGTGCTATTGATATTCAAAACAAATTATCCGTTAGCAGCCTCTATTCTGAGTCATTGGGAACAGAGCGAACCTTTCAGACAAACAGCATTCCAAACCATAAAGTGGGGATGTTTCCAAATTCGGGCAATCCCAATACCATCTCCGTTGTAGACTTTGAATATCAAACTTCGTTGTCACCAACTAAAGGATCTTCCTCTACTTCAGCTCAAGGATATACTTTTGGAATCCTAATGAGTGGGGTTTCTATAGATCCCTTCACAGCAGAGTATTTTAAGCAATCCAATAACGAATCAAACCGTGATTGGAATATCACAACCCTGACCAACGCTGTTAATTTGGGGCTGGATTGTAATAATGCTCATGTACAGCCCAGTGGAAAGTATCACTACCACGGAACTCCATCGGCCCTGCTTTCTGAATTGGACAACAATGGAGAGGCGATGATTCATGTAGGGTTTGCTGCAGATGGGTTCCCTATTTACTACAAATACGTTGAAATTGAAGGAGCAATTACTACCGCTGAAAGTGGTTACTCCCTGAAAGAAGGCGAACGTCCAGGGGATGGAAATAGCGCTCCAGACGGTTGTTATGACGGAACCTATTTTCAAGATTACGAATACGTATCCGGAACTTCGGTATTGGATGCTTGCAATGGCATGACTGGCAAAACTCCTGATTCAGAAAGCGAATATTTTTATGTAATCACCGATAATTTTCCATCAGCCCCACTGTGTTTTACAGGAACTCCCGATAACTCGTTTCGCAACGGAGCTGGACCAGGCCCCTCTGGATCGGCCCAACCTCATCATCATATAATATTGGAATAAGGCTTGCTCAAAACCTTTTCGTAGTAAGATCGTATCTTTGATTTATGAAAGAATTTTGGAACCAACGCTACAATCAGGAAGCGTATGCTTATGGCAAAGCTCCTAATATTTATTTTAAGAAGGTGCTATCTTCTCTAGAGCCGGGAAAAATTCTATTACCGGCAGAAGGAGAAGGTCGCAATGCCGTTTTTGCGGCCTCTTTGGGATGGGAAGTCTATGCCTATGACTTTAGTGAGATCGCCTTTCAAAAAGCCACGCAATTGGCTCAAGAAAAGAAGGTAACCATCAATTATCAAATTGCTTCGTTGTCCGAACTTGATTTTAGTCCCGAATTTTTTGATGCCATTGCACTTATTTATGTGCATTTTCCCGATACTGTAAGAACCCCCAACCATTGCAAGCTTCTGGAAATGGTTAAAAAAGGAGGTGCCGTTTTTATGGAAGCTTTTAGCAGCAATCATCCCTTTTATCAAAAACAAAATCCAGCAGTAGGCGGCCCAAAAATGCCCGATCAACTTTACAACATTACAAAGCTAAAAAACGACTTTGAGTCGCTTCAAACAATCAATCTTTCAGAAGAAATCGTCCATCTTAAAGAAGGACAATACCACAATGGAAAGGCTTCTGTAATTCGGTTTTTTGGTAAAAAACCTCTTTAAGACAATCCATTTAGTTGAAAAAATCAATGTTTTTAAAGTACATTGGTTTTAAACATATTTCTTGTCGAATCCTTAAACATAAAAACCTCCAAATGGAGGTTTTTATGGGTTGTTTGATAGAATCTATTTGTCTTTTCCAGCCAAATTAAAAGTACCGTTTTCAAGGTGTCCTACGTGAACATAAATTTGATCTTCGTGACTTCCTGATACAGAAGTCCAAAATTTCTTTCGTGCTTCAACATTTGGATTTTCTTGAGGAGTAGAAATGGATTCCGCAAAATCCATGATATTTTTAAAACCTCCAAAAAGTTGAACGTCAGCACCTGTTCCTTTGTAATGAGCGCTTGCTCCACCTCCCATTTGAAGTCCGTCTTTTACCAAAGGCCTGGTTTGCCAATCCATGTAAGCTTTAGCCATTTCGGAAATGCTTCCACTGGTGTTGTAATTTCCAACAACAAAAACAAATGGGATATCCCAGTCTACGTCTTCTTTGGAAACAAAATAGTTTTCATAGTCAATGATTCGCATTTCATCCCAATGTCCATCAAAAAACGCCCACCATTGGCTAAAAACTTCGTCCATTTCTTTTTTAGCTTCATCAGAAAGTTTTTCATAATTTTTTTGAAAAGCACCTGCCAAATCGTCCTTTACAGCATCTTCAGCTGACGCAAATTGATCATAAATAGCGATAGTAGCCCCCGATCCGTACCAATGTCTATATACCCATTGTCCTTTGAGCGTTCTCTCTTCGCTTTGGGACATATCTGTTACTTTTTTGTGTAACTCTACAAATTTCCCTATTTCGGCAGGATGAACGTCTAAATAAGTGATTTCAATCACTGATTGCGCTGAAGTTATGTAAGTACATAAAACGGCAACCAAAAAAATTACTTGTTTCATTTTGAATGTTTTAAGGTTAGTTTTTTATAAATATATATAAAATTATTAACTATATATATATTTAAGTTTTTCTAACTCCAAATCAATAATTAAATTGGATTAAAACATTACAAATTATCACAGCCTAAATTTTACGTGCTATTCTTTAACTCTTTATAAATGCACGATAAATGACGGTTCCATCTTGTAAATAGACGTTGATATAATAAATCCCTGTGCTTAAATGGCTTATATCCAATGAATCCGTATTTCCTTTTTGAATTTGAACTACTGATCCTGAATTGGAAAAAAGTTCAATTTTTAAAATGGGATTATCCGATGATAAACCGCTAAAATTAATCGACGTACTAACGGGGTTTGGGTATATTAGAAACGGCTCCTGAGTTTCAGGATTGTCTGTCGTGTCAGGATTGTCTGTCGTATCAGAATTGACTGTAAGAGTCATGGTCGCCGATGAAGCAACATAACTATCGTCTTCAGCCTGAAGGGCTGTTACTGTTGTAGTTCCTGGCCCAACAATAGTTGCCGTATTTCCTGATACCGTTGCTACCGAAGTATTTTCAATAGTATAAGTAAACGCTCCAGAGCTGTTTGAAGAAGCTATCAAAGTAAATGGATCATCCCCAACTGTTTTTGTCACATTAGAAAAAGTAATTGTCGGAATTTGTTTTGGATCTTCACAATCTTCGCCCACAACATATTGGAAATATTTTGTTTCGACCTGTCCACCAGTAATCGCAAACTTTATACCGTAGCTGATTGTTTGACCAATTGTTAGCCCTCCAACGGTTTTGCTAAATACATTTCCTCCCTCGGCATTCATAATACTCTCTGAAAAAGGATTTTCTCTGAACAAATACCCAACGGCACCTGATTTGTCAGTATCTAAAAGTTCACACGTAATTTTGACACTGCTACCAATGGTTTCAAAAATCATTTTGTATCCCTTCGAAAAGGTTCCGCTTCTGGCTTCCTTAGAAAAATACTCACAGGACAGCTTTTGGTTTACCGAAATGGTAACGACACTGGAAGTAGTGCTTTCTCCCAAATTATCGGTTGCAACTGCAGTTAAATTGTGAGTTCCCTCTGTGGGGTTTAACCAATTAAAACTGTATGGAGAAGAACTGTCTTCAGCCAGTTTTACATTTCCATCATAAAAAGATACAGAGGTTATTTGGCCGTCCAAATCAGACGCAAATGCTGTTATAGCTACCGTATCGCCTTCAACAAATACTTTATTATTAGTTGGAGAAGTTATAGCGACGGTTGGCAAAACATTGGCCGTAGACTGAACAATTACGATTACTTCGTCTTTAGCATTGTAGTTATTGTCGGAAATAGAAAGCTCGAGCTTATAAATTCCTTGTTGAAGATTGCTAATCGAAGAGGTCAGCGCATTTGCATTTGTAAATGCAATAACAGAAGGACCGTAAATTTGTTTCCACTCAATAGTGGTGTTAGTAGGATCGGGAAGGCTGCTTTGAGAGCCATCAATTTGAGAGGTAGTTTCGGGGGTTATTACCACAATATTACTTCCTGCGTTGGCGATCAAAGGGTCGTAATCCAAAGCACTTTTATAAGTAAAAGTCATTTTGCCTAAATTAAACCCTCCGTTTGAAACAACCAATTTAAGGGTGTGATTTCCCTCAACCAAGGGAATATTTTGATAGGTTTTAGAGCCCCATTTGTCCCATCCTCCCGTATCGGAAACGGTTAGGTTATTCGTTATTTTTTGTCCCGCTATTTCTAAATAAAAGGGGCCTCCAGTATTGTTGTCGGTAGCGTATTCAACCGCTAGGGTATAATATCCTGTTTGTGCAACATCGACGGAATATTCAAGCCACTCTCCAGCCTCAACCCAACCAATAGTTGCGCTTTGATTTTCAATTGCAGTATCTACATATTCATCCAATCTAAAGTTGCCAAATTCGGCGCCATTGTTCCCTACGCTAGTGTCGTAATATGCAATATTTTGACCCAAACCTCCTTCAAAAATATCATAATTTCCTGCTTCAACAACTCCAGGAATCATTGCGGGTTGAGCCAAAAAAGGCTTTTGTTCTCCCACAGCAATAGTAACCGAATTGGTAATTCCAAACTCTGAACCCTCATAAACTCGTGCATAAAAATCATGAAATCCAATATTTAAATTTTCAGCTTTTAATTCATAGGGAGCCGATGTATCGGTTCCGATGAGTACCCCGTTGTTGTAAAAATCAACCTTTGTAATGCCTGAACCAAAAGTTGTTACCTCCAAATTAACACTTCCTCCGCTGTAGGCCTGATAAAAATCTGCACTGATCGTTCCTCCCACATTTACATCCTTACTTGTAACGAGCTCATTGGCAGGTACATCTAAGGTAAATCCATCCGAAAATGTAACCGTAATGGGTGCGTCTGAATAGTTTTGCGCTACGTAAGTAACTTCTCCCTCCTTATTAAATGCAACGGCTATTGGGTGATTGGCCGTAATAGAGCTCTCCACATTCCCAAGCGCCTTCATACTGTGAAGCCAGTAGTACGTTTGGGCGTCTGAAACGCCAAATTTTAAATTGCGATCAGGGTTCGAATCATACAATGAGATGGCCAAATCGGGATTGATAAAGGCCAGGTATTCCCAATAAATGTCGTGCCATAAGTTGGGGTTTACTTCATTGTTTAATATTCCTGTATTTTGAGTGATTTCGTTCCAAAGTTTTTCGACATACTCTGTATTGTGCCCCAAATACAAGGAGCCTCCATGAATAGGATACATTTCAATGCCGTAAGCCGCAGCAATATCGGCAGTCCAAAACGTACCGCTATCGTATGAGTTTCCCCAAACTCTCGAGGCAACACTGTAAGGATAGTTGTCCGAAAAAATACGATCGTTCATATCAAACCAATATTCTTCAACAGCAGATTGTTCGGTGGTGTATAAATAAATTCCCAAATCTCTAATGGCATCATTTCCTGTAATCGAACCCCAATGAATTAAGGAAGAGTTGAATTGCATACTTTCCGAAGTAGATTCTTGATCGTTTCCTTGAGGAAATGAAGCAAAGCCGTTTGCCCAAGCATGCCCTGCATAGGGGCTAAAATTTCTTAAGAATGGGAACTGGGTGTCATTTCTGTTGAAAGAAGCAGCGTCTCTGATAAGAAGATTAATCATTTCACCCCAATCGTCTGCCCAACCCGGTTCGTACTGTTCCAAGAAAGCCGCCGCATGAATAAAGTATCCCCAATGGAAATGATGATCGTTGATGTTGCTGTCTTGTCCATGTCCCGCAGGATATCCCAAAAGGGTTGTCCAATCATTATTGTAATAAAACAAAAAAGCGACTTCCCCAGATTCGTAGGTCAACCAATCTTCGAGACGTTCTTTTATAGTGGCTACAATTTTGGTTCTTGCCTCCACATTCCCAGTTTCGTCGGCAATTCGTGCGGTTTGAATCAGTCGATTCATCATTTGCCCTTCGTTGTAGGAATCTGTCCAGGTGGCAAGGCCGTCATTTTCCAAAAGCGTAATTTTTTCATTTAAACTAGAAGGGCTAAAGCTATCGCTTTTAAAAGCCAAATTGGGAAGTGTAGGCAAAATCCCTTTAAACGAATTTTCAACACTGAATGTGTTTCCATCAAGCATTTTCAGTTCGCCTCTTATTGAAGTATACGTTTCCATGTTGGGAGTAGAAGAATCGGAAGCTAAATGCGCCCATTGATGTGGAAGCAATCCTTGAAGTACCGTTGAATGACTGCCTTCTTTAACGTCTGTTTCTACGACAAAATCGGTTCTTAAGACACTGGTATTTTCATTGTACGTCCAATTGGCCAAAGTATTGGAAGGGAATACATATGCATATTTTTTATACGTTTGGGCTAACTGACTTGCGTTGGTATTGGATTGAGGGAGCATCACTGCAGACCAATAATTTTTATTGTTTAGTGACGAAGTGTAAACATTTCCACTTTTGTTCCAGCTACTTCCCACAGGAGCATATACCACATAATCAACATTGTGTTGTGCGTTTTCAATTAGTAAAACTTCATTATTAATGGTTGCGGTACCCGACTTTACCTCAACACGAGCAACATCACTAGCTGCCTTGGTAAAATAAACAAAGGGCATTCCAACGCCACTGGTGGCTGTAAATTGGTGCGAACTATTGGTCCATGACATCGAAACTGTCCAATCGGAATAATCAGACACAGTCGCTTTACTACTGTTTAACCCTTGAACACCTATTTCAACCGATTCTTGATCTCCTATTACTCCAAAAGGAATGTAAGTCATTACCAGCCCACTTGTCTTTGTTTTCAGTGTAATGGGGTAATTGAACAAGTTGCTAACATGATTTTCTTTTAACAAATAAGACCACCAATCGTTTGTTGGAATAGGTTTGTTTAATGCGTTTCCTGAAATTTGTGGTATTCCACTCGGAGTTCCATTTCTGCCAGCCTCATCAACTCCGGGGAAAACAGTAGAATAACTTCCGCTTCCTACGGTAGTTTGCGCATAGGATGCGGCCATGTTAAAAACAACAAATAAAAGAGCTATGTAACGGGTCATTTTTTGAGAAAATTTTTGAAAACCAAATATATAAGAATTAGTAATTGAGTTTATTCAAGGTGACTATACACAACCACAACAATGAGAATTTATTAAAAAAGACTCCTATGCATTCGTTTTAGTATCTTTGAAACTTATTCAGTCATAATATTCACACTATGAATCGAATGGTTTTACTACTTATTGCAATGGTTTGCTCCCATTGCATTGTTGATGAAAATTACGAACAATTGAATGCCGACAGCTTCCAGGAAAGAATAGAAAACGAGGCCTCTTCAACAATTATTGATGTAAGAACTCCCGCTGAATACGGACAAGGACACCTAGAAGATGCCTTAAACATTAATTGGAACGACAAAGAATTTGAAAATCAGGTAACTGTTTTAAACAGAAACGAACCTGTATTTGTGTATTGTTTGAGTGGAGGTAGAAGTTCGAGAGCTTCTATGAAATTGTTAGCAATGGATTTTAAAAACGTGATCGAGTTAAAAGGCGGTATTCTTGAGTGGAGAAAAAACAACTTCACTGAAAAGAAGGTGTCTGTTTCCAATAATTTGGGCCTATCCATTTCCGACTTCAATGATTTACTAAATTCAGAAAAATTGGTAGTAGTTTCTTATAATGCAAAATGGTGTGCACCTTGTAAGGTAATGAGGCCAATACTAGATGAGATTTCGATAGAAATGGCCGATACAATAAAACTGTTGAGAATTGATTACGACGAAAACCCAACCCTAATGAAAACTCTTGGAATTCATGGACTGCCCACTATTCAGATTTATTCTAGCCATGAATTGCTAGAATCAAGGCAGGGTTTTAAGAACAAAAAACAGCTTCAAGAGACGATCCGTAAATTGGTAGAAAACTAAAAATTAGCCCATACAATTAAGTTGCCCATTGAAAAGGTATTCTCTGCCGAATTAGTGAGTATTAGTAACCGTCCTGAATAGGGTCTGTATCGGGCATCAATTTATTGAGGACAAAATATACAGGACAAAATTTTGTGATTGGACTAATAATCTGTAGTCCACCCACGGCTACTGCTATCCAAAGAAAAGAAAACACCTTTGAGTAAGAATTTTTTATGGAAGGCCCTAAAAACACTACATAATTCTTAATTATAAATCACAATGATTAGGATATAACAAAAATTTATTGTTAAATTATTTATATATCATAAAATTTATTCAAATTTGTTGCAAATACAATAATATGAAAGAAAGTAAATGCCCTTTTCACGGATCAACAACACAACCTAATCTTGGAACACAAAACAAAGATTGGTGGCCCAATCAATTGAATTTAGATATTTTACGACAACACGACACCAAAAGTAATCCTGTGTCTGAAGTCGATTACAAACAAGAGGTCCAAAAGCTTGATCTTGCATCTGTCAAAGAGGATTTGAAAACAACGATGAAAAATAGTCAAGACTGGTGGCCTGCAGATTATGGTCATTATGGTCCCTTTTTTATTCGTATGACTTGGCATGCTGCTGGAACGTATCGAACCGGTGATGGAAGAGGCGGTGCAGCAACAGGCGCCCAAAGGTTTGCACCTCTTAACTCATGGCCAGATAATGGAAATCTTGACAAAGCCCGTCGATTATTGTGGCCCATCAAAGAAAAGTATGGGAATAAGTTATCATGGGCTGATTTATTAGTTTTAGCAGGGAATGTAGCCATTGAAGATATGGGAGGACCCAATCATGGAACTGTTTTGGGGAGAGAAGATATTTGGCATCCAGAAAAAGACATTTACTGGGGTGCAGAAGATGAGTGGTTGGGTGACAACCGATATGGAGATTCAAGACAGTCGCTTGAAAACCCATTAGCCGCCGTACAGATGGGACTTATTTATGTGAACCCAGAAGGACCTAATGGCAATCCAGATCCTTCACTTTCTGCGCAAGACGTTCGGGAAACCTTCAAACGTATGGCTATGAATGACGAAGAAACAGTAGCTCTTGTTGCTGGTGGACATACATTTGGGAAAGCACACGGAGCAGGTGATGCTTCTTTGGTTGGTGCAGAGCCTGAAGGTTCTGCTATCGAAAATATGGGTTTTGGGTGGTTGAGTAGTCATGCTTCGGGTAAGGGTGTAGATACTATTACTAGTGGAATTGAAGGGCCTTGGACAAAAAATCCAATCCAATGGGATATGGGATATTTAGAGTTGCTTCTAAATTACGAATGGGAATGTAAAAAAAGCCCTGCTGGTGCATGGCAATGGCATCCTATTGATTGTGCTGAAAAAGATATGGTGCCTCAAGTTGATGGAAGTAATGAAAAAGTACTACCAATGATGACTACTGCAGATATGTCTATGAAAGTTGATCCAAAATATCGTGAAATTTGTGATCGCTTTTATGCTAATCCAAAGGAGTTTGAAGAAGCTTTTGCAAGAGCTTGGTTCAAACTTTTACATCGTGATATGGGACCCAAAAGTAATTATACTACAGGTGATTTCAATGATGCAGAATACGTTTGGCAAGACCCTACTCCAAAAGGTAAAATACTTTCAGAAAATGAAGAACAAGCCGTAAGAGATTCTCTTGCAAATTCTGGACTCACTGTTCAGGAGCTGGTAGAAACAGCATGGGCAAGTGCTAGTACGTTCAGAAACTCTGACAATAGAGGAGGCGCTAATGGCGCCCGAATTAGACTGTCACCTCAAAAAGATTGGGCCGTCAATAAGCCAAAAGAATTGCAAAGAATATTGGGGGTTTATGAGAACATTGCCGTAAAACATCAAGCCAGTGTAGCTGATGTGATTGTTCTTGGCGGAGCAGTGGGTATTGAAATTGCTAGTGGAAAAAAAGTTCCAACAACGACTGGAAGAGGAGATGCCACACAAGATAATACAGACATAGACTCTTTTGATTTGTTAAAACCACGAACTTGTGGATTTAGAAATTATTCCGAAAAAGCCTTTGCAGTTAGTCCTGAAGAAATTATGCTGGATAAAGCGCATCTTTTGGGGTTGACTCCAGTAGAATTAACCCTTTTGGTTGGCGGTATGCGTGCAATGGGTATTTCAAATAGCGGAGATGGTGTTTGGACCCAATGTACTTTAAACAACGAGTGGTTTAAGACCCTTCTTTCTATGGAAGTATCGTGGCGCCCTACTGGTTACAACAGTTATGATGGTTTTGATCGACTTACAGGAGTCAAATTACGAACGGCTTCCCGAACCGATTTGGTATTTGGTTCAAATTCAGAACTGCGTGCCATTGCAGAAGTCTATGCACAGAATGATAATGATGATAAATTTGTAAATGATTTTATTCGTGTTTGGAATAAGGTTATGAATGCTGATAGATTTGATTTAAAATAAAACAATCCTCAGCGAGGAAAGTTATCCATCGCTCATTTAGTTATATGATGATTTGTATTTGTGCAATACTAACCAACAACCCCTATAAGGGCTTGCTTTTGCAAAGAGCCGCTGAAAAAAAAATCAGCGAGCTTATCAAAGAACAGACCTCTGGCGATTCTTTTATTTTTAATACGCAATCTGGAATTTACATTTTTGCTTCTCCCGAAATAGTGAATGATTGGTTATTGAACGAAATCGCTGATTATGTTGCTCAAAAAACAGATAGAGGGTCTTTTATAAACACATCCAAAAATCATGATTTTTTTAGAAATGCAACACGAGACTTTTTAAATCGTCCCAATACAACAAGCATGGTTTGGAAGAATTTTATTAGCAGTTTTTTAATACAACTCAATCCTTTTTATGGAGATATTCTTCCAATTCATAGTTTGTTTAAAGATTTTGTTGCTGTACTGAAAGAGTATGGTAGTGAAGAACAACTGTGTTATTTAAAAAAGAAAATGAATGTTTTACGCTCACGTATTACTGTAGACATTTCTTTATATTGATTCTACCTGCTCCCCCTATTAATCAAAGTTGCAGCAAAAGTAAATCTATTTGTGACTTAAGTTTTACTTACCATTCTGAATAGGGTCAGTATTTGGCATTAGTTTATTAAGGATGAAATAAACCGGGCAGAATTTTGTCATTGGACTTATAAGTTGAAGTCCGCCAACTGCTACCGCGATCCACACAAAGTTCAAGTTGGATGTGTATAGCGTTAAGCCTGCACTTATTAAATACAAGACTCCTACAATTGCATCATGTGCTCTTACTTTAGAAACATTTTTTTCCATATTGATTTATTTTATTGGTTTAGAGCAAGATAATAATTTTAAAGTAAAAAAACCGCTATACTACAATAGTATAACGGTTTTATCATTATGAGTTGCTCCCCCTATTATTCAAAGTTGCAGCACGATTTCTTCTTTTGACGATCCACTCGCCTTGGACGATATCCAATTCTCCTTCCTCAAAAACACTTAAGTAACGAATGCAAACTTCCTCTAATTGTGAAGGAAGTGAGCGTTGGCAAGACATACTCTTTTGCAGTTAACGGTCTTTGTAAATAAACACAAACCTATCGGAAAACCTTTGCTAGCTAAATTTTATAGACGTTATTGTAAGTAGTGCTTCGTTTACTTGCTCAATTTCAGTATTCGAAATGCACCTTGAATTACCAACACAAAAACGATTGTTCCTATAATCAAGTCAGGTTTATTGGAACTCAACCAATTTACCAAAATTCCTGCAAATATTACTCCTAAATTGATAATCACGTCATTCGAGGTGAAAATCATACTTGCTTTCATATGTGCTTCTTCTTTGCTCTTTGACTTTTGCAAAATATAAAGACAAAACCCGTTTGCTATAAGTGCAAAAATCGAAACGATAATCATTGTCGAAAAATTGGGGAGTTTCTCGTCTCCGAAAAATCTTCTTAATACTTCTAAAAATCCAATAATCGCAAGTGTTATTTGAAAATATCCAGCAAGTTTTGCTATCCGTTTTTTCTTAATTAAAGTTCCCCCTACGGCAAACAAACTAATTCCGTAAACGAAACTGTCGGCAAGCATATCTAAACTGTCGGCAACAAGTCCCATTGACTTAGAGATAATTCCTATTGTTATTTCAATTATGAAAAACGTAAAATTTATAGCAAGTACAGACCAAAGTAGTTTTTTTTGGTTTGAATTTTCTTTAAATTCTGTTTGGTCAGTTTGTTCGGTCGAGATTTTCTTTCCGCCTAAATTTAGTTCGATAATAGACTTTTCGATTTGGTGAATTTCTCCGCAGTGAAAAACAGTCAATTTTCGGTTGAGAATATCAAATTCTAAATTTGCAATACTTGAGATCCCGTCTAATTTCATTCGGATTAGATTTTCCTCTGATGGACAGTCCATTTTGGTGATTTCAAATATTGTTTTTTTCATTCGATTTGTTTGTTTTCAGACGATAAAATTACTTTGAAACTTTTATGGTAACGTTAGAAGAATTAAAGTCAAGTTCATCGATATGCCCCAATACTTGACGATCGTCGGAAATAAAGTGCGCATGGAAAAAACTATCATGATGGGTGAAAACAGCCTTATGATGGCGAGAAAAGAAACCAATTAAAGATCCGCTAATACCATTCAACTCATATTGAGTTAATCCTTGGTGAGCTTCATCTGGTGATGACACTTGCTTACCCTCAGGTAAATTAACACTATGAAGTTTCATTTTATTAAAAACCCCATCAATACGTATCAACAAAGGTTGGTCATAATTTTTATAAACTGAATCAATCTGTTCTTCTATTTCTTTTAGCGAGTAATTATCAAGAGTAAGTTCAACAACTTTTAAATCACTATTTGTGCTGTATACAAAAAAGGGAGCCCTGACTGAGGGGATTTTAGTTACCTGATGAGAAACACTGTCAATAACCTTCGATACATATGTTTGTCCTTCAAATACTACTATTTCTCCCTTCAAAAACTCAATAGGTCCTAATCCATAGGTTTCCTTGTTATTTAATGAATCTGTTGCAATCTTACCTTTTAAATCTCCTTTCCACATCACATCTCTCATTTCACCAACAACCTTTATAGAGGAAGTGTTAGTCGATTTAGTACATGAGACAAACAGAAGCACGCAAAAGATGTAAATAATATTTTTTAACATGCTGTAAAAATACAAAAACGGCTACACTATAAAAGTATAACCGTTTTATCATTTTACTTGCTCCCCCTCTTGGGCTCGAACCAAGGACCCTCTGATTAACAGTCAGATGCTCTAACCAACTGAGCTAAGGAGGAAGTTGCTTTTAGCGTTGGCAAATATAAACGTTTATTTGTTGCTATAAAATACTTTTGAAAAAATATTTATCCAAAAATTGCTCGGTAAATATCGTTTCCATTAGCAAACAATACCAGTGCAATCAATAAGAAAAACCCAAGCATTTGGGCATACTCCATAAATTTGTCATTGGGTTTGCGTCCTGTTACCATTTCATAGAACAAAAACATAACGTGTCCACCGTCCAAAGCTGGAATAGGCAACACGTTCATAAATGCCAAAATAATCGATATCAAAGCAGTATTGGCCCAAAAAGCTTGCCAATTCCACGAAGCAGGAAACAAGTTTCCAATAGCACCAAAGCCCCCCATTTGAGTAGCGCCTTTTTTGGTAAATACATAACTAAATTGCGCTACATAATCATGCAATGTCCAATATCCCATCTCAAATCCTTTGGAAATACTTTCCAAAAAACTGTATTGTAAATGTTGAACTTTCAAAGTAGTAGGATCCAAACCAATTCCAATCATCTTTTGAGCGTTCAAATCGGAAACAATCGTCACAGTTGCATTGCCTCGAAACACCTCCAGAGTCACTCGATTTTCTTCCGACGCCTGAACAACTTCTTTCAGTTGTGTATTGAGCGACAAAGGCACTCCATTGGCTCTCACAATCCGATCACCAATTAATAGCCCTGCTTTTTCGGCCGGAGAATCTACCCCTATCGAATCTACAATATATTGAACTAAAGGAGAAAATGGTGTCATTACGCCTTGCTCAAACATTTGATTTCCTAACGAAGACGGAATAGACAGCGTCTCTGTCAAACCATCGTGATGGCGAACACGCATTTGTTGAATGTCTCGTAAAAACAAAAATTTATTGATGTCCAACACATTTTCCAAGGGCGTTCCATCTACTTCCAAAATTTGATCTCCATCCTGAAAACCATAAGGCTCCATGATTTCTGCAACCGCAAATCCCCCAGGCAGATCGTTTTGAGTAACCACATTTTTACCCCAAACAAACACAATCATCATGTAAATCAAAAATCCTAAAACCAAATTAACCGTAACACCGCCCAACATAATAATAAGACGTTGCCAAGCCGGTTTGGATCGAAATTCCCATGGTTGAGCCGGTTGTTTCATCTGCTCGGTGTCCATACTTTCGTCAATCATACCGGCAATTTTTACATACCCCCCCAAAGGAAGCCAACCGATTCCATACACGGTTTCACCGATTTTCTTTTTGAACAAAGAAAACTTTACGTCAAAAAATAAATAAAATTTCTCAACGCGGGTTTTAAACAACTTTGCAGGAATAAAATGTCCCAACTCATGGAGTACAATTAAAAGTGAAAGACTCAAAAGAAGTTGGATAGCTTTAACGAAAAATGGGCTCATAAAATGGATTTCAGATGCCAAAAATACAGTTTTAGTACGGTTTAAAAAAAATATTAAAACAGAAAACAGAAACCCATTAAATTATCCGTTATTTTTGTTGCCCAAACTATTGATATATGATACGGTTTTTTGAAAAATACAAACGATTTGCTGGTGTAATGATCGTTGTTTCTGTCATTATCATTGTCTTGTTTTATAATGCACTAAAGCCCATTCCTGTTTTGCCTATTTATCAACCTACCATGGTAGCTTCAGAATTGGTTGATGAAGAACTACAACACGTAAAAAAATACCACCGAATTGCTGACTTTGCTTTTATCAACCAAAACGGCCAAACGGTCACTCAAAATGACTACGAAGGATTTATTTATGTTGCCGATTTTTTCTTTACTACTTGCCCCACTATTTGTCCCGTAATGACCGACAACATGGTGTTTTTACAACAACAATTGGCCAATGTTCCGAATGTTAAATTACTCTCTCATACCGTAACTCCTGAAATTGACTCCGTTCCTGTTCTTAAAAAATACGCGCTCAAAAAAGGAGTGGATGACACTCGATGGAATTTGGTTACAGGCAAAAAAAAAGAAATCTACACCTTGGCACGCTCTTCCTATATGGTAGTGAAAACCTCGGGAGACGGTGGCCCGTTTGATATGATTCACACCGAAAATTTTGTACTGGTAGATCCTCAAGGAAGAATTCGCGGTTATTACGACGGCACCCAAACCGAAGCCATGCAAACCTTGTTGGACGATATTGAAATTCTACAACAAGAACTCAAAAAATAATCGGGATTGCATGGTTAATTTATTTCAAAACCTTACTTTTGCTTCTTTAAAATCATTCTAAATAAAGAGGTTGACCTTAGCTGAATTAAAAAAAGGACAAATTGCGGTAATTGATGAAATTGCCACGGACACCATTCCATTAAAGTTGATTGAAATGGGGTGCTTGCCGGGCAATACAGTGGAGCTTATTCAACTGGCTCCTTTCAAAGACCCTATGTACTTAAATATCAACGGAAGCCACTTGGCCATTCGACGCGAAACAGCGTTTCATATTTCCATTACCTCAAAAGAGTCTCATGAGTAAACGAATGAACGTTGCGCTCATTGGCAATCCCAATACTGGGAAAACTTCGGTGTTTAATCAGTTAACAGGGCTCAATCAAAAAGTAGGCAATTACCCCGGAATCACCGTTGAAAAAAAAGAAGGCATTTGCAAATTGGAACGCGGAGTTAAAGCACACATTTTAGACTTGCCCGGAACCTATAGCCTCAACGCATCTTCACTCGATGAAAGTGTGGTAATCGAATTGTTGCTCAACAAAAACGACAAGGACTATCCCGATGTGGCTGTGGTTATTTCTGATGTAGAAAATTTAAAACGAAATCTTTTATTGTTTACTCAAATAAAAGATTTGGGCATTCCCACCATATTGGTAATCAATATGTCGGATAGAATGGTTAAAAAAGCAATTTCTCTTGACATTGCATTGCTTGAAGAACGGCTCAATACCAAAATCGCTCTGGTCAGTTCTCGAAAAAAAACAGGAATTGAAACCCTAAAAGAACTCATCATCAATCACAAAACATTGTCAACAAAACCGTGTTTGGATGTTTTTTCGATTGATCAAAACTATTTTGAAGGACTTGCAAAAACTTTCCCCAACCAATCGCTTTACAAATTGTGGTTGGTCATTACCCAAGATGTCAATTTTGCCAATGTAGAGCGAAAAAAAGTCGAAAGTACGAGTGGCTTTATTACGCGCTCAATCTCACACCTTAAGCGACTCCAACAAAAAGAAACGATCAAGCGTTACCAGTTTATCAATGGGGTTTTAAAAGAAGCCTATCATGTTGATCCCGAAAATGCTTCCGACTTACGTTCAAAATTAGATCGAATTCTGATTCATAAATTTTGGGGATATCTAATTTTCTTTGTAATTCTCTTAACTATTTTTCAAGCTATTTTTGACTGGAGCAGCGTTCCAATGGATTGGATTGACGCTGGATTTGTAGCTATGAGTGAAGCTATAAAAACTTCGCTTCCACCAGGAATATTTACAAATTTACTCGCCGAAGGAATCATTCCGGGATTGGGTGGAATCGTCATATTTATTCCCCAAATTGCATTTTTATTTATGTTCATTTCTGTTTTGGAAGAAACAGGATATATGAGTCGGGTGGTGTTCCTTATGGACCGTATTTTGCGACGTTACGGATTGAGTGGAAAAAGTGTCGTTCCGCTTATCTCAGGAACTGCCTGTGCCATTCCGGCCATTATGGCAACTCGAAATATTGAAAACTGGAAAGAAAGACTCATCACCATTTTGGTTACACCCTTTACTACCTGTTCGGCACGACTGCCTGTGTATTTGATTCTTATTTCGTTAGTAATTCCCAATCAACGTTTTTTAGGAATAAATATTCAAGGGCTTACACTAATGGGGCTCTACTTGATTGGTTTTGGGATGGCCATTTTGTCGGCATCCATACTAAATAAAACACTCCGTATTCAAAGCAAAACGTTTTTTGTGGTCGAAATGCCCAATTACAAACTGCCCTTACTAAAAAATGTTGTTCTTACCATTGTAGAAAAAACAAGGTCTTTTGTTCTTGAAGCGGGAAAAATAATTTTGGCAATTTCTATTTTACTATGGGTATTGGCCTCCAACGGCCCGGGCGATAAATTCAGCAATGCCGAAAAATACGTAACCCTAACTTCTGCTTCCGTTAAATCGGCAGATTTTTCGAATGAAATTGCTGCATACAAACTCGAACATTCCTATTTGGGATTGATTGGAAAAGCTATCGAGCCAGCAATTGTTCCCTTGGGCTACGATTGGAAAATTGGAATTGCTTTGGTAAGTTCATTTGCTGCTCGCGAGGTTTTTGTAGGAACGCTTGCCACTATTTATAATGTGGGGAGTAATGAGGAAAACACCATTAAAAACAAAATGGCTTCTGAAATCAATGCCGCAGGACGCCCTGTTTTTAATTTGGCTTCTGGGATTTCTTTAATGCTTTTTTATGCTTTTGCGATGCAATGCATGAGTACCCTAGCCATCGTAAAAAAAGAAACCAATAGCTGGAAATGGCCCGCGTTGCAATTGGTTATTATGACTTTTATTGCCTATATAGCCGCCTTTGGTGCCTACCAAATTCTTAATCAGTTATAAGTATGCAGTTTTTCCTAACCCTATGTGCCGTAGTGCTTTCCATTCTTTTTCTCTACAAAAAGTTTTTTGGAAAAAAGGCATCCACTAAAAAAGGATGTGGCGATGATTGCGGTTGCCACTAAAAAAAATGGCAGACCGAAAATCGATCTACCATTTTAAATAAACTGAATTTATTTTTTAGTGGTGTCCCAATGCGTATTGAACTCCAAAGGTACTCATTAAACCATTCTTCATCTGAATTCCCTCGACCGATTGGGATAGGGGAATTGTAACTTCAAGTGCCAAACGTAAATTTTTGAACACTCCATCAGAAATCAAATAGTTACTCCCCAATCCTAAATTCAATTGATTTCGACCCGAATTATTGGCATTAAACAAAGGCATCATCATCGGATTCAGTTCAGCATCTTTTCCATCGATACTTCCTATTTTAAAATAATCCAAACTTCCTGAAAAACTAAAACTTTTGGTGGCTTTGAATGCGTACCAACCCACTGCACTCCATTGATTTCCTAGAGTATAGCCTTCGGAATTTTCTCCCAATCGAAACTTATAAAGCGATTGGAATCCCCACGAAGTCTTGTCTGATTGCCCTAAGTAGGTAGCTCCAAAATACGAATCCCAAGTGCCGCTTCCTAACTGCATCGGATAAGCCAACCGAACGTTGTTCATCATTGGAGTGTCTCCGCGCTGATCCAAACTGCCAGTAGGAATAGAAATCCCTACGTTTGCATGAATTTTTTGACGCTTTTGACTCAACAAATGAAGCAACCCAGCTACAGAAATATCACCAAAACCTTTCGATGAGGTTTCAAAATCGACATTCATTTTTGTTTGCAAATCCATGCTATTCGAAATGTAATTTCCCATTACCATCAAAGTCAATTTATCGGAAGGAGCATACATAAAACCTAACATGTGCATGTTCATTGTCATTTGTTGAGGGGCTGCCATGTAATTTTCAAATACCGTAGCGTTTTGTATTTCTGAAGATTCAGACAACATTCCTTTCATATTCATGGTCATAAATCGGTAGGAAAACATACATTCTCCTTGGGTGTGCATATGATCACCCATCACATGAATGGGAGCGTGTCCATCTGGGCGTAAAGAACTCCAGGAGGTTTCTTGTGCTGAAAGCACAAAACATAACAAGAGGGATCCCATTACCGGGATACATATTTTTTTCATTTTGTATTGTATTGTAATTTAACTAATTAAGTAATTGCTTTTAAGGGCAACTTTGGCTAAGAAATTGAAATTACAATGCGGGGAGGAGGCAAAACAGGTTTTTGTAAAGTTCGCTGATAACTACTTAAAAAATAATACGAAGCTTTTCTTTTTGAAACAGGAATATGAATGCTAGTAAATGTACTTTTTTCTAAAAAAAGGTTGGGAAATTTTTCAAAATTAATTTGTAAGTGATCGGGGTTATCCGAAGACTTATTTTCCAAAACATCCTTTGTAAGTTGACATTTTCCATTACACGCCAACATCTCTTTTTCTTTATTGATACACAGAACCTCAGCAATGTATTCGTAATTGATAAAGTAATTGAAAAAGGGAAATGTGGGGCGAAGCCCTGAATAACAGAAAATAATAATAAATAAAAAGCTAACCGCTTTTTTGCTTTGACTCATAAATGAAGAACTGTAGGACATTCTTTTGACAAATTTAAAAAAAATGCTTACCCTAGTGCAACGTCAAGCACCATCATGACAATAAACCCTCCAATAAATCCCAAAGCGGCAATGTCTGTGTATTTGTCCTGTTGTGTTTCAGGGATAACCTCTTCAACGACAACAAAAATCATAGCACCTGCAGCAAAGGAAAGTGCATACGGTAAAATGGGGGTAAAAAAAGTAACAGCCACTGCTCCAATAACAGCTGCAATCGGCTCAACAATTGCTGAAGCTTGTCCGTAAAAAAAACTTTTTCTACGACTGGCACCTTGTCTTCTCATAGGCATGGAAACGGCTATTCCCTCGGGAAAATTTTGAATTCCAATCCCTATTGCCAAGGCAACCGCTCCCAATATAGAGGCCTCAGGAACTCCTGCGGCTACGCCTCCAAACAAAACACCAATAGCTAAGCCCTCGGGAATGTTGTGCAAGGTAATTGCTAAAAATAACAAAGTTGTTCGATGCCAAGGGGTTTTAATCCCTTCCGCTTTTTTAAAGTTAATATGCAGATGCGGCAGTACTTTATCTAATGAAAAAATGAATAAGGCTCCTAACAAGAAGCCTACGGCTGCCGGGATTACTTTAACAAATCCTTCTCCTTTACTCATCTCAATTCCTGGTGCCAATAAACTCCAAAAACTTGCCGCAACCATAACACCTCCTGTAAACCCTAGCATTCCATCCAAAACCGAACGTTTCATGGTTTTGAATAAAAAAACAAAAGAGGCTCCTAAAGCTGTCAGACCCCAGGTAAATAAAGTGGCGTAAAGCGCTCCTAAAATTGGATCTGTATTTTCAAAAAATTCAACAATTTGTTCAAACATGTTTATACTTTTAAAACGTAAATATTGTTAATGGTTTGTTTCGATAATATGTGATTGGAATCGTTAATCAATACGTGCATCGACTGATCAAAAGCTTCTATAAATGATATTGTAAGTAGATCTCCTAATGCAATATTCCGCTTGTCTAAATATTGTAAAAAAACAGCCGAGGAATCCTTAACCCCAACAAATCGTGCAGTCTCTCCTACTTGAAGTGTTGCCAATAAAATTTTTTCTGAGTATTGAATAAATCCCGCTCGGTTGGGAATGGGATCTCCGTGAGGATCGTGTTGGGGATAATCCAAAAAACGATCCAATTCTTGTGTGAGTTTGTCAGAATGAATGTGCTCCAACTGTTCGGCTATTTCATGCACCTCGTCCCAAGAAAAATTGAGCTTATCAAACAAAAAAACTTCCCACAAGCGATGCTTTCGAACAATCTTTAAAGCGGTCTTTTGACCCACTTCTGTCAAAGAAACTCCTTTGTATTTTTGATAAGAAATCATCGATTTATCACTCATCTTTTTGAGCATTTCTGTAACTGACGAAGGCTGACTGTTTATTTTTAATGCAATCGCATTGGTGGAAATATCCTCATCGGTTTCCAATGAAAGGTGAAAAATTGCCTTGAGATAATTCTCTTCTGAGTGTGTTAACATGGGGTAAATTTACTGTTTTTATTTATATATAAAAAATATTTTAGGAAAGCCTAAAAATAGCAGGGAAACATAATTTTTGTACATTTACCTTAATTCTAAAGAATGCAGCAAGCGTACGATTATATTATTGGAGGAGGGGGAGCATCGGGATTGTACTTGGCAGCCGTTTTGGCTGAACATCCTATTTACAAAAATCTTAAAGGTCTTGTGATAGACCCCAAAACTTCTTATGAAAACGACCGAACCTGGTGTTTTTGGGAAGAAGGAATCGGAGCTTGGGACGCTCATATATTTAAACAGTGGGACACCATTACATTTAAAAGTGATGCATTTAGCAATACCATTTCTTTGGATCCATTTCAGTACAAAATGATTCGCAGCAAAGAAGTGTATGCAACACTAATGGATCGCATTAAAAAACATCCAAATATTGAGTTTTGTTACGAAAAAATAAATCACTTTAGGGACGAAGGAATTCGTGTATTGGTTTCCACAGACCAACACACGTTCTCTTCCAATAAGTTTTTCTCCAGCATTCTAAATTGGCGTTTGATTCAGACGCAAACAAAATACCCTTTGCTTCAGCAACATTTTGTGGGATGGTTTGTAAAAACCTCCAACCCTGTTTTTAATGAACGGCAAGCAACGTTTATGGATTTTTCAGTGTCTCAAAAAAAAAATACACGGTTTATGTACGTATTGCCTTTTTCAGACTCGGACGCGCTTGTTGAATACACCTTGTTTTCAAAAGACTTGCTTTCGTTAAAAGAATACGAAAAAGCCATCGATAGTTATTTGATTCAAATGGGTGCTGGAGAATATTCGATTGTTGAAAAAGAACAAGGAAGTATTCCCATGACTGCGTTCCCTTTTGAAAAACAAAACAGCAAAAACATTTTACATATTGGTTCTGCTGGAGGATGGACCAAAGCTACCACAGGTTTTACTTTTAAAAATATTGAACGAAAGACCAACGAACTTTCCCGATTTTTAGAATCCAATACTGATTTTTCAAAATTTACAAAATCCAATCGCTTTCGTTTTTATGACTTATTGTTTTTAGATGTGTTGCATCGTTACAATGAAAAAGGCGGTATGCTTTTTTCAAAATTGTTTGAAAAAAATACCCCTCAACGAATATTTCGATTTTTGGACGAACAAACCCAGATTATAGACGAAATAAAATTAATGCAAACAATGCCGACGGGGATATTTGTCCTTGCCTTTTTAAGACGTTTTTTCGGTCTTAAATAAAAAAAGTTGTTACTTTTTAGTTAGAACGTTGCATCATAGCATTTCCAAAATTCAATAAAATTTGCTTCTTGGAGGCGTCGATTTGCAATTCGTCTAGGCAGCGAAACGCATTTTGAATGTACTTCTTAATCATTTCCTGGGTGGCTTTGGCGGCACCAGTTTCTAAAAATAATTTTTTAACGGATTTTATTTTTTGATTTGTCTGGGAAAATGATGATGCAAACTGGTTGTGAAGCTCTTGCTGTTGTTTGGAAGAACCCAATGCTAGTGTATAATGGTACAAAATTGTTTTTTTGTTTTCAACAATGTCTCCTCCCACTTGTTTTCCAAAAACTGCTGGATCTCCAAAAGTATCTAAGTAGTCGTCTTGAAGCTGAAAAGCAATTCCCAACTGAACTCCAAACTGGTAAAGCGCCCTTGAATCGGACTCAGAAGCTTTTGCTACTATTGCTCCCATTTGCAAGGCACATCCCAACAGAACCGCTGTTTTTTGAGTAATCATAGTCAGGTATTCTTGCAAAGAAACATCGTCTCTAGTTTCGAAATCAATATCGTGTTGTTGTCCTTCACAAACCTCCAAAGCCGTTTGACTCAACAAGCGTGTCAAGGAATTAAATAAAGAGGGCGAATAGGATTCTAACTGCTGATACGCCTTGATAAGCATCGCATCTCCCGAAAGAATCGCTGTGTTTACATTCCATTTGTAATGCACCGTTGGTTTACCTCTTCGCAGAGGAGCAGCGTCCATAATGTCATCGTGCATCAACGTAAAATTATGAAAAACTTCAACAGCCATTGCGGCATTAAGTGCTTCTTTTGGGTTTGTATCGAAACAGTCTGCAGCCATTAATGTTAGTATAGGTCGAAACCTTTTTCCTCCTAAAGCAAGAAGGTACGCAATGGGCTCGTACAAATTAACGGGTTCAGAGTGAAGCGTATTTTTTGACAAATGGTCTAAAAAAAGCCGGCGTTGCTTTTTAATATATTCCATGAATTGCATTTTTTGCTAAAATACGTTTTTCAGCAATGATTTAACACCCTAAAAAACTGCAAATACTTTAGAAACTTTTTTGGTATTAAAAGTTTCCTTAATATATTTGTTTCCTTCAACAAAGCATGCGCTATGAAAACAACCATTTGTAACAAAGCCCAGGAAATGTTTTTGGAACTTGGATTCAAGAGCGTTACAATGGACGATATTGCCAACGCAATGGGAATTTCAAAAAAGACCATTTACGTTCATTTTTCAAACAAAACAGATCTCATCCAAGAAACTACCTTTAACATGTTCGATGAAGTTTCGAATAAAATTGAATCGATTCGAGTGACGGCCAACAATCCTATTGTTGAACTCTACGAGGTGAAACTATTTTTGATGCGTTATTTAAAAGGCGAGAAAGTGTCTCCTTTGTTTCAACTTCAAAAATTTTACCCATCTATTCATCAAGAACTTCAAAAAAAGCAATATAAGTTTATGTTGGACTCTGTGAAAAGGAGTTTACAGAAAGGGATTATACTGGGTCTTTTTCGCGATAATATTGATATAGAATTTATTTCTCGAATGTACTTTAATGGAATGAACGGAATTAAAAATCGTGAAGTTTTTGTCTCCGAATTGTTTCATCCAGATTATTTGATGGAATCTTATCTTGATTATCATCTTCGAGCCATTGTTACCCAAAAAGGACTGAAGGAACTTAATAAAATAACACTAACAAAAGCCTCATGAAAAATACCATCCTTGGAGCGCTATCACTCTTGATTTTTTCTTCAATTCAATCGCAAGAAAACCATTCTTTTTCTTTAGAGGAAGCCATCGACTATGGACTGGTCTACAATCGAACCGCTCAGAATGCGGTTAGTGATATTACCATTGCCAAAAAAAAACAATGGGAAACCATTGCTTTGGGTTTACCACAAATCAACCTGAATGCAGAGTATAACAATAATCTGAAACAAGGGGTTTCATTAATTCCTTCCGAAATTTTTGGAGGACCTAAAGGAGAGTTTTCGGAAGTTGTTTTTGGCACTCAGCAACAAATTAACGCGACATTACGCTTGGATCAATTGCTGTTTGATGGATCGTATTTGGTAGGTCTTCAAGCATCCAAAGTGTATTTGGAAATATCCAATCGAGCAAAATTGAAAACAGATTTGGAAGTAAAAAAGGCAATCATCAAAGCCTATTGCAATGTGTTGTTGGCTACTCAACAAATTGAAATATTGAATAGAAATCTTGAAAATCTGCAAAGAAATTTGGTGGAGATTCAAACTATTTACGAAAATGGATTGATAGAAGAAGAAAATGTAGAGCAACTTCAAATAACACTTGCTTCTCTTGAAAATTCGCTGCAATATGCGCAACAAATGAAAATCATTTCTCAAGGTCTTCTCAAAATGGTTTTGGGAATTCCTAATGAAGATGCGATAGCGCTAACCGATAGCTTGGAAGGTTTAACTTTAAAACAACTCGCCGGATTTGACCCTGAAAACCCTTTTATTATTGAAAACAATATCGACTTTCAAATTGCAAAAAATAACGTTGCTTCACAAAAATTATTGTTAAAATTAGCCCGATATAAATCGCTTCCTTCTCTATCCGCTTTTATTGATGGACGATACAATGGAAACAATGAGAGTTTTGGATTTTTAGATGCTGAACAGCCCTGGTTTGGATCGTCGATGGTTGGAGTAAAGCTTACCGTTCCCGTGTTTAGCTCACTCAAGCGAAGTGCTTCTGTAGCCCAAGAGTGTTTGGAACTTAAAAAACAAATCAATCTATTTGAGGATACTCAACAAGAATTAAACTTAAAAGTAGCGTCGGCTAAAACATCGAGTAGATTGGCTATTAAAAAATTCCAAACCGCTCAAAAAACACTGAAATTGGCTGAAAGTATCGAACGAAAAAATCAAACAAAATTTTACGAAGGATTGGCTTCAAGTTTTGAATTATACCAAGCACAAAATCAGTTGTACACAAGTCAAAATCAATTGCTACTTGCCATGATTGATCTTATCAATGAAAACACAAATTTAGAAACATTACTCCATCAAACTCCTGCAGAATAGTTATGAAAAAAACAATTTATTTAAGTGTCGGAATCTTTTTGTTAAACGCTTGTGGTGAGCCTAAAAAACAAACATTAGAACAACTCATCGAAAAAGGTTCTTTGGAACAATTGCAAGAGAAAAGAAAAGAATTGGTCATAGAGATGGGAAATAATTCCCAAGATTTATCAAAAATCAATCAGGCGATTACTATTTTGGATACCACCCAAAAGAAGGCTTTGGTGAGTGTTTTTGAAGCCAAATCTTCCCTTTTTGAACATTATACCTCAGTTCAAGCAACCGTAAAGACAGATCAAAACATGGTCTTAATGCCTGAATTTAACGGTAAAGTTCAAAAAATTCTTGTTAAAGAAGGGGAAACCGTCCAAAAAGGACAAGTTTTGGCTGTTATTGATGATGGAGGATTGAAAGAACAACTCGAAGTACTGCAGTCTCAATTCCTTTTATCCAAAACACTTTTTGAACGACAAGAACGCTTATGGAAGCAAAATATTGGATCCGAGATAGCGTATTTACAGGCAAAAACAGCCTATAAATCTCAGTTAAAAAGCAAAGAACAACTGGAAAGTAAACTCGATAAAACCCGTGTTAGAGCTCCTTTTAGTGGCGTGGTTGATCATGTAATTATTGAGGAAGGAAATTTGGTGACTCCTGGGCAGTCACCGCTATTTCGCATCATTAACTTTAGAAATATGTTTGTGCATGCCAGTGTTCCTGAAAACTATTTGACGACAATCAATAAAAACACGAAAGTAACGGTTGAAATTCCTGTTTTAAATCTTGAATTCGAGGCTAGAGTGACTAAGAAGGGGAATAATATCAACACAGAAAACCGCAGCTTTAGAGTAGAGGTTAAGGTGCCCGATAATCTTGAAAAGATAAGCCCAAACCTCAATGCTAAAATGCTTCTTAACGATTATTCAAATGCAAATGCTTTGCTGGTTCCTCAAAGTGTAGTGTCGGAAAACGCCTCCAATCAGGAGTATGTTTTTATTGCTAATGACCATAGAGCGCAACAAGTTTTTGTTGAAACCGGTCGAACCCAAGGCAAATGGATTGAAATTGTGTCAGGCTTAAAACCTGGAATGAGAGTCATTGAAGAAGGTGCCCGCTTTGTTCGTGATCAGCAACCTATCAAAATTATTGAGTAGCTATGAAAGAACAGCGAAACGCCTCCGAAAAAGATTTTTTATTTTCTACATGGGCGATTACCCACAAAACAATCATATACGTTATCATGGCTATTTTCCTGTTTTTGGGGATCTCGTCGTATTTTACCATGCCTCGTGAAAATTTTCCGGAAATCAAACAAACCAATGTTTTTTTAAGTGCAGCCTACCCCGGAAACACTGCAGAAGATGTTGAACGATTGATTACCAACCCCTTGGAAGATGCCGTAAAAGGCATTTCCAATTTGGTGGAAATCACCTCTACTTCTCAAGAAAATTATTCCATTATAAAACTCGAATTTGACGAAAGTATAACCGTTGAAAGTGCAAAACAGCAAGTCAAGGACAATATTGACGCTGTCATTTCAAGCGAAGACTGGCCAACTTTTAACAATGCCAAAATTGAACCCAATGTGTTTGATCTAAACTTTTCGGAAGAAATGCCCATTTTGAATGTCAATATCAAAGGGGATTATCCGACAGAAAAGCTGAAAGAAATTGCTGAAATTTTACAAGAAAAAATTGAACGTCTGGACGAAGTAAAAGAGGTAGATATTCGAGGAGCACAAGACAAAGAAATTGAAGTCGCCGTTGACATTCAAAAAATGAAGGCTTCAAAAATTAGTTTCGACGATATCATTAATTCGATTGCCAGAGAAAATACTACCGTTGCAGCCGGCAATATTGTCAGTAGCGGATTGCGAAGAACATTGAGAGTTATTGGAGAAATCGAAAACCCTGAAGATCTTGGAAGTTTTGTGGTAAAAAACGACAATGGTACCGTTTTTTTGAAAGACGTTGCTCAAATTTCTTTTAAAGAAAAAGAGAAAACTACCTATGCCAGAGAGTTTGGTGAAAATGTAGTGATGCTCGATGTGAAAAAAAGAGCTGGTAAAAACCTCATTGAAGCCGTCAACAAAATTGTTGAAATGGTTACCTACTCAAAAGAAAATATTTTTTCGAACAGCCTCGAAATTAGCATTTCCAACGATCAATCCATGTTAACAATCAATCAAGTCAATGACTTGGTTAATAATATTTTGTTTGGGGTACTTCTTGTTGTGACGGTTCTCATGTTTTTCCTTGGATTTAGAAACGCGCTTTTTGTTGGCTTTGCAATCCCGATGTCCATGTTCATGTCGCTCATGATTTTACAAGCCCTAGGATATACACTCAACACTATGGTTTTGTTTGCTTTGGTTATGGGACTTGGAATGTTGGTAGATAATGGAATTGTAGTGGTAGAAAACGTTTACCGACTCATGGAAAAAGAAGGTATGAGTCGTATTGAAGCTGCCAAAAAAGGTGTCGCCGAAATCGCATACCCCATTATTGTTTCAACAGCTACTACCATTGCCGCTTTTATTCCTTTGGGAATGTGGCCTGGAACTATGGGTGAGTTTATGATTTATTTTCCCATTACCTTATCTATTGTTTTGGGATCTTCTTTGATTGTTGCTATCTTTTTCAACTCAATGTTGGTGTCTCGATTCATGGAAATCGAAGAACGTACGATAACCCTCAAAGGATTGATTCGCCTAACCTATACAATGGGAGGGTTTGGATTGCTTTTGGTTTTTGCAGGAGGTGTTTGGTCTGGATTTGGAACGCTTTTGATATGCGTAGTTGGACTGGTTTGGCTCTATAAATATTATATCAAAAAATGGGCAGCTTTTTTTCAATTTCAATTCCTTGTAGCTCTCGAAAATCGATATGAAAAAGTGTTGGCTTTTGCCATGCGTGGATGGCGTGCCTATGCTTTTTTGGGTGGAACCGTATTGTTATTGATGCTGACTTTCGTGATTGTAGGAATCGCTTCACCCAAAGTAGAATTTTTTCCAGACAATCAACCCAATCAAATCATTGTATATATTGAATATCCGCAAGGGACTGATATCGAAAAAACTAACGGTATCACAAAAAAAATTGAAAAAGATGTTTTTTCGGTTATCAATGATCCGCTTTATCTAAAAAACGGCTACAATTATATGGTAGAGTCGGTAGTGTCACAAGTGGGAGCTGGCGCAGGAAATCCCGAGACCGATAGTGGCTCTGAAGCCGATATGCCGCACAAAGCCAAAATAACTGCCACCATGCGAGAATTTAAATTTCGCGAAGGGCAATCCAGTGAAGAGTTACGGCAAAAAATTCAAACCCAACTAAATGGAAAATTTCCTGGTGTTTCTGTTTCCGTCGAAAAAGATGCCAACGGACCTCCATCAGGTTACCCTGTCAATATTGAAGTTACAGGTCTGCATTACGATGAATTGATTGTTACAGCAGAAAACATAAGGGCTTTTATAAATAGTCAAAATATTAACGGAATTGAAGAATTAAAAATTGATGTCAATCGAAACAAACCGGGAATGCGCATCGAAATTGATCGTGAAAAAGCAGGCGCTCTTGGACTTACCGCAGGGCAAATTGGAAGACAATTGCGCCGTTCACTGTTTGGTGAAAAAGCAAGTGTTTATAAGTCGGGCGGTGAAGACTATGATATCAATGTTCGGTTTCAGGGTCAAGACCGTTACGATGCCTCGGCTTTGTTCAATCAAAATATCACGTTTAGAGATCAAGCTTCTGGAAAAATTAAAGAAATTCCTGTTGCATCTGTGGTGTCTCAACAAAATATCGTCTCATACAGCGCTATCAAACATCGAGGGTTAAAACGAGTTGTTACGGTTTACTCATCTATTTTACCAGGCTACAATGCGGTAGAAATTGTGAATCAACTTAAGGTTCGACTCAAAGATTTTACAGAACTTCCAAAAGATGTCAATTATAGCTTTACGGGAGAAATTGAAAAACA
>JAURCF010000044.1 GCA_030828565.1 Flavobacteriaceae bacterium
AAAGCGCCCAAGGAGGCAGGAAATTATCGATTGTTTGCTTATGTCGATGATGGAATTTCAAAAGCAGCAACCGCCAACTTCCCTTTTCAGGTAAAATAACAACCTGTTTCGGTAGTTTTTAGGGCGTATTTTCACCCATTTTCACTGTACAACACCTCAACAAAACCAATAATTATTTAAATTAAAAATAATTTTTTTTTGATTCTTTGCAAAGTCAAATACACACTCATTTTTTACAATATTTCCACTCTTTATATTTCGTTTTTTTCATTCGTTGACTTTTTGTTGAGGGTTTTAAGTGCTTTAAAAACAGCTTCTTAATTACATTTGGTAAGATGCAGTAACCTAAGTTTTTAGTGCACCCAAATAAACTTTAATTTAAATATGATAAACCACACAAAACAACTCATTTTGAGCCTTGTAATTATGCTGTCAAGCTATGGCATATTAGCTCAACAACAAACCGTTAGAGGGACAGTATATACTGCAACCGAAAACGTTCTCTTGCCTGGGGTTTCCGTGACGATTAAAAACACGTCCCGAGGAACAACAACCGATTTTGATGGAGTTTTTTCCATACAAGCATCTCTAAGCGATGTGCTTGAGTTTTCCTACATCGGATTTGAAACACAGATGATAACCATTATCGATTTTAATGAGCTAATCATTAAACTCGAAGCCAACGCAAAAATAGATTTCTAAAAGGACGGTTTTTCCGTCTTTTTTTTGCAGCCAACATTTCAATCCAATACTGTACCTTTGAAAAAACGAATCGTTTATGGTACGAACTCTAATATTGATGATATTGACGTGCGGAATGGTGAGTTGTAGCACACCAACCGCATCCAAAAAAGAAACAGCTCCTGATACAGGAGCAGATCAACCCTTTTTTGATCAAAACACCGTCTCACTTTTATCACTAAACTCCGATGCAGAAAAAGCGCTAGAGGATTGGACTGCTATGAAAAACCTATTATCCAATCTTGAAACGCTTCCAAATGTGAAGCAAAACTCTCTTGCGTTTCAACTAAAAACCTTATCTGAAGAGGTGCTAGAAATAAAAACAAACAAACTCTCTGAACCGTTCAATCAACCCTCCATAATTAGTCGTTTTAAGGTTATCAAAACCTTTGTGTTAAAAGCACATCTTACCGATGCTAGCCTGCATTCCTCAGCTCAATTCAAAGAAAATATAACGGAATTACTCAACGCATACAATGCATTTGTCAATCAGCTTAATGTGGTGGTAAAAGAAACTATCAATACCGATACCATCATCGATTTTTAGGAATTTTTGAAAGCGAAAATGACCTATAGCGTCGGATATTGAAAGCGGTAGTCCAAGTCTGCTTCCAAACGCTGGGCACTGACCGTTTTGTTTTGTGCAGTGGACTCTGGAGCGAATTCAGGAATTGGAAGTGAACGTTTTATTGCTTCTTCTGTGTAATATTCCTTTTTGCTTGGATGAAAAGGGGCAGCTGCACAATAGGTTTTCCCCCAAAATGCACCGTCTACAATTTTCTGAATAATAGCAATACAGTCTTTTTGATGAATCAAGTTGATGGGCGCATCACCGTTTTTAAGTCCTTTTTTTCCAGAAAGCATTGTAATAGGATGTCTGTCATTACCAATAAGACCACCCAAACGAAGAACGGTCGTTTTAAAAGCTTTCGAAGCTTGTAAAAGTTGCTCAACCTGCAAAAGTTGCCTTCCACTTTCAGTAGAAGGTTTGGGTTCAGAGAGGGCGTTTACAGCAGCTTGTGAATGTCCGTAAACCGACGTGCTGCTGATAAACAAGACGTGCTTTACGAGCGATTGCTCAATATAGGGAAGCAACACGCGTATTTTTGAGACAAATGACTCAGAAGACGTTCCTCGCAATCCCGGGGGAATGTTTAGAATCAAGGTATCAACCGTATTTAAAAAGGATTCGATAGTGTTCGAAACCTTATCAGCCGACAAAACAATACAATACGGATCAATTCCTGCAGCTTCAAGCACCTTGCATTTGGATGCCGTCGTAGTAGTTCCCGAAATGGAAACACCCTGACTTGTCCATGATTTTCCCAAAGGAAATCCTAGCCAACCACAACCCATAATGCCTATTTTTTGACTCATAAATTCCAAAAATACAGTTTTTTCAACTGTGGATTTCATTTAAATTTAGTATATTGGAATAACTAAATCAAAAACCGATGGCAATAAAAAGTTTCCAAGGCCCTCGTGCCGAGCAAAAAAAAGAGTTCAAAGAACCCATTTTGGTTTCCGACTATATGACTAAGAATTTAATAACCTTTTCTCCAGATCAATCCATTTTACAGATTATGGAGCAGTTTATTCAATACGGAATTTCGGGAGGTCCAGTTATAGATGCAACAGGCAAATTGGTCGGAATCATTTCCGAGGCAGACTGTATGAAACAAATTTCTGACAGTCGGTATTTTAACATGCCTATTTTAAACAAACAGGTTTCGCATTTTATGACTTCAAAGGTGCAAACCATTTCTCATAACGCTAGTATTTTTGAAGCGGCATCCATATTCCATTCGAACAGTCGCAGGCGTTTACCCGTTTTGAATAACGACAAACTTGTGGGTCAAATTAGCCGCAAAGATGTAGTTGTTGCCGCCCTAAAATTATGCAGTCAGCGTTGGTAGTTAATTACGTTTTACCAAAGCATACCAGTCGTTATCGAGCGCCAAATATCCTTGATCGTATATAAAATAATAGACATTCCCAGTTTGGGTTGTGTAGATACTTGTGTGGTATTCAAATCGAAATCCTAAGTCGAGTAGTTTTTGTTTGTTGGTTTTTGATTTGTCGTTGGGGTTAAGCGATGAAAGAATGCGGTAATTTTTACGAAGCCGATTATTGATTGTTCGAATCAGATTGTTTTGATCTTGATTTTTTCGATTGTTGTAAGCGTTGCGACACGCATCTCCACAAAACTTCTTATCCGTACGACCAATAATCTTGTCTCCACATTCGGGGCAGTTTTTTTCCATGATAAGTTGATTTACAGTCAAATATACAAATAAATATTTACTTACAAACGGTTACAAACGCCTGTATTCGATAACAAACAACAAAAAACCGACTCTTATTCCTTGAGCATTTCATCTTTGCCTTGCAGTTCAGTAGTTGAATTGTTTCGAAGAATAACCTTAAAATTTTTTTACGATGAACAAATTATCTAACAAAGTACAATTGATTGGTCATTTAGGACAAGATCCAGAAATCGTCAAGTTTGATGACGGAAACCAACTTGCAAAATTCACCGTTGCTACCAACGAAGTGTATAAAAATGCGCAAGGTGAAAAAGTAACAGATACGCAATGGCACAACGTGGTAATGCGTGGAAGATTATCAGAAATTGCTGAGGAATTTTTGTCAAAAGGCAAACAGGTAGCTGTCGAAGGAAAACTGGTGCACCGCTCCTACGAAAACAAAGAAAATGAAAAGCGTTTTGTAACGGAAATTCATGCCTACGAAATGAAACTGTTATAGGGATTTCAATTTTAGATATAAACACCCATTGGTATTTTTACTAGTGGGTGTTTTTGGTTTTGAACAATTCAGTCGAGAGGAGATTAACGGATAGTCAATCCCGGTTGGGAATCGGCTTCTGAAGGAGTAATAAAAACAAGTTTTCCTTCAGCATTTTCAGTCATTAAAATCATTCCTTGACTTTCTACACCGCGAAGCGTTCTTGGCGCCAAATTCACCAATACGCTTACGGTTTTTCCAACCACTTCCTCGGCACTGTAATCCTCGGCAATTCCAGAAACAATGGTTCTTGTTTCGGAGCCAATATCAACTTTTAAAGCCAACAACTTTTTGGTTTTAGCCACCTTTTCAGCAGACAAAATTGTACCTACTCTCAAGTCCAATTTTGTAAAATCTTCAAAAGAAACCGTTTCTTTTAATGGAGTTGCCATAAGGGCTTCTTCACTGTTTTTTAGTTTGGTTGATTCGAGCTTGTCTAGTTGATTTTTGATGGCATCGTCTTCAATTTTTGAAAACAACAATGCCGATTTCCCCAATTGGGTTTCAGCAGGGACCAATTCGCTTAGGAGTCCAACTTGTTCCCAGTCGTTTGCAACAGGCAAAGCCAACATGTCTTTTAATTTTTTGGAACTAAAAGGAAGAAAAGGTTCACTGACAATAGAGAGCCCTGCAGCAACTTGAACAGCAACATACATAATGGTTTGAACTCTTTCGGGAGTTGTTTTTATCAGTTTCCAAGGTTCTTCTTCCGCCAAATATTTGTTTCCTGTTCGCGCCAAATTCATCATCAATTGAGAGGCCTCTCTGAATCGAAATCGATCCAGCGAATCGCCAATAGTTTGAGGCGCTTTTTTTAAAGACGCTAATACCGAAAGGTCTTCATCAGTAAACGCATTGGGGGCGGGAACTTTACCGCCGTAATATTTTTGAGTAAGCACGAGCACTCGATTGATAAAGTTTCCATAAATCGCAACCAGTTCGTTGTTGTTTCGGGCTTGAAAATCTTTCCAAGTGAAGTCGTTGTCTTTGTTTTCGGGAGCATTGGCAGTTAACGCATACCGAAGCGCATCTTGTTGGTTGGGAAAATCAATCAAGTACTCATGAAGCCACACGGCCCAATTCTTAGAAGTTGATAATTTGTTTCCTTCTAGGTTTAGGAATTCATTAGCAGGAACATTTTTGGGTAATATATAATTTCCTTCTGCTTTGAGTATAGCGGGAAAAATGATACAGTGAAAAACGATGTTATCTTTCCCTATAAAATGGATTAATTCGGTGTTTTCATCTTTCCAATAAGGCTCCCAATCGACCCCTTTTGCGGCAGCCCATTCTTTGGTAGAAGAAATATAACCTATAGGTGCATCAAACCAAACATACAGCACTTTTCCTTCGGCTCCTTCTACAGGAACTGGAATTCCCCAATCCAAATCACGAGTAACCGCCCGCGGTTTCAATCCGTCATCCAACCACGATTTTACTTGCCCATACACGTTGGGTTTCCAATCGCTGGCATGACCTTCCAAAATCCATTTTTTTAAAAAATCTTGATACCTATCCAAAGGCAAAAACCAATGTTTGGTTTCCTTAAGTGTGGGTACGGCACCACTCAAAGTTGAGGTGGGATTGATTAGTTCAGTTGCGTTTAATGAGCTTCCACATTGTTCGCATTGATCGCCATATGCTTCTTCGTATTGACACTTTGGACAGATTCCTGTCACAAAACGATCCGCTAAAAATTGTTGTGCTTCCGAGTCATACAATTGCTCGGTAACTTCTTCAATAAAATCATTATTTTTATAGAGCGTCGTAAAAAATTCACTTGCCGTTTCATGATGTATTTGCGAAGAAGTTCGAGAATAATGGTCAAATGAAATACCAAATTCTTGAAACGATTGATCAATCATGGTGTGATAGCGATCGATAACTTCTTGCGGACTGATTCCTTCTTTTCGAGCTTTCATCGAAATAGCAACTCCGTGCTCATCGCTACCACAAATAAAAACAACATCTTCATTTTTGTTCCTTAAATAGCGTGCATAAATATCTGCCGGAACATAAACTCCCGCCAAATGACCGATATGAATCGGACCGTTGGTGTAGGGAAGTGCGGCAGTTAATGTATGTCGTTTTGTTTTGCTCATTGATTTGTTGTATGGGGCAAAAATAGTGTTTTTTCAAACGCATTTTAAAGGGAATGACCAACTATTGCAAAACTTGTTTTGTATTTTCGTACAACCTCAAAATCATAAACCTATGTCACTATCAAATCAACTGGGTCGAGAAGGAGAAGATTTGGCGGCTCAATATTTATTAAATAATGGGTATCAAATTTTGGAGCGAAACTATCGCTACCGCAAAGCCGAAATTGATATTATAGCGCTAAAAGAAGAAACGCTTGCCATTGTTGAGGTAAAGTCGCGCACTTCCTCCTACTTTGGATCTCCGGAATCGTTTGTTTCTCAAAAAAAAATCAAACTTTTAGTCATGGCAACAGATCATTATGTCAACAAAAACAACCTCTTCGTTTCGGTTCGTTTTGATATTATTAGCATTTTAAAGGAGAAAAATGTAGCAAATATTCAACATATTGAAGATGCCTTTTACTTTTTTTAAGGATTTGTTAAAAATAAAACATTTAGTTTTATTTTTATATATTTGCAGCTTAAATCACTAAAAATGAAAACGATATCGTCTGCTGTTGAAGACTACATCAAAGCAAAACCCTTTTTAATCAGTGCCTTATCCCAGGGAATTATTAACTTAACTTCTTTGTCAAGGCAAATGAAAAGCGATATTGAAGTAACCCTTAAAAAACAGATTCGAACAGGAGCGATTGTAATGGCTTTGAAGCGACTTTCTTCCGAGCTTGAATTTCGAACAACGCATAAAATCGTTAAAATTTTAAGGGAGATAGGGGACATTACGGTGCGCTCTTCTTTGATTGATTACAATTACCGCGTTTCGGACACCTTGCTTCAAAATCAGGCCCTTTTGCTATCTAAAATTCATCAAAACAAAGCTGATTTTTATACCTCTTCTCGTGGGGTTATTGAGTGTAATATCGTTGTAAGTAGTAATTTGGCTGAGACTGTAGAAACCTATCTTCAATACGAAGAACTGATTAGTAAACAACCGCACTTATCTTCAATATCTGTCAAATTGCCAAAGGAAAATGTAGCAATTCCAGGAATTTATTATTTCGTTTTTCAACGACTTTCTTGGGAAGGAATCAATATCTATGAGGTAATTTCAACTTCAAACGAATTCACTATTTTGGTAAATGATGAGCAGGTCGATAAGGCCTTCAGTGTAATCAAAAACTTGAAAGAGCTTTAGTGAGTATCTTCATAAATGGATTGAAATTGTTCAAGTGCTTTTTCAACAGAAGAAATGCTGTTAAACACTAGCATCAATCGAAGACCGTTTCGAGTTTCTTTTTCTTTCAATGTGCAGTAATTCGAATTTTTTTGTACCCATACGAGTAATTTTTGAAACAGCGAACTTTGGTAGAATGCGTGTCCTTGATCTCCAATAAAATAACCGATTAGTTTTTGTTGTTTCAACATTATTTTTTCCATTCCCAACGATTTTCCAACCCACTTTAAGCGAACACTGTTGAGCATTCCAATGACTCGGTTGCTAGGCGTTCCAAAACGATCGTTGAGCTCCTTTTCAAAGAGCATCAAACTGGGTTCATCATTGATTTCCGACAATCTTTTATAGAGCGCTAGTCGTTCTTCAACATTGTTTACGTAATCGTCAGGAATGAGGATTTCGATGTCGGTGTCGAGTTGAATTTCAGAAACATACGGTTCTTTTTCTTGGGAGTCTTGGTACAGTTCTTTATAGTCCGTTTCTTTGAGTTCATCAATGGCTTCTTTCAATATCTTTTGATACGTCTCAAACCCGATATCGTTGATAAATCCACTTTGTTCTCCTCCCAACAAATCCCCAGCACCTCTAATTTCCAGATCTTTCATAGCAATTTGAAATCCTGACCCAAGGGCTGTGTGTTGTTCGAGGGCAGTAATTCGTTTTCGAGCTTCTTCGGTTAACGTTGAAATGGGAGCTGTCACAAAATAACTAAAAGCTTTTTTGTTGCTTCTTCCCACTCGCCCGCGCATTTGATGCAAATCGCTCAAACCAAAATGGTGGGCGTTATTAATAAAAATGGTATTGGCATTGGGCACATCCAATCCACTTTCTACAATGGTTGTAGAAACCAACACATCGTAAAGGCCGTTCATAAAATCCAACATGACTGCTTCAAGTTTTTTACCTTCCATTTGCCCATGTCCCACGGCAATTTTTGCGTCGGGAACCAGTCGTTGAATCATACCAGCAACTTCTTTAATATTTTCAATTCGATTATGAATAAAAAACACTTGTCCGCCGCGTTGAATTTCGTAAGACACTGCATCGCGAATGGTTTCTTCATTAAAGGTTGTTACTAAGCTTTCTATTGGATAACGATTGGGCGGGGGCGTATTGATGATCGACAAATCTCGCGCAGCCATCAGGCTAAACTGTAATGTTCGAGGAATGGGCGTTGCTGTTAGGGTAAGCACATCCACATTTTCTTTCAGAGCACGGAGTTTTTCTTTGACGGCTACGCCAAATTTTTGTTCTTCATCAACAATCAAAAGACCAAGATCTTTGAATTTTACGTTTTTATTGACCAGCTGGTGTGTGCCGATCAAAAGATCAATTTTTCCGACACTAATTTCATCCAACACCCGCCGTTTTTCTTTGCTAGAACGAAAGCGGTTTAAGTAATCTACTGTAAGAGGAAATTCTTTCAATCGCTCGCTAAACGTTTTAAAATGTTGAAAGGCTAAAATGGTGGTAGGCACCAAAACAGCGACTTGTTTTCCGTTGTCAATTGCTTTAAAGGCAGCTCGAATGGCTACTTCTGTTTTACCGAATCCAACATCTCCACAAACCAGCCGATCCATAGGGCGTTCACTTTCCATATCAACTTTGACATCTTTGGTGGCGCTTTCTTGATCGGGAGTATCTTCATACATAAAAGAAGCTTCCAACTCGAGTTGCAAGCTACTGTCGGGGGCATACTGAAATCCTTTTTTTAGTCGTTGTTTGGCGTAAACCTCTATCAGGTTAAAAGCGATTTCTTTGACCCGTTTTTTGGTTTTTTGTTTCAGTTTTTTCCAAGCTCCAGATCCCAATTTATAAATTTTGGGAGCAACGCCATCTTTTCCATTGTATTTAGAAATTTTATGCAACGAATGAATACTGACATACAAGATATCGCGTTCGCCATAGATCAATTTGATAGCTTCCTGCAAATTTCCCTCTACTTGAATTTTTTGTAGCCCTCCAAAACGTCCAATTCCATGGTCAATATGAGTTACAAAATCACCCATTTCAAGTTGATTGAGCTGTTTGAGTGAAATGGCCTGCTTTTTTGCGTAGCCATTTTTTAGTTCAAATTTATGGTACCGATCAAAAATTTGGTGATCCGTGTAACAACAAACCTTTTGATTGTGGTCGATAAAACCTTCGTACAAAGGAGCAATCAGCGTTGTGTATTGTATGATTTCTTGGTGTTCTTCAAAAATATCATGAAACCGTTGGGCTTGTTGTTGGGTAGAACAATAAAGAAAGGTTGAGTAGCCCAGCTTATGTTGTTCAATCAGATGTTTTATCAGAAGCTCAAATTGCCGATTGAAAGCAGGCTGTGGTGATGTGTTCCAACAAATTGTTTTATCGTTAACTTCAGAATTTAAGGAAACTGTCTGCAGCGATTCCAATGATTTTTCGATAACTAATTGATTGCAAAACAATGCTTCGGGGGTACTGTGCTGTATTTCTCCAGAAAGTTCTTCAAACCGCTCAGAGGCTTTGTCAAACAGCCATTGAATACGATCTTTAATAAGCGACTTGTTTTGAAAAAAAGCAACTGTTTTTTTTGGTAAAAAATCAATAAAATTTTGACGTGCCTCGTTCGAAAATTTATTTTCTACATTGGGTAAAATGCGAATGTTTTTTAATGTAGATTCTGAAAGTTGTGTTTCTACATCAAACAGCCGGATACTTTCGACTTCGTTACCAAAAAACTCAATTCTGTAGGGCTGATCGTTGGAAAATGAAAACACATCCAAAATCCCTCCTCGTACCGAAAATTCTCCGGGTTCGGTTACAAAATCTTCTCTGCGAAAATGATACTCAAACAGGGCTTCGTTTATAAAATCAATTGAAACCAAATCCCCTACGGCTAGTTTTAATGTGTTTTTTTCGAGTTCTTTTCGAGTGACGACTTTTTCGAACAACGCGTCGGGATAGGTAACGATAATTGCCGGCTTTTTTTGAGAATTGATCCGATTGAGTACTTCGGCTCTTAAAAGCACATTGGCGTTATCGGTTTCCTCAATTTCGTAGGGTCGGCGATAACTCCCAGGATAAAACATCACATCGGCATCTCCTAACAAACGCTCTAGATCATTCAAACGATAGGCAGCTTCTTCTTTGGTATTTAGCACCCAAACAATTAGACGATTGATTTTTAAGAAAGATTGTGCCACAACAAAGGACTGTGCCGATCCAACAAGCCCAGAAAGTGCAATATGAGGTTGATGTTGGGCAATGGCATTCTGCAGTTTCAAAAAATTTTGAGACTGAACAAAAGTTTCGGGGATAAGGAGTTGCCCCTTTTTTTCCATGTTGGCAAAGGTAACTATTTGCAGACAAAATAACTTTTTTTGTTGAAATGGAATTCTTTTTAAAATGAGTATATCTATACCACCTAAATTTTACAATTATGAGCTTTGATAAACTTTTTGACAAGGGTTTTAAAAAAAGAAACAGAGGACACTTTGCCTCTTTGGTTAGAATCGCCCTTACGGATCATAAAATATCTTCAAAAGAATTGCAGTTTTTACATCGAGTGGCTGACAAATTAGAGATTGATGTCATTGAGTTCAATCAAATTATTAAAAACCCAAATCAGTTTCCAATCAATCCACCTTTTTTGGCTGCGCATCGACATGAAAGATTGTATGATTTGGTAAAAATGGTTTTGACAGATACCCTATTTGACAGCAATGAAAAAAGCATGCTAACCAAACTTAGTATTGGGCTTGGGTTTTCTTCCAATGCTATTGAAGGAATTGTAGCAAATGCCTTGGAAAGTGTTAAAAAGGGTGATGATTTGGAGGCTTTTTCCAAACACATTATGGCAACTCAATCAAGCTAAGGCGTTTTAAAAACACACTTCACCCCTAAAATTTGTTATAAGAATTCATTTTTCATATTCAGTTTACTCGCTTTGGGTTACCTTTGCAAACTGATTATGAAAACATCTTTTTCCATACGAAAAGCCGAAGCAACTGACATGAGCTCCGTACTGAATTTAATTCAGGAGCTTGCTACTTTTGAAAAAGAACCCGACGCCGTTATTGTTACCGAACAAGATTTGATTCAACACGGTTTTGGCCAGGATTCTTTGTTCACTTGTTTTGTTGCAGAAGTTGGTCACCAAATTGTTGGAATGGCCCTGGGGTATCCTCGTTATTCTACATGGAAAGGCCCTACTTTGCATTTGGAAGATTTGATAGTTACAAATTCATTCAAAGGAAAAGGAATTGGACGGGCCTTGTTTTCAGCCTTTATTGCTTTTGGGCATGAGCAAGGCGTTAAGCGTATTGAGTGGGCAGTTTTGGACTGGAATACATCGGCTATAGATTTTTATACCCGCAATGGTGCTTTGGTATTCGATGATTGGCAAGTAGTTCAAATGGATGAAAAAGCCATACATCAATTTATTTCAAAATCACAGAACTGACACAACGTAATGAAAATTACAATGAGTTATTTTTTAAATATATAACGAATGAAAATTTTTAAATTTGGAGGCGCTTCGGTTAAGGATGCCAATGGGATTAAAAACTTAGTTGAAGTTTTACAACAAGTAGGGTACAAGGATACTTTGGTGGTGGTTTCCGCAATGGGGAAAACGACCAATGCCCTTGAGAAAATAGTTCAAAACTATTTTGATGAACCATCGGAGTTGAAATATTCTATTCAGGAAGTTGTAAAATACCACAATACTGTTTTGCTCGATTTGTTTGAAAGCGATCAGCACGCTATTTTCAACGAAGTGAAATCTATTTTTGACAACTTGCAGTTGTTTTTCCAGCACAACAAATCGCCCAATTACTCTTTTGTTTATGACCAAACTGTAAGTTGCGGTGAATTAGCGTCTACAAAAATAATAAGTGCTTATTTCAACGAAGTTGGGATTATCAATCAATGGTTGGACGCACGAAATTGTATCAAAACCGATTCGTATCATCGCGATGCTAATTTGGATTGGGAGGCTACTCAAAAAAACATTTCAAGTCAAGTTGCACAAAATAAATTGTACGTAACACAAGGATTTATTGGAAGTGATGACAACAATTTTACGACTACTTTAGGCAGAGAAGGATCCGATTATTCGGCAGCAATTTTTGCATACTGTTTGAATGCAGATTCTGTAACCATATGGAAAGATGTTCCCGGAGTTTTGAATGCAGATCCGCGCTACTTTGAAAACACTCAGTTATTGCATCAAATTTCGTATCGAGAGGCGATTGAATTGGCGTTTTATGGGGCGTCGGTAATACATCCCAAAACATTACAACCCCTTCAACGAAAAGAAATCCCTTTGTATGTAAAATCGTTTATCAACCCCAAGGAGGAAGGAACTACAGTAGGAAAAAGCAACAAAATACAGCCCGATGTACCGTGTTTTATCGTCAAAAAAGAATTGGTCTTGATCAAACTTTCATCACTGGATTTTTCTTTTATTGTTGAAAAAAACATCAGCTCTATTTTTAAACTATTGCACGATCATAAAATGAAAGTGGATGTGATTCAAAACTCTGCAATTAGTTTCTCAGTTTGTGTGAGTGACAAATACGGGCAGCTTGAATCCTTAATTCAAGAACTCAAAGCCACTTTTAAAGTTACTTGTACCGAGGGAGTTGATTTGTTTACAATCCGTCATTTCAAAGCCAATTCAGAATCCGAAATTTTAAAAAACAAGGAATTGTTACTTGAACAACGAACTCAAAACACATTGCAGTTGGTTGTTAAATAGTTCGTTGTTTTACAGATTTTCTTTTACAAACTTGCTACAGTATTCTTTGATTTCGTTTCTGGCTTTTTCAAAGACCGCATGAATTTCAACTTCGTTTTCTGATTTGATTTTTGATGGATCGTAAAAATCTTTATGAAGTCGCACTGCATCACTAGGAATATAAGGGCAATTTTCATGAGCATGATCACAGACTGTGAGAATATAATCAAAGGCAATTTGGATGTATTCTGAAACGTTGTTGGAAGTATGCATTGAAATATCAATGCCATCTTCTTTCATTATAGAAATTGCTCTAGGATTGACGCCATGAGTTTCAATACCGGCACTATAAATGGTAGCTTTTTTGGAGGCAAAATGGTGTAAATAACCATGAGCCATTTGGCTTCGACATGAATTTCCGGTGCAAAGAACTAAAATATTTTTATTCATTCGATTTGTGATAAATTTTAAAAATGGATGTTTTATAGAATTATAAAATGCGTTTAATTTTATGAACGATAGTTTCGGCCAATTGCTTTTTACTTTCTACTGTCCATCCAGCAACGTGAGGACTCAGCAACACATTTTCGGCTTCCAATAAGTAAGCAAATGCTTGAGGCATTTCATTATTTTCAAATAAAGATTCAAAGGAACTTTTTTCATATTCAAGAACATCCAAGCCCGCTCCCAAAACGGCTCCGGATTTTAGCCCTTTGACTAGAGCTTCTGAGGAAACACTTTTTCCTCGAGCGGTATTCAAAAGCCAAAAAGGACGTCCGCACGCTTTGATAAAAGATTCGTCAATCAAAGAAAGGGTTTCGGGTGTTTGCGGAGTGTGTAGGCTTATGACATCCGATTTTTCTTGAAGAACATGCAGGGGAACTTGTGTAGCGTTTTCGTCACCAATATTGTTTAGAATGTCTACACAATAAACTGTCACATCAAAACCGCTGAGTTTTTTTGCAAATGCTTTCCCTGTATTTCCGTATCCAATAATTCCAATCGTTTTTCCGTTCAATTCAATCCCGCGGTGTGCTTCTCGCAACCAGTTTCCTTTTTGAATTTCACGATGTCCTTTTTGAAGTTTGTTAAAAAGAGAAAGTAACATTCCTAAAGCATGTTCGGCAACGGCGTTTCTATTTCCCTCGGGAGCTGCAATGAGTTCAATACCCTTAAGTTTGGCATAACCTACATCAATATTTTCTAATCCAGCACCCACGCGAGCAATAAATCGCAACTGTGTTGCACGATCCATAAACTGCTTGTCAATTGGAAAACGACTGCGAATGACAATTCCTTGATACTGGGCAATTTTTTCTTCAATTCTCGACTTATCAGATTCAGTGTCTATATCGTTTTCAATGCCTATTTTTTGCAATTGATCAATCAATATGGGGTGGTTGGTATCTAGGTGAAGCACCTTCATTGTTCTAAAATCCTAAGATGAGTTTAGCAATATAAAAGAAAAGAAATATTCCAAAAATATCATTACTGGTCGTAATAAATGGCCCTGTTGCAATTGCAGGATCGATTCCACGTTTGTTTAAAACAATAGGAACAAATGTGCCTACCAAAGCTGCAACGACAATAACACATTGCATGGATAAGGCAATGGTAATACTTACCTTGATGGGTTGGTTTACAAAATATCCAAAAACAAGAATGAGCAATGAAAGCACGATTCCATTAATTAAACTCAATCCAATTTCTTTGACAAGAAGGTTGAATAAACTTCCTTTAATAACACCATTGGCAAGCCCCTGAACAACGATAGCGGAAGATTGAACACCAACATTCCCTGCCATTGCCGCTATAAGTGGTGTAAAAAAGAATAAAGATCGAAAATCGGGATGGGTCATAATATTTTCAAAACCTTCCAAAATAAACACACTACCTAAACCCCCAATAAGACCCAATGTTAGCCAAGGTAAGCGTGCACGGGTAAGATCGTAAATAGAATCATCCGCTTCTACATCTTGTGAAATACCTGCTGCCATTTGATAGTCTTTGTCAGCTTCGTCTTTGATAAGATCTACAATATCATCAATTGTAATACGCCCCACTAGAATGCCTTTATTGTCCACAACAGGAATGGCCTCTAAATCGTATTTCGACATTATTCTAGCAACTTCTTCTCCATTTTCATCAACATTTACCGAATCTACTTTTGGAATATAAATGTTTTTGATAGACTCTTTGGTTGGGAAGTTTAGCAAATCTTTGAGAGACAATCTACCTACCAATTTGTCCTGGTCATCCACCACATAAATGGAGTGAACACGAGTAACTTCTTCAGCCTGAATTCGCATTTCACGAACCG
>JAURCF010000051.1 GCA_030828565.1 Flavobacteriaceae bacterium
AGCTGACCTTATGTTAATATTTTCTTTACTCTCTTTTTCAAGTAAAATAACACTAATACCATTGCCAATAATGGCAAAAAGGGAAAGAGCTATAACTAAGTCAGAGTCTATTTTGGGTTGATGTTGCAGTCGTTCAATAGCTTCTATTGTAAGAAATAAAGCAATAACAATTAAAGATAATGCATTGATAAAAGCGGCTAAAATTTCAGCGCGTTTGTAACCAAAAGTCCTTTTGGGAGTCGCTTTTTTCTTGGTTAACTTTTGTGCAATATAGCTAATGATCAAAGAAAGAACATCGGTAAAATTATGAAGTGCATCGCTTAATAAAGCAAGGCTTCCCGAAACAAATCCACCAATCGCTTGAAGGGTTGTAATAAATATATTAAGAACTATTGAAATTAATAATTTATTTCCTCCATGATGGTGATGTGTTCCCATTTTATAAGATTTTTGGGATTTTATTTATTCGCTGTGAATGTCTTCCGCCTTCGAAAGGTGTTTCTAAAAAAGTGACCACCATTTCAATTGCTTGCGGTAAACAAACAAAACGTGCGGGGATACTTAAAATATTAGCGTCGTTATGACTGCGAGCAAGGAACACAATTTCTTTGTTCCAACACAATGCAGAACGAATGTTTTTGTATTTGTTTGCTGTCATATTTGCGCCATTACCGCTACCGCAAATAATAATTCCTTTATCAACTTGATTTTCATTAACCGCTTTTGCTGTTGGATGAATAAAATCTGGATAATCTACACTATCAAAACTGTCTGTTCCATAATTAACAACTTCAATCCCTTTTTGTTGAATAAGTTTGCTGATTTCTTTTTTGTATTCCGGTCCTGCGTGGTCACAGCCTATTGCTATTTTCATTGGTTTTTTATTATACTTACAAAGGTAATAAAGTACTTTTTAATAGGGATGTTTATTGTTTTTTTAAATAACTCATTATCAATTGTTTTTTATAAAGTAAAATTGTTAATAAAAAGGGAAAGTATATGATAAATAAAAAATTAATAAATAAATAAATATTCCATTGAAAAAAAGAAGTTAAAAATCATTTTTTTTTATTTTTTTTAATTCTTATTTTTTAAACGCGATCCCTTGTATTATCAAAAATAAAAATGAGTAAAATTATAAAAAATAATAAACAAATGGAATTATAAACAACTCTTTATAAATAATATATAATATTGATTTTAAGTTTTTTAAATTTAAAAAATGATGTTTATAAATGGGTATATATTTTTAATATCTATATAAAAAAATGAATAAAAAAAAGTTTTCACTATTATCAACAAACAATAATAATACCCATTATTTTTAAATTTAAATTAAAAAAAAAAATGATACTGTTAATAGATTAAAAAAAGATAAAAAGAAGCTATTCGTAAAATAAAACTAACTTCGTAGCGAATTTAGAATATGACAAGAAAAAAGAAAAAGAACAGAACAAAAGGGGAGAGTATAGCAAAAAAAATTAAAGAAGTTTTTTTAAATCAACCTAATAATGCCTTAAACTACAAACAAGTTGCAGCTTCTTTAGGAATTACAGACCCTAGCGGAAGAAATCAAATAATAAAAACACTGCAAAAACTAACCAATCAAAAAGAATTAAAAGAAAACGATAGAGGAAAATTTTCGCTCATTACAAAACCATTACTTTTTGAAGGAACATTAGATGTGACTCAAAATGGAAATGCTTATTTGGTTTCCGAGGAATTGGATGATGATATTTTCATAGAAAAAAAACAACTAACTACAGCATTTAACGGAGATACCGTTTCGTTTCGTTTATACAAAGCCAAAGGAAAAAAGAAACCACAAGCTGAAATAGTAGCGGTCTTAAAAAGAAACAAAACACGGTTTGTTGGAGTTCTTCAATTACATAACAATACGGCCTTTGTTATAGTAGGCAATGGAAATAATTACCCCTATTTTTTTATAAGTAATCCAAAAATAGATCCAGAAAAACAAGGAGAAAAAGTAGTTATAGAGCTAGAAAAATGGGATGATCCAACAAAATCACCACAAGCAAAAATAGTTAAAATTTTAGGCACACCAGGATCTCACCAAGCTGAGATACATGGAATATTGGAAGAATTTGGTTTGCCGTATGAATTTTCTGAAGAAGTATTGAGAGCAGCAAATGAAATAGATACTTCTATACAATCTAAAGAAATTAAAAATCGTCGTGACTTTAGAGATGTATTAACATTTACTATTGATCCAAAAGATGCGAAGGACTTTGACGATGCGTTATCATTTCAGATTATTGAAAATGGTGATTATGAAATAGGTATTCATATTGCCGATGTTTCTCATTATATTGAAAAAGGAGGTATTTTGGATGAGGAAGCTTATAAAAGAGCCACATCTGTATATTTAGTAGACCGAGTGGTGCCCATGCTTCCAGAAATACTTTCCAACCAAGCTTGTTCTTTAAGGCCCAACGAAGAAAAATATACTTTTTCTGCAGTTTTTACCATTAATAAAGAAAATGAAATTAAAAATCAATGGTTTGGAAGAACCGTTATTTTATCGGATCAACGGTTGGCTTATGAAGAGGCTCAATACATTATAGAAACACAATCTCAAAACATACCCCAAGAAATTTCATTAACCAACCAATCCTATTCCATTTCTAAACCTCTTGTTGATGCTATTTGTACCATGAATGAAATGGCAAAGAAAATGCGAAAGAAACGAATGAAATCGGGAGCTATATCATTTGATAAAATAGAAGTAAAATTCAATCTTGATATAGATAACAACCCATCCAATGTTTTTTTTAAAGAAGCAAAAGAAGCAAATAAAATGATTGAGGAATTCATGCTATTAGCAAACAAAAAAGTAGCAGAATTTATAGGAAAACAACAACCTGTAAAAAAATTCATTTACAGAGTCCATGATGAACCTAATGTTGAAAAATTAGCACAACTTCAACAAGTTGTTAGTAAATTTGGACACAAACTGAATTTTACCTCTCCCAAAAATATTTCGAGTTCTCTGAATAAACTATTGTATGAAGTACAAGGAAAAAAAGAAAAAAACCTTGTAGACACCTTAACCATTCGAACCATGAGTAAGGCAGAATATACAACACAAAACATAGGTCATTACGGTTTGGCATTTGAATATTATACGCATTTTACCTCTCCCATTCGTCGTTATCCAGATGTAATGGTTCATCGATTGTTGCAAACATATTTAAACAACGAACAACCGACAACAAAAACCCCGCTGGAAGAAATATGTAAACACACTTCTTTCATGGAACAAGTTGCTACAAAAGCCGAAAGAAACTCAATCAAATACATGCAAGTCAAATATATGTCACAACATATTGATCGTCTGTTTACAGGAGTAATTTCTGGCGTTACAGACAGGGGAATGTATGTAGAAATTATCGACAATAAATGCGAAGGAATGATTCGGGTTCAAGATATTCCCAACGATTTCTTTATTTTTGATGAGAAAGAATATACTTTTGTAGGGAGAAAAACCAAAGAAGCGTACCAACTAGGCGATGAGGTTGAAGTAAAAGTTAAAAAAACAGACTTACTAAAACGCCATATTGATTTAGAATTGATAGGAAAAAAATAAAAGTAAAAATCACAATCATGAAGAATTTATTCGTTTTTTTATTTTCAATACTTGTTATTGCCCAAGAAAAAGAAATGGCAATAGGAGAATTTGATGAATTAAAAGTAAAAGATGGAATTCAAGTAACACTAATTCCATCAGATGAAAATAAAATTATTATTTCAGGCAAACACATAGAAGATGTTGTAGTAACAAATAAAGGTAAGCGCCTAAAATTACGCATGAAAACAAAGCGAATTTTAAGTGGATTCAATACCACCATAGAATTGTTTTATTCAGAAACGATTGGAAAAATTGAGGCAAAAGAAGGGTCATTCGTTTCTTCTAAAGACGCATTGTTGCAACCTCTTATAGAACTAGAAGCAAAAGAAGGAGCCGAAATAGATCTCATATTAGACGTTGAAAAAGTAGACGCGTACGTTGTAACAGGAGGAATAGTAACCCTAAAAGGAGCAGCGACCAATCAAGATTTAATAGTGTCAACAGGGGCCACAGCAAAAACCAAAGAACTGTTAACAGAACAAACCTCAGTATCAATCAATGCGGGTGGTAACGCTTATATAAACGCCAGTAAAGTTGTACAAGTAACGGTTAGAGCAGGAGGAATTGTAAGGGTATACGGAAAGCCACAACAACTCAACAAAACGGTTTTCCTTGGAGGAAGCGTCATAGAACTTGAATAAGTACAATGAATGATTTTTGGACAGCACTTCCCGTTGGTTTTTTTCTTTCTTTTACATTAGGTCCTGTCTTTTTCGTTTTATTAGAAACAAGTATTACCAAAGGAATTCGATCTGCTATTTTTTTTAATTTAGGTGTTATCCTTGCTGATATTGTTTTTATTATCCTTGCTTATTTTAGTACGAGTCAATTGCTTAATAAAATAAAAGACGATCCTTCGTGGTTAGCGTTCGGCGGGGTATTACTAGCTTCATACGGATGTATATCTTTTATACAAACAGTCAAAGAAAGAAAGAAAGAGCCTCAGCAAAACAGTACGGAACCAATCAATAAAACCAACTATTTAGCCCAAGTTTTAAAAGGTTTTTTTCTCAACCTTATTAATATTGGCGTATTGTTGTTTTGGTTAGGAATTATTCTACTAGTAGCTCCAAAATTGGAAATGAACTCTGTTAGAATAACCACTTTTTTTATAACGGTTCTTTCGGTTTATTTTTTAATAGACCTCGTTAAAATCGCTATCGCAAAACAACTCAAACACAAACTAACACCAACACGAATATTCAACATCAAACAAGTGGTGAACACCTTTTTGTTTATTTGTGGTTTGGTGTTGATTTTTCAAGGCTTTTTTCCTGAAGAAAAAGAGAAGCTACAAAGTGTAATAGAAGAAATACGAATAGAGAAAAAATAAGAGGCACCGAGCGGATTCGAACCGCTGTACAAGCTTTTGCAGAGCTCTGCCTAGCCACTCGGCCACGGTGCCAATTTCAAGACAAAAGTAATACTTTTTAAAACTTTTACCTATTCTTCCCGAACTTGTTTCATGATCACAGAAACGGAGGCTACATGACCCCCAATTGGCGGATTGACTTTTGCAATGGAAATTTTAATCTTCTGCACCATTAGAGATTCCGAAAAAATCCTACTTATAATTCGTTGTCCAACATGCTCCAATAATTTGGAAGCAATCGCCATCTCTTCTTCCACAACCCGATTTAGATATACATAATCTACGGTGTCTTCCAACGCATCGCTTTTAGAGGCTTTTTCAAGCGAGCTATCAATCCACAAATCAACACGATAATCACTCCCAATAACCGTTTCTTCTTCCAAACATCCGTGATGCGAAAACAACTGTATGTTTTCTAAATAAATAGTCCCCATTATAATTTTTTACAAAGATACAATAAACCCAACGAGAGCATCTGTTTTTGTTTAACTTTGCAATTATCAATAAACAAAAATGTCAGAAGAAAAAAAGGCTAAAAATTTTATAAAACACATTATCGATGAAGATCTCACACGGGGTCTTTCTCAAGATAAATTACGTTTTCGTTTCCCCCCAGAACCCAACGGCTTTCTTCATATAGGACACGTAAAAGCGATTTGTATTAATTTTGGTTTAGGTCTAACATACAATGCACCTGTCAATCTTCGATTTGACGACACCAACCCCGCTAAAGAAGAACAACAATTTGTGGATGCCATCAAAAACGATATTGCATGGTTGGGATACAAATGGGATCAAGAACGTTATGCTTCTGATTATTTTCAACAACTTTATGATTGGGCCGTATTGCTTATAGAAAAAGGATTCGCATACGTAGATTCACAAAGTTCAGAAGACATTGCGATTCAAAAAGGAACACCAACTCAAGTAGGAAAAAACAGCCCTTTTAGAAATCGATCTATAGAAGAAAACATCCAACTGTTTGCCGAAATGAAAGCAGGCAAACACCCCGAAGGAACGTATTTGTTGAGAGCCAAAGGCGATATGAGTTCACCCAATATGCTTTTGCGAGATCCAGTGATGTATCGTATTTTACACAAAGCTCATCACCGAACAGGAAACGAGTGGTGCATTTACCCGATGTATGATTGGACGCATGGCGAATCGGATTATATAGAACAAATTTCCCACTCCTTGTGTTCATTAGAGTTCAAACCTCATCGTGATTTGTACGATTGGTTTTTAGATCATTTACACAACCCCAGCCAACTACGCCCCAAACAAAGAGAGTTTGCCCGACTCAATCTTAGTTATACGGTTACAAGCAAAAGAAAACTGGCACGATTAATTGAATCGAACGTAGTAACAGGATGGGACGACCCTCTAATGCCAACAATTTCTGGGTTAAGAAGAAGAGGATATACCCCAGAATCTATTAGAAATTTTGCCGAAGCGGCGGGTGTTTCAAAAAGAGAAAATGTAATTGACGCTTCGTTGTTGGAGTTTTGCGTTCGTGAGGACTTAAACAAAAAAGCCCCGCGGGTTATGGCCGTTCTTGATCCAATCAAACTAGTGATTACCAATTATCCAGAAAATCAAGAAGAAATTTTAATTGCAGAAAACAATCCCGAAGATCCTTCCGCTGGAAATCGCGAAGTTCCTTTTTCAAGAGAACTATATATTGAACAGGAAGATTTTAAAGAATCGGCCAACCGAAAATTCTTCCGACTTACCTTGGACAAGGAGGTTCGTTTAAAAAATGCTTATATTATTAAAGGCGAATCTGTTGTAAAAGACACCCAGGGAAACATCACAGAAATTCACTGTACTTTCGATAAGGATAGTAAAAGCGGAAGTGGCTCTGAGGCTAGTCAGCGCAAGGTAAAAGGAACCCTTCATTGGGTTTCGGCCAAACACGCAATTTCAGCCGAAATCCGGACTTATGACCGCTTGTTTTTACACCCTTCCCCAGACGCAGACAAAGAGGTTGATTTTATGGATCACATCAATCCAGAATCATTTTCTACTAAAAAGGGTTGGGTAGAGCCAAGTTTACAAAACACAGCACCAGGAGTTCGTTTTCAGTTTCAACGTTTGGGATACTACATTACTGACCCAGACACGAAGTCGGGTAAATTGGTTTTTAACAAAACAGTGGGATTGCGCGATACTTGGGCTAAGAAAAACAACTAGTTTTCTCCGTTTTTCTTTTTCTCAGCTTTTTTCATAGCTTCTCCGATTTGGTTGCTCGCAGTAAACGAAGCGACCATATTGTTGAGCATATCCGACCCAGCCTGGGGTGAATTAGGCAACAAAATCAAGTTGCTGTTTACATGTTCTCCTATCGACTGTAAGGTATCGTAGTGTTGCGTTACCACAATTAATGCAGAAGCTTCTTGTGAGTTGATCCCCACCTTGTTAAGAACCTCAACAGACTCTTCAAGCCCTCTAGCAATTTCTCGTCGTTGATCTGCGATACCCTGCCCTTGAAGTCTTTTGCTTTCAGCTTCAGCTTTTGCTTTTTCAACAATAAGAATACGAGCTGCGTCTCCTTCGTATTGAGCCGCTACTTTTTCTCGTTCCGAAGCATTGATTCGGTTCATTGCACTTTTAACTTGCTCGTCGGGATCAATATCGGTGACGAGTGTTTTGATGATGTCATATCCGTAATTCAACATGGCCTCGTTCAATTCTGTTTTTACAGCGATAGCAATATCGTCTTTTTTTTCAAAAACATCGTCCAATTTCATTTTAGGAACTTCAGCACGAACGACATCAAACACATAAGAAGTAATTTGATCATGCGGATAGTCGAGTTTATAAAAAGCGTCGTAAACCTTATCTCTAATTACCTTGAACTGAACCGAGACTTTTAGCTTAACAAACACATCGTCTTTGGTTTTGGTTTCAACGATAACGTCCAATTGTTGAATTTTTAAACTCAATCTTCCTGCAATGCGATCAATTACTGGAATTTTGATTTGTAAGCCGGAGTGGCGAACACTGACAAAACGACCAAATCGTTCAATTAAAGCTGCCGTTTGTTGTTTTACAATAAAAAACGAACTGATAAAAGCAAACGCAATAAGGACAATAATAGCATAAAAAGTAAAAGACATAAGGAATAGAATTTAAGTGAATCTCAAAGTTACAAAAAAAACATCAAAGTTTTTCAAGAGCTTTTTGGATGCGAGAGGTTACAATATCTCGGCCTAAAAAGCATATAATTTCAAACAAATCAGCTCCGGACAATTCTCCTACTAAACACAAACGCAAGGGTGCCATAATTTGTCCAAAAGATAGAGATTCCTCAGAAATCCATGTTTTAAATTCAGTCTGAAAACCACTTGCTTCTGACAACGATGCTGTGTTCAAAAACGCGCAAAACTTACTTAGAATTTCGGGAGTTTCTTCTTTCCATTGTTTGTGAACTGCTTTTGGGTTGTATTCTTCAGGGTCTTTAAAAAAGTAAGCTGCCAAACCCCAAAGTTCTGTTAGCAACGAAGCGCGTTCTTTTATCAAACCCACAACCTTTTGGGCCTCCTGGGGCAAAACAACAATATCATTCGATAAAGCATCTTTTATCAATTGCGTTTCCAACACAGATTCGTGTATTTGCTGTAAATGTTGTTGATTGAACCATTTGTTTTTCTCTGGGTTAAATCGTGCGCCAGACTTATGTACTTGTTCGATCGAAAACAATTCGATCAATTCGTCCAATTGCATTATTTCTTGTTCCGTTCCTGGGTTCCACCCTAACAAGGCTAAAAAATTCACCACACCCTCGGGGATATACCCTGCCTCTTTATAGCCAGGAGATACTTTTCCTGTTTCAGGGTCTTTCCAGTTAAGAGGAAAGACAGGAAAACCTAATTTATCTCCGTCTCTTTTGGAAAGCTTTCCCTTTCCGGTAGGTTTTAATAATAGCGGCAAATGCGCAAATTGAGGGGGCGTCCAACCAAAAGCTCTGTACAGTTGGTGATGAAGCGCCAAAGATGGCAACCATTCTTCGCCACGAATAACGTGTGAAATTTCCATTAGATGATCGTCCACAACATTTGCCAAATGGTATGTGGGTAAGCCGTCGCTTTTGAACAAAATTTTGTCATCCAACAAATTCAAATCAACTCGAATGTTACCCCGGATTAAATCCGTTGAATTTATAAAGTTTTCAATCGTTCCGTCTTCTACCATCAAAAAGCGAATTACATAGCGGTCTCCGTTTTCAATTCGAATTTTCACCTCTTCTTTAGACAGCGACAAGGAGTTTTCTAGTTTTAACCGATTGTGCCAATTGTATATAAATGTTTTTCCTTTTTCTTCGTGATAAACACGGTGCTTTTCTAAAGATTCTGAAGCGTCAAAGGCGTAATATGCACGTCCTTTTTCGATGAGCGAATGAACGGCATTTTTATAAAGTTCTTTTCGTTCGCTTTGTTTGTACGGACCTTTTTTATTTTCTGTTCCAGGACCTTCATCAAAAGGAATGTTGCACCATTTTAAAGCCTCGATAATATATTCTTCAGCTCCAGGAACAAAACGATTCTGATCGGTATCTTCTATGCGTAAAATGAAATCACCTCCGTGTTTTTTAGCAAATAAATAATTATACAATGCGGTTCTAAGCCCACCAATATGAAGAGGTCCTGTTGGGCTAGGAGCAAAACGTACGCGAACAGCTTGAGTCATAGTTTTTATTTATGATGCAAAGATAATCCAGAAAATGAATTGGAACCTTTAAAAGCCGTTTTTCATTGAATCTGGTACGTGAGGGTTGACAATTCGAAACCAAAGAGGAGGTATTAACGCCAACAGTATAGAGGTTGGATATCCGAAAGGAAGCTGCGGACTGGTTTCGTAATAGTTTAACTCTGGGTATTTCTTCGAAGTTTTGAAATGGTGATCACTGTGTCGGGTGAGTTCATATAAAATGATTCTGCCGATTACATGATCAGAGTTCCAAGAATGTTTGTCTTGTGTTTTTTCATAACGCCCAGAGTCCGTTTTTTTTCGCCTCAACCCATAATGCTCTATGTAGTTGATGCTTTCCAACATTAAAAATGAAATAACTCCAATTACAACAGCCAACATTGCCACAAATTCATTAAAAACAAAGGAGGTAAGAAGTATATAGGCAATTTGTGCCACAGCTCCCCAAAGCACGATGTTTTTGAACGATATAAAAGAACGTCCTGCATTTCGAAGCAATTTTTTTTGAAGACCCCAAGCGCTCCAGTATTGACCCAAAACAGACTGCCAGTAAAACGCATATACAGTTTGATTGTAGCGAGCCGAAGCAGGATCTTCTGGAGTTGCTACCTTTGAATGGTGACCGTAGTTGTGTTCTATAAAAAAATGAGTATACAAGCAAGGCAATAACAATAGTTGGCTTAAAAATTGATCTTTTTTATTGTTTCTGTGACCCAACTCGTGAGCAACATTTATTGCGTTGGTTGCCAATAAAATCCCTAACGATGGCACCAAACCAACAATTTCAAACACAGCAAGTTGCGAGTTGTGAATCTCTGAAAAACCATAAAACAACAAACCAAAAACCCATAACAGATTTCCATAAAGCATCCAATCAAAAACAGGATTTACAGCTCTTTTTTTAATTTCTTCCGTTGTTAAATTGTCGTTGTTACTACCTAAAAGTAATTCCAATACAGGAATAACCACAAAAGGATATACAACGCCAGCAAAGGACCACACACCCTTAAAATAAATTGCAATCCAAACCGCTATGGGCACTGTATATGCCGCAATATACTTTAAATCTCTCATCATCATCTTCCACTCTAAATTTACATATTTTTTAGAAAACCTCCAATTTTTCATTGCGTTTGTATAAATAGCAACACAAAACGTACCTTTGTGCAAAATATGATAAGTGATTCACTTCTATTACAATATCGATTTTCAGCTTTCAGATGAAAGCAATTTTTCAACCTGGCTAACACAGGTCGCACAATCCGAAGGTTATGACATTCTAGAAGTAACTTATGCGTTTGTGTCGGATAAAGAGCTTTATGAATTAAACCGTCAA
>JAURCF010000036.1 GCA_030828565.1 Flavobacteriaceae bacterium
ATTTGATGGTTCTTTTTTCTCCTTGAGAAAAATCTACAAATTTTTTGTGAAGACGAATAAAATCAGCTGCTGCTGATCTAGGCACGTCCAAATACGTAATGGCATGAATGTCCTGAGCAATGCTTACCCCAGAGACAAGCAACGCCAATAAAATTATTGCTTTTTTCATTTAATTAAGGTTTTTAGTTAGGACAATATAGTTTATTTAGAAATAACTTGAAAATGCAATCAATTATTTATTGCGCATTCTTTGACCCTCAACAATTTTTAAATTGTTTTTTTTAGTACCTTTAGACTGGAAATGATCCCTAAATCAATTCTTCAAACATGAACAACCTACAACTTATTGCTGCTCTACAACTCTATCGATACTGCTATTCCATTCCGAATGCATGGGGCTGTTTATTGCCCTCAGGCACTGCTGCATACAATCCATTTCTTGCAAAAAATAAAAGTCCATTTTACAGAATAACACAAATTCAATGTGCTGAAAAAAAGCATTTTATAACGAATAAAACAGATAACACATAAAAGAAATAAACGCAATAGTGCGGATATATGCTCGTTGGCGGTCATCAAAAAAATGAAACATAAACAATTTAAATTTGAACAAATGAATAAAATCACAACAATTCTATTAATGACAACTGTATTTTTGATAAGCAGTTGTGCAAAAATTTATTACAGCCCTGATGCAAAAGTAAGAGCAAGTAAACATCAAGTAATTGCAATTGCACCACCAAAAGTATCGATTGCTGCAAGAAAAAAAATCGATGCAGAGGCAATTAAAGAGCAACAAAGAACGGAATCAACTAATTTTCAACAAGAAATGTATAGTTGGTTACTGAAAAGGGAAATGCAGAATCGAATTTTTGTAGAAATACAAGATGTAGAAACGACAAATGCTAAGTTAAGAAAAGCAGGTTACTTTGAAGATAATCCAATGTCTCCAAATGAAGTTTGTGAAGCCTTGGGAGTTGATGGTGTAATTACCTCAAATTATTCATTGTCTAAACCAATGTCAGATGGAGCTGCGATTGCTTTAGGATTGTTAGTTGGGGTATGGGGTTCGACAAATAATACGACTGTCACACTTGAATTACATGATAAAGAAACTAAAAAGTTACTTTGGAATTACAATCATAAAGTATCTGGAAGCGTAGGTAGTTCACCTGCAAGATTAGTTGATAATTTAATGCGAAATGCAAGTAAAAAGATGCCTTATTCAAATTAAAAAGAAGACGAACCGCCAAAGTACCCGTGTATGCGGCGACTAATAGCGGTTTAAGTGATAAAAGAAAGTATAAACATAAAACAAAGGTCAGTGCAAAACCGAAAGGTTCGTGAGTAAAAATCCGCTACTACTCATACACTAGACCGTTGTGTTTCATACCGAAAAAAAGCCAATCCTCACAACGACTTCAAGTAGTTTTCTCGAACCTGTTGTACGGTTTGGTTTTTATCATTTTGGTAGCTTGCAGCAATAGATTGTGTGATTTTTCCGGTAGCATTTTCCAAACAATCGTAGGCCCAACTTTGCAATTCCAAGAGAAGCGGAATCAGGGAAAGACCTTTTTCTGTCAAAGAGTAATGATTGACTTTTAGGCTGTTAGGCGCCTTCTTTTTGGCAATCAAACCGTAATTTTCTAATTTTTTCAGCCTGTCTGCCAAAATATTGGTCGCAACACGTTAGCTAGAAGCTACAAATTCTTTGAATGTTTTTTTGTGAAGAAGCACAATGTCTCGAACAACGATAAGAGTCCATTTGTCTCCCAAAACATCCAGTGCGCAAGAAATACCACAGTGTGAGCGTTGATTTTTTGAAATGTCCATAAAGTTATGAAATAGGTTAATTCACTTCAAAGATAACTATAAAAGTTTGAATGACTACCCCTTTGTCAAGTTGTTCCAGTCCCAAATCACCAAGTTCCAAGCAGAACCGCCGTATGAAAATTGGTGAAACACCTCAAACCCCGCTGCTAAATGGGTTTTAAGGGAGTTGGTGTTAGCCACATCAACATCCGTAACACAATATTCATAGTGGTTTGAAAGTGCTGTTCTAAAAAAGGAATACATTTTTTGAGCAATCCCTTGTCCGCGATGGTCTTTGGAAACGCACAACTGACCCACAACGACATACTTCGATGGTTTGAGAAGCTTTCCTCCAAACTCTTGTTCGTCTATGGTAGCAAATAAACTCTCAAGCAGTGGGTGTTCGCTGCGTGTTTCTTGGGTAGTTACCAAAGCGTACCCTATAACCTTGTTTTCGCTATCAACACATACAATAGAAGGACAACTTTGATGCATTTGTTTTAAAAAATCTAGGGAATAAACGGCTGTGACAAAACCCTCCTGACTTTGTTCCTGCTCAGTTAGCTCTGTTTTTAAGTTGGCTTGTTGAAGAGTCTTAATTCCTTGTAACTCCTCCAAATTCAAAACTCTTTTGATCTTCATTTTTTGACTAGGAAAACGTTTTTCTGTGTTTTTTATCAAAACAAAAATAGGTATCTTCGTAAAAACAATAGTAATTATGGCAACATACCAATGCAATCAATGTGACATGGCAGTAAACGCAAGCTGCGCCAACTGTGATGTCCCTCTAGAAAACGGAACGCTTACCCTTGACAACGGAACGGAAGTTCAGGTGTCCAAGTGTCCAAGCTGCGAAGGAAAAATCAAATCACCCATGTGTTGTGGTGAAGACATGACTTGCAACGTATAACGAGGGAAAAATTATGACCCTTCCTTTTCTATCTTCTTTAGAAAAGCACGAACAACAAAACGCGGTTTCTCACGGAATCGGTGTTTTGTTGGGTGTTTTGGGGGCTGTTTTTTTACTCAGGACTCACCAACAAACCGCAACAGAAAGTATCTTAAGTCTTTGGATTTATGTGTGTTCGGTGGTTTTGTTGTTTTTTGCTTCTACAGTATATCACGGCACAACTAGTCCTGAACGCAAAAAAACGTGGCAAAAAGTTGATCATATCAGTATTTACATTCTAATTGCTGGAACCTATACTCCTGTGACGCTGATTGCCTTAAAAGACAGCTCGGGATGGGCGCTTTTCTATACCGTATGGATCATTGCATTGGTTGGAGGTGTGTTGAAACTATTTTTTACAGGAAAATACGAACGCCTTTCGTTGTTTCTATATCTCCTAATGGGATGGTTGATTGTTTTTGATATTCAAAATCTGCTTGCTGTGTTTTCAGACAAAGCCACTGCTTTTCTTGTGGCTGGAGGATTTTTCTATACCGTAGGTGTTTGGTTTTACCGTTGGGAAAAACTACAAAACAATCATTTTATTTGGCATTTGTTTGTGTTGGCAGGCGCTATTTCTCATTACTTTATGATTCTGAACATTGCCTAAAACCCGAACATTTGATAGAAAAAAACAATCCATGCAAGAAATTGAGCGAAAATTTTTAGTAACCTCCAACGATTTTATATCACAATCTACTCAAATTCAATCCATCGTTCAAGGGTATATAAACCTTGATCCCGATCGATCAGTACGCATTCGTATTCAGGACGATAAAGGAGTCATCACAATTAAAGGAAAATCAAATCAAAGCGGAACTTCTCGGTTTGAATGGGAACAAACGATTCCTGTAGAAGAAGCGCATAAATTGCTTTTGCTTATTGAAGGAAATTTGATTGAAAAAAAACGCTTCCTCATTCCCACAAAAAACCATTGTTTTGAGGTAGATGTTTTTGAGGGAACTCACCAAGGGTTAATCCTTGCGGAAATTGAACTCAACGATGAAAACGAATCGTTTGAAAAACCTGCCTGGCTTGGGAAAGAAGTAACAGGAAATGCCGCATACTACAATGTATCTTTAGCTAAAAACCAAGCCCTTCCAGATTCTCCTGCTGGGTCTGTTGACTCGTTTCAGTAGCCGCTTTGTAGGTGTCGCAGTCTATCGCAATAGTAAGCGTTTCGGGCGCTGGAAACTCTTCTTGTGAAACAAAAAGGGTTTCATCCTCATAACATTTTTTCATGTACATCGCCCAAATGGGAAGAGCCATTGTGGCTCCTTGACCGTACGCAATGGTTTCGAAATGAGTCGCTCGATCTTCTCCTCCAACCCAAACACCCGTAACCAAATTAGGGACAGCTCCCATAAACCAACCGTCGCTTTGATTTTGAGTAGTGCCTGTTTTTCCAGCAATTGGATTGGTAAACTGATACGGATATCCCGTAACAACATCTCTATAGGTTGGGTTTGTTTTTTCGAGACCGGCGTGTCGCAATCGTGCTCCCGATCCGTGCTCTGTTACGCCTTCCAAAAGTTTCGTAGTCACATAGGCCGATTCTGCACTCATTACATCTTTTGTAACCGGAGCAGATTCAAAAAGAACCGTACCGTTTTTATCTTCAATACGGGTAATCATGGTGGGTTTTACATAAATTCCTCCATTTACAAATGCGCCATATGCTCCTACCATTTCATAAACACTGAGCGCAGGAGTTCCTAACGCAATCGAGGGTACTTTAGGAATCCGAGACGTAATTCCCAAATCCCTTGCCAAGTTGACAACAGGTTCGGGACCTACCATATCCATCAATTGGGCGCTGACCGTATTGACAGAATTGGCAAGCGCATTTTTTAAGGTGCGCATGCCCCCATAGCGTTCCCCAGAATTTTTTGGACACCACGCATCTACATTTCCGTATTTCATAGGCTCAATACAGTGAATTGCATCGGGTAGCGAGTCGCAAGGAGATAGTTTCAATTGATCAATGGCGGTTGCATACACCAATGGCTTAAAAGTAGATCCGATTTGACGCTTGCCCTGCATGACATGATCATATTGAAAATGCTTATAATTATATCCGCCCACCCATGCTTTGACATGTCCTGTTTGCGGCTCCATAGACATCATTCCTGCTTGTAAAAAATGTTTGTAATATCGAATAGAATCCAAGGGCGTCATTAGGGTGTCTATTTCTCCTTTCCACGAAAACACAGTCATTGGAGTTTTAATCTCAAACACAGCTTTGATTTCTTCCATCGATTTGCCCGAAAGTTTTAATTTTCGATACCGTTCCGATCTGCGTATGGCCAAATCCAAAATGTTTTCAACTTCTTCCTCTTCTATGTCCAAAAAGGGAGCGGTTGGATTGTATTTGGGTTGGTTTTGCCTAAAAAACTCTTTTTGCAATTGGACCATATGCGCCTTTGTGGCCTCTTCTGCATAACGTTGCATTTTGGAATCCAAGGTGGTATAAATCTTTAGGCCGTCCAAATACAAATCGTACTTTTCTCCGTTGGGTTTGGGATTGTTTTGCAACCATGTTTTCATAAATTTTTGAAGGTAGGCTCTAAAATAAGTCGCCAACCCTTCTCTGTGCGATTGCGGATGATAATCAATTCCCAAGGGGGTTTTTTGCAAAGAATCTTTTTGGTTTTCAGTTAGGTAGCCGTTTTTTGTCATTTGAGACAATACCACATTGCGTCGTTTTTTTACCATTTCAGGGCGACGAAGCGGATTGAACAACGAGGAGTTTTTAAGCATTCCTATAAGAAGCGCCGACTCTTGGATGTCCAGTTCTTGCGGTTTTTTATTAAAAAAAATGCTTGCTGCAGAACGAATTCCATCGGCATTGTATCCAAAATCATAAATGTTGAGGTACATCATTATGATTTCTTCTTTGGTGTACTGACGCTCCAATCGAATGGCAATTACCCATTCTTTTATTTTTTGAGAAACAGCTTGAAACATATTTCGAGAGCGCACTCCAACAAACAACTGCCGGGCAAGTTGCTGTGAAATAGTACTTGCACCTCCTCTTTCTCCCAAAAAAACCACCGCTCGTAGGGTCCCTCGAAGATCAATTCCAGAATGGTCGTAATATCGCTCATCTTCAGTAGCTATCAACGCATCAATTATGTTTTGGGGCAATTCATCGAACTGTATCGGGGTGCGATTGTCTTTGAAGTAGAATTTTCCAAGCACCTGATTGTCTGACGATAAAATTTGTGTAGCCAAATTGGTCTCGGGATTTTCCAATTGTCTAAAATCTGGCATTTCACCCAATGCGCCTATCGAAGCCAACAGAAAAACACCAAAGACAGTGAATACACCCAAGGAAAAAAGCTTCCAAAACCCTTTGATATAGGGTTTGTGAGGATTTGGTTTTTTGGGAGTGCGTTTTTTTCTTGCCATACTTAAAAAATTAATCTACGGGTTCAATTCCTAGACCTACATCCAAAATTCCTTCCAAGTTTTCTATACCACGAACGTCATTGCTTGAGCGCATCGCTTGTCTCACTCGAAAGGTGTATTTTTCTTCGGGTTCGAACGATATGTTTTCATAACACCATAGCTTGTGTTCTTTGATATCCATCCATCCCGTTCCTAGTGAAGCGCCATCGGGAGAAGTCATTTCAAATTGCAATGTATCTGTTTGAATTCGATTGTCAGGATGCGTTAATTCTGTAATGACAAACAAATTTGAATATGCGTATTCGTAATCCGTATGAAGGTATAAAAAAACATTGTTTTTTGAAGAGGAATTAGGGGCAGCAAATGAAAATGTTACGGTTTCGTTTTTATGCCATCCTTTGGGTAATTCATAAAATTCCAAAAACACAGAAGACCCCTTGCATCCCCATAACAGAAAAACAGTACAAGCAAAAAATATCCGAAGAGCTGTCATAATTTAAGTAGGCTTTTGGGTTTTGTTTTGGGTATTTTTACGGTTTCTGTTTTTGGATTTATTCCTTTTTCTTTTGGAATTTTTGGGTGTATCAAATCGCGTTAAGCTGTCTTGTCCAACCACATTTTCGAAAGATGATTTTTCTTCTAGAATTAGCTGACTTGTGTATTCTTCCAATGCAGCTACGGGTGTTTTTTTGGCATTAAGCGCTTTGATTTCTTTCACTTGGTCTGTAGTAAGCGTATGCCAGTTTGCCCAGTCGCCTTTGTAAGCAAACCACATAAGTCCTTTAAAAATATCGACTTTTTGACAAACGGCCAATCCCTTTTCTGTATGCAGTTTGGTGTCGGATTTTGGAAACCCTTTTAGGACATCTTGATAGGTGTCTAATTCAAAATTCAGACAACATTTGAGTTTTCCACACTGGCCCGCCAATTTTTGCGGATTCAGTGCCAACTGTTGGTATCGAGCGGCAGAAGTAGAAACGGATCTAAAATCGGTAAGCCATGTAGAACAACACAATTCGCGTCCACAAGACCCAACGCCTCCCAATCGAGAAGCTTCTTGGCGAAGACCCACTTGACGCATTTCTATTCGAATGGAAAATTCCTGCGCCATGTTTTTAATCAATTGTCTAAAATCTACTCTCGATTCGGCGGTGTAATAAAAGGTGGCTTTGGAGCCGTCTCCTTGAAATTCAACATCCGAAATTTTCATTTTTAAAGATAGGGAAATGGCCAGTTGGCGAGAGCGTTTTTTGATTGTTTCTTCTCGTTCTCTTGAGGCTACCCAATTATCGATATCGGACTGGGATGATTTTCTATAAATCTTTAGTATTTCCGAACTGTCCTCGGACACGTTCTTTTTTTTCATTTGAACTTTTACCAATCCTCCTGTAAGCGAAACTATTCCAACGTCATGACCCGAAGTCGCTTGAGTGGTCACAATATCTCCAATTGTAAGAGGAAGTGATTCTGTATTGTAAAAAAATGATTTTCGTCCGTTTTTAAATCGCACCTCAACCCCATTAAAATCTTCTTGACCGCTTGGCGAGGACATATTAGCAAGCCAGTCAAAAACAGTCAACTTATTGCAGCCGTCCGAACCACACGTTCCATTGTTTTTGCAGCCTCTTGGGGCTCCATTGGTACTCGTACTACAGCTACTACATCCCATATTTTTTCAGGAAAAGGTCAAATGTTGTTATTAATAACGGTAAATATAGGCAATTTTGTATCCCTTTTTATACCTGATTTTGAGTTGTTTTTTTAAACTTCAGTTGAGGCGATCTTCCTTTTTTAAAAATTTTGTTGCTATTTCCTTTTCCTTTCCGCAATTCTTTTTGTTGATCTTCAGGAAGTTGATGAATTTCTTTGCAGGGTTCGGAGCAACATTGGTCATAGTTTTTTGCACAGGCTTCGCACTGAATAAAAAGCAAATGACAGGCTTCGTTGGCGCAATTTACATGATCATCACAGGGCGCACCACATTGATGACATTGAGCAATGATATCGTTCGAAATTCGCTCTGCGCGTCGGTGATCGAACACAAAGTTTTTACCCAAAAATTTGTTTTCCAAATCTTGTTTTTCAACCTGGCGTGCATATTCAATAATGCCGCCTTCTAGTTGGTAAACATTCTTAAATCCTTTGTGTTTGAAATATGCACTGGCTTTTTCGCAACGAATTCCCCCCGTACAATACATCACTAAATTCTTGTCTTCTTTGTGATCCGCGAGGTCTTTCTCAATAATGGGCAACGATTCTCGAAAGGTATCAACATCGGGAGTGATGGCCCCTTGAAAATGACCGATTTCGCTTTCGTAATGATTTCTCATATCTACCAAAATGGTTTCGGGCTGCTCCACCAAATTGTTGAATGCTTCGGCAGAAAGATGCACTCCCTTGTTGGTCACATCAAAAGTAGCGTCGTTCAATCCGTCCGAAACAATTTTGTTTCTCACTTTAATTTTGAGTTTTAAAAACGACTTGTTGTCTTGCTCAATAGCAATGTTAAGCCGTACATCTTTCAAAAATGAAATGTTGTCTAAAAGGCTTTTAAACATTGTGAAGTTTTTAGCAGGAACCGATAGTTGCGCATTGATTCCTTCGTAAGCAACATAAATACGTCCTAAAACGTCTTGCTGGCTCCAGCTAATAAACAAATGATCTCTGAAGAGTTGTGGGTTGGGGATGTGCGCATATTGATAAAAAGAGAGGGTCAGGCGTTCGTCGCCGGCTTGTTCGATTAAAACTTCTCTTTCTTTAGCGCTTAATTTGTTGTACAGTTGCATGCTATACGCGGATTAAGGTTAAAAAATAAAGCCCAAAGGTACGAATTTGATTTAGCTCTATCAAAAACCGGTTTTTGTGAATAAAAAACATTGTGAATCAGGCTAAAAAAATTGTAATTTAGCCAATCGGATTAAAAAAAATATCATGGCTTCAGAAAAAGATGCAAAACTAAAAGCGCTTCAACTCACACTCGATAAATTGGATAAAACATACGGCAAAGGCGCCGTTATGAAGATGGGCGACGCTGTCGTAGAAGAAGTGGAGGTTATTTCCTCTGGCTCCATTGGATTGGACGCTGCTTTGGGAGTAGGCGGTTATCCTCGTGGACGTGTTATTGAAATTTACGGTCCAGAATCTTCTGGAAAAACAACCCTTACGCTTCATGCGATTGCTGAATGTCAAAAAGCGGGCGGTATTGCTGCTTTTATTGATGCTGAACATGCTTTTGATCGTTATTATGCAGAGCATTTGGGAGTGGATATTGATCAGTTGATCATTTCGCAACCGGATCACGGTGAGCAGGCACTTGAAATTACAGAAAATTTGATTCGTTCGGGAGCTATTGATATTATTGTCATTGACTCGGTTGCAGCCTTGACTCCAAAAAGCGAAATTGAAGGCGAAATGGGAGATTCAAAAATGGGATTGCATGCCCGACTAATGTCGCAAGCATTGCGAAAACTTACAGGCACCATTAGCAAAACCAATTGTACGGTAATTTTTATCAATCAATTGCGAGAAAAAATTGGAGTGATGTTTGGAAATCCAGAAACAACTACGGGAGGAAATGCGCTAAAATTTTATGCTTCTGTTCGTTTGGATATTCGTAGATCAACACAAATCAAAAATACTGACGGAGCTGTTTTAGGAAACAAAACACGTGTCAAAGTGGTAAAAAATAAAGTCGCTCCTCCATTCAAATTGGCGGAATTTGATATCATGTACGGAAAAGGGATTTCTCGCTTAGGAGAAGTCTTGGATATTGGTGTCGAAGCAGAAATTATAAAGAAAAGCGGATCTTGGTTTAGCTATGGAGACACCAAATTGGGTCAGGGGCGCGATGCTGTAAAACAACTGCTCGAAGACAATCCGGAGCTTTCCGAAGAATTGGAAGGAAAAATCAGAGAACTTTTAGCTTCCTAACGGCCGCTTTCAGGCACCTTCTTTTTTAAGTTCGTTTAAAATAATGCCATACGTTTGGGTCTTCAAGGCTTCTTTATCCGCTAAAGTCATGCCTTTGGTAATGATGTGTGGATGCACATGGGCACGTAACTTTCCAGGATTCCCTTTGAAGTAATTTGCTGAAAACTGAAACGGGAACCTACGTTTACAATCAACAAAACTAATTGGTACAATGGGAATTTGAAAATCAATTGCCATTCGAAAAGCACCGTCTTTAAAAGGAGCCAAATCTTCGGAAGGATCGGGAACCAATCCTTCGGGGAAAATACATATTCCCAATCCTTGACGGAGTCTTTTTTCGGCTCGGTCATACACGGCTTTTCTGCTTTTTATGTTTTGGCGATCGACCATAATACACACACGCTTGTAGAAATAGCCAAAAATGGGCAGCTTAACCAGTTCCTTTTTTCCAACAAAAACTCCAGGATTTTTGGTTACCCAAAACATCAACATGATATCAATCATGCTGGTGTGATTGGCAACTAAAACATAGCTTTTTCCTTTTTCAAAAGGCTCACTCAAACGAACGCTGGGAAAAAAACCCATTCCGTACATCACAAAAGGCGCCCAAAAAGTATGGGCAAGCCAAAAAAATTGAGGATACCATTTTTCATAGGCAGAAAACAAAAGTAGAAAGGGGAATAGGAACAAAATTCCAACAATACTTAAAAAATAGAACCATACGTTCCACAATCCATAAACAAGATAGTCCCAAGCTTTTTGCATTCCTCAAAAATAGGCAATTGTAGTTAATAATATTTAACCCTACTTTTGTAAGACAAATAATACGTTGTATGGCTCGAATTTTAACAGGAGTTCAAAGTACTGGAACACCGCATCTTGGAAATCTTTTAGGCGCAATTCTTCCGGCTATTGAACTGGCAAAAATCAATGAACACGAGTCGTTTTTGTTCATTGCAGATATGCATTCTTTGACTCAAATTAAGGATAAAGAAGCCCTGTCTTCAAACACTTTGGCCACCGCTGCTGCGTGGTTGGCCTGTGGATTGGATGTCGAAAAAACGGTTTTTTATCGACAATCCGATGTTGCAGAAGTTACCGAACTGATGTGGTATTTGAATTGTTTTTATCCCTACCAACGGCTTACACTGGCACATTCGTTTAAAGACAAATCCAAAGATTTGGAAGATGTTAATTCGGGCTTGTTTACCTATCCGATGCTCATGGCTGCGGATATTTTGTTGTACGATGCCGAAATCGTTCCTGTGGGAAAAGACCAATTGCAGCATTTGGAAATGGCTCGAGACGTTGCCGCCAGATTGAATCATCAGCTCGGCGATACATTGGTTTTGCCCAAGGCCAAAGTACAAGAAGAAACCATGTATGTGGTAGGAACCAATGGCGAAAAAATGAGCAAATCCAAAGGAAATACAATCAATATTTTCCTTCCAGAGAAAAAACTTCGTAAACAAATTATGGGAATTGCCACCGATAGCACGCCGCTGGAAGCCCCCAAAAACCCTTCAACCTGTACGGTTTTTAAACTGTATCAACTGGTTGCTAGTAGTGAGAAACAAGCCACTATGAAGCAACACTATGAGCAAGGCGGATATGGGTATGGACATGCAAAACAGGCATTGTTTGAATGCCTTTTAACGACATTTACTGAAGAACGCAAAGCCTTTGATTATTATATGAGTCACCCTGATGAGGTTGAAAAAACATTGCAATTGGGTGCACAAAAAGCAAAAAGTGTGGCTCAAAATGTGTTGAACAGAGTTCGAGAAAAATTGGGTTTTTCTTAATTCAAATCGCTTCATACAATTTTCCAGGCAAAGGCCTTACCACGCCTTTCATTTCCAATGCAAACAACAAACTGGCGGTTTGGGAAATCGACTGATTACTTTTTAGAGCAATGTAATCCAACTGTTCTTTGCCGGTTTCTTGAACTACCTGCAACACGGAACGCTCTTGATCGGTTAGTTCTACAAACAATTTTTTTTGAGTATGGGTTTGCGTGGGCTTCTGTTGCCAGTTCAATTGCAGAATCACATCTTCGGCGGAGGTCAATACATGGGCTTTTTGGGCTTTTATGAGGTCATTGCACCCTTTGCTCATTGCGTCAGCAGGTCTGCCCGGAACGGCCATCACAATCCGGTTGTAGTCAAAAGCCAGGTTGGCTGTGATTAAGCTGCCTCCTTTTTGGTCAGATTCTATGACGAGTGTTGCCGAAGAAAGCCCAGCAATAATACGATTGCGCTTTAAGAAGTTAGATTTATCAAAGGGCGCATCGCTCCAAAAATCGGAGAAAAACCCTCCGTTGTTTTCAATGATGGATCGGTATTTTTTGTGACTTGAAGGATAGCATTTTTGAATGCCGTGTGCCAAACATCCCACAGTTTGCAACTTGTTTTCTATGGCAGCCTTGTGGGCAGCAATATCCATTCCGTAAGCAAATCCAGAAACGATAATGGGATTGAACGGAGCCAATTGGGTTACCAGTTCCTCACAAAATGCCACGCCTCTTTGGGTAGCTCTTCGGGTACCGACAATGCTGAGTATCGGTTGGTGATTGATGGCAATATTTCCTGAAGAAAACATCAGTATAGGGCCGTCTACACAATGTTTTAACGCAAAAGGATAGGAAGCGTCTTCGAAATAATGGTATTGGATGTTGTTTTTGCGAATGAAAGAAAGTTCGTTTTCGGCTTGTTTAAAAAGCGAGTCGTTGGACAGCGCTTGGGCAACATAGGAACCAATCCCCTCTATACTGTATAATTCGCGTTTGGAAACCGTAAATACCGCCTGCGGACTTCCGCAAAAAGCAATTAATTTTTTGGCCGTACGATCGCCCACTCCCGGGGCAGCTTGGAGCGCTAAAATCGCTAATAATTCGTCTTCGTTCATGATTGGGGAATAGTTTTCAAAAATAAAAAATCTTCCTGTTAATAAAAACAAAAACAGCAATCTAATCTTTTTGAAAAAAACCGTATTTTTGAGAAATGCAATTAGAAAAACATATTAGCGAGTTGCTTTACCGTTACGAATGTGTAACGGTTCCTGGCTTTGGTGCCTTTTTGACGCACTACAAATCGGCGCGTTTGGATGTGTCGCAACATGCGTTTTACCCCCCCACAAAAGGGGTGTCGTTTAACGAACAATTGCGCTCCAACGATGGGTTGCTTGCCCAGTATATTGCTGATGTGTATTCCCTTTCTTTTGAAGAGGCTGTCAAAAACATTCATACGGAAGTTGTGGCTTGGAAAAAAGCCCTTCATCAAGGATCTCTTGAATTGGCATCATTGGGGGTGTTTGTTTTTAATACCGAACAAAAAATTGTCTTCGCTCCCTCCGATTCCCACAACCACTTGATGGCTTCGTTTGGATTGGGTGCGGTTGTTTCTCCAAAAGTTGCCCGAGTGGCTCCAGTAGCAGCGCAAAATGCTTCAACGACTTCGTTTTGGAAAGTTGCAGCCGTGGGCGTTTTGGCAATTGGAATTGCAGGATTGAGTTATTTTAAATGGGAAAACCAACACCTCATCAACCAAGAACAAGCAGCCATAGAATCGTCGCTCCAAAAAGCGGTTTTTGATTTGGGTGCACTGCCTTCCATTACGGTAACAATGCCGCTCAAAAAAGAGCTTTTTCACATTGTAGCCGGTGCTTTTAGAGTGTCTGCCAATGCTGATAAAAAACTAAAACAATTGCTACAAAAGGGTTACAATGCCCAACGACTTCCTGCTAACAAATACGGATTGCATCCCGTTGCTTTTGAAAGTTTTACGGATAGGGACGAAGCTGTTAAGCGTTTGAGAACCATTCAAAGAGTTGCCGCTAAAGATGCTTGGATTTTGACTTCCGAGTAGATTTTGTAAGCACCCTATTCCCTTGTTTTTTTTTCCCATTCCCTTTTTCAATCGTTAAGTCAGGGGTTGCTGACTTTCTATCTGTGATTTATTTGCTAAATTTAGTTGTAAAACCACGCAACTAATCTTATACAAACCGTTAGATTACATTCAGCCTTTGGCTGACCCAATTTGCTCCATCCCAAGTACTCGGGATTCCCGTCCCTTTAGAAATATAATTCAGTGCTACTCAATTTGTGACACCCTAAGAGTATTGACCATTCCTTTTTTGACAACGGGCATTGCTGCCAAGTTGACCAACATATCCCCTTTGGCTACATATCCTTCCTTAAAGGCAATTTGGTTGACGTCTTCAACCGTATCGTCGGTGCTAACAAAACGATCGTAATAAAAAACAGTAACTCCCCAAAGCAAATTGAGTCGAGTTAAAATTCGCTTGTTGGAGGTAAAAACAAGAATTTGCGCTGAAGGTCTCCAGGCAGAAATTTGAAAGGCCGTATATCCACTATTGGTAAGGGTACAAATGGCTTTTGCAGAAATTTCATTGGATATAAGCGCCGCATGGTAACAAATAGATTTTGTGATGTATCGATTTGTTTTGATATGCGGAGGGTTTTTAGGAACTGCAATCAAAGAAGAATTTTCTACGCCTCGGGCAATTTTCGACATTGTTTCAATGACCTCTACAGGATATTTTCCAACAGATGTTTCTCCAGACAACATTACTGCATCGGCGCCATCCATAATCGAGTTGGCAACATCGTTGACTTCGGCCCGTGTGGGTGTAAGGCTATCAATCATCGTTTCCATCATTTGCGTGGCAATAATGACAGGAATTCGTGCCTTTTTGGCTTCAAGGACCAATTGTTTTTGGATCAAAGGAACTTCCTCAGCAGGAATTTCCACACCCAAATCACCACGAGCAACCATCAACGCATCCGAATTGGAAATAATTTCTTGAATATTGGTAATAGCCTCTGGTTTTTCAATTTTTGAGATGATCGGAATTTTGTAGTCAGATTGTTTATCAATAATCGCCTTTAATTCCAACAAATCTTCTTTGTGTCTAACAAACGAAAGGGCAATCCAATCCACATTTTGCTCAATAGCAAAGTGGGCGTCTTTAACGTCTTTTTCTGTCAATGCAGGTAGCGAAACTTTTGTGTTGGGAAGATTCACTCCCTTATTGGATTTCAACACACCGCCTTGAACAACTTTGGTAACGACGTTTTTCTTTTTATCAGTGCTAACAACTTCAAAAATCAATTTTCCATCGTCCAAAAGAATCCTTTCTCCTGGATTTACGTCTTGTGGAAACAAAGCATAGTTCATATATACTTGCGACGCATCGCCCTCTTCCACTTTATCGGTGGTAAAACACACTTGGTCACCAGGCGCAACATGAACGTTGTCTTTCATTACTCCAACACGCAACTTGGGTCCTTGAAGGTCGGCAAGTATAGACACATTAAGTCCGGTTTCCTCATTGAGCGAACGAATGATTTGAATGCGTTCCCGCACATCGTCGTAAGAAGCGTGCGAAAAGTTAATTCGAAACACATTCACTCCCGCATACATCATTTTTTTGAGAATTTCTCTTGATGAGGATGCAGGGCCTAAAGTGGCTACTATTTTGGTTTTTTTAGTTATGGGCATATTATCCAAAAATTAAATTGTTTTTTGATTTCAAGTGTTGAAGGCTAATTTGATAGCAGGCGCTAATTTGAGGAATTTTTCGTACAATCTCAAGACAATTCTCCATTGAAATACTACCTGCGGTAAATTTTAAGAAAGAATCTATTTCCTTTTTTTCAGGAACAAGATATGAGACAATGGGGCTTTGCTCAAAAAGCGTTTTGAAACGGCTAGGGTCGGGGTCTTGAAACGATTTGTTGCTAAACAATTGCCAATTTTGTTGCCTCAAAACATCTTCATGCTCATATACTTGAAAAAACTCTTGGGATGTTTTTGCAACATCTTCTGAAGTTCTCTGTAATTGAATACCAAGAAATGAATTTAGAAAAAAAGCCAATTGAAAGGTTTCGATAGAATGATGAATTCCTAAGAGTAAATAATTAGTGTCTTCAATATATAATGGAAGCTTACGGACAGTCATTCATTCAATTATTGTGCGAAGATACAACTATTAGTTTAGGTATTTTTCCGAACAGGTCGTTTTCCTGTTTAATGGTTCAACATAGAACCGTTTATTTGATCTTGGTACATATAATAAGCCCGTTGTGAGGCTTTCTCAACAGCCCTTTTTTTACTAGTTTCGCGGGCTTTTGAGACAACTTTCCCGTTAACATACAGCCTAGCGCCGTGATGTTTTTGAGATTCGTTTCCTGTGTCGTCAAAAAGCTCATAATTATAAGTCATTTTGTTGCGTTGAAACCAATTCATCAACAGCGCCTTGTAGCTAAGCACTTTATTTTCTAGTGCATCAAGATTTACGTGCGGATCAATGACTTTGGTTTGAATAAAATTCACACAGGTGTCATATCCTAGATCAACAAGCACCGCTCCAATAAGAGCCTCCAATAAATTTCCGTGAATGTCTTCGCCATAATGTTGTTGAATGACATTGGAACGAAGCAGTTTTTGAAGCCCAAGCCCTTTTCCGATTTCATTTAAAAAATCCCGACGAACAATTTTTGACCTCATTAAGGTAAGATA
>JAURCF010000065.1 GCA_030828565.1 Flavobacteriaceae bacterium
GTTGAAAACTCTCCTGTGTTTCCTGCCGTGGCAATTACTTCTCCTGATTTGACCAAATCTCCTTGTGATACATTGATTGTGGCATTGTGTTTATATACTGACAAGAGCGTGTTTTGGTGTTCTAAGATGACTACATACCCCGTTTCTAAAGTCCATTCGGCAAAAATTACGGTGCCATCAGCAACAGCTTTTATCGGGGCCTTTTGTGATACGGCAACATCTACCGCAAAATGCTTTTGGGAAACATCATAGGGCTGCGAAATTACTCCTGTTACAGGCGGAAACAAAACAAAACTTACAACCGAACTGGCAGACTCAAGTATGTTGAATTTATCTTCCTGAGCAACCGCTGCTCTCAATAATGAATCTTGAATATTCGGCTGTAATTCAAGATCTGAAATTTCATTACGATTGATCCCAACAAAGGTGTCTTTATCTAAACTTTCGATCTCCAAATCACCTGTTAATACTTTGGTTATGGAAGACAAAAATTGTTGTTGTTCATAAAGTGCGCGACCCAAAGAATCCATCATCGTAATATTGCGTGCTGATTGCCTTTTGATTTCAATGGAGTCATACCCCGGAAGGTATTCCTTGATAGGCGTAAAGGCAATTATAACAACCGTGCTTCCTATTAAAATAGCTCCAAACAACGATATTAAAATAAAGATGTTTAATCTGCTTAACTTGTATGAAAGGCGTTCCTCAAAAGTGTCTTCGTTCAGAACAACAAATCGATATTTGTTAAGAAGCTTTTGTCGAAGTTTTGGTTTGTTACTTTTTTTTGCCATTACCTAACAAAGATACTCATTCGGGCACGATATGAAAACAGTCCTCAAAAATTATTTTTCAACAGAAACGAATGTATTTTCATTTTTCTTGCTACTTTTGTTATCTAACATTTGGAACATGATTTCTAACTTAATTTTTTTGGCAATTGGTCCTGGGCAAATTGTCGTTATCGCTGTAATTATTTTATTACTTTTTGGTGGGCGAAAAATTCCTGAGCTTATGCGAGGACTTGGAAGCGGAATCAAAGAGTTTAAAGAAGCAACTAAAGAAGATGAGGCTCCCAAAAAAGATAGTGAGAAGTAAAACAATCTATTCTTTTAGGTCGATTTGAACTGACTGCAAAATCGCGTCTACTTCAAAAATATAATCTCTTTTCGCTAAAGATGGCGCAAACACAAAGCCTTCCAAAACAAGTTGCCTGTTGTTTAGTGTATCCCTAATCACATAATTGAGGAAAGGACCCGCCATAAAATCTGACTTTACCTCCCAAGTGCCTCTTGTTTCTATTGCTGAAAATCCCGCTATTGACGATTTGTAAATATACGGCTCGTAAGCTGCCTCTGTTATTACATACGACCCTTCTGATCGACCTGGTATAAACGACTGTCCTATAGAATCCCGAATAGTAATAATTTGTGCCAATAACTTCTTGCTATAATCAATTTTCGCGTTTGGGAGTTCGTAAGCCAAAATGTTTAGGCTTCCTTTTTGAATTTCTTTCTGATACCAAACAATTCCTGGGGCTTCTTTAAATGTTGAATAAACGGAAGGCATTTTTAGATGGATCGAAAGCCCGTGCTTAGTCCCTATATTTTTTTTTAAGGATTTTGAAACTCTACGCTGCTTTTCTTTAATTTCAACGTCCTTAAATTCTGATATTAGTTCTGAAGCATGGTTTTGTATATTTTGAATCAATCGTTCCTGGGTGGTTGATGTCATTACACCCATTCGCTGGGGCGATGCATATCGATTTGTGTCCATTCGAAACGTTTCTTCAGAATAAACGCCTATCCACAAAACAAGTCGACTGCTTTGAGCAAACCCAGAAAACACTTCTGGTGGCATTTGCTTTAAATCAAACAAGGGCTCTTGCTGAGGAAGTCCTTCGGCGGGCATTGCAAAAATCGACCGTGTGGTTTCTCCTACCGAAGATTCCCATAAATTATTGGGTATCACAACCGTGATTGTGTTGATATTTCCATTGGATTGGGGAAGGTAGGGTGTTGACTTTTTGCTGCAGCTTCCAACAAAAATCAAACACGCAATAAACCATACTGTCTTTTTCATAAGGCTGCAATATTATTGATAAATATCAATAATTAAGCCAAAATAGCTTGGATTCCTGGAAGCGTTTTGCCTTCTAAACTTTCTAACATGGCACCGCCGCCTGTTGAAACGTAACTTACTTTGGGTTCAAATCCAAATTGCTTCACTGCAGCAACTGAATCTCCTCCTCCTACAAGCGAAAAAGCGCCTTGAGCAGTGCTATCAGCAACCGCATTTCCAAGCGCAATGGTTCCCTTTGCAAAATTTGGAAATTCAAACACACCCAAAGGCCCGTTCCATAAAATGGTTTTACTTTTCATCACAACTTCTCTAAAGTTTAACAACGATTGCGGCCCGGCGTCAAGTCCTTCCCATTCGTCTGGAATGCTAGAAACTTCAAAAACTTGTTGCTTGGCGTCATTGCTAAAATCATCTGCTGCAACCACATCTACTGGAAGATGAATAGCCACGCCTTTTTGTTTGGCTTTCTCTAAAATAGACAATGCAAGGTCTAACTTGTCGTTTTCACAAATTGACTTTCCTACATTTCCACCAAGTGCTTTTACAAAAGTAAACGTCATTCCGCCGCCAATAATAAGGTGATCTACTTTGTCTAAAATGTTCTCAATAATCGTTATTTTAGAAGATACTTTAGCCCCTCCTAAAATTGCCAAGACCGGTTTTTCTCCTGTTTTCAAAACCTTTTCAATGGACTTGATTTCTTTTGCTAGCAAATGTCCAAAGCATTTCTGGTTTTTAAAAAACTTTGCTACTATGGTCGTTGAGGCGTGTGCTCTGTGGGCCGTACCAAAAGCATCATTAACATAAATATCTGCCAAATTTGATAATTGCTCAGCAAAATTATCGTCTCCTGCAGTTTCTTCTGGGTAAAATCGTAAGTTTTCCAGTAACAATACTTCTCCGGGTTGAAGAGCGGCGGCTGCCTGCATGGCTTTTTCTCCTACAGTGTCGGCAACAAATTGAACTGGTATTCCTAAAATTTCAGTAACCGTTTTAACAATATGTCCCAACGATAAAGAAGCATCTACTCCCTTGGGTCTGCCTAAATGAGACATTAAAATACAGCTGCCTCCATCAGCTAATATGGTGTCAATGGTTGGTTTTGCTGCTCGTATTCTAGTTGCGTCGGTAACTTCTTTGGCATCGTTTAAGGGTACGTTAAAGTCTACGCGAATCAATGCTTTTTGGTTAGTAAAGGATAAGGAATCTAATGTCTTCATGATGATTTGTTTTGTCGGGCACAAATGTAATGATTTGATGAAAATATATTCATAATATACTGAGGTTTTAAAACAGGCGGCTGTTTTTTCTGGAATAAAAACCATTATCTTTGTGAGATGCTGTTTCAGGATGTTATTGGACATGAAGGTGTAAAAAAGGACTTGCTGTACAGTGTAGCTCAGCAAAGAGTCGCTCATGCTCAGCTTTTTGTTGGCCCCGAAGGCGCTGGAGCGCTTCCATTGGCCATCGCCTATGCTCAATATGTATTGTGTGGAAATAAAGGCAATGATAATACTGGAGGCGATACTGCTTGCAATTTAAAAATGGAACACGTATCGCATCCCGATATGCACTTTGTATTTCCTGTAGCCAACAACAACAAAGTAAAGAGCAAAGCAACTTCGTCGGACTTCATGGACGAGTGGAGGCAATTTCTCAAACAGCAACCTTACGGGAATTTGTTTGACTGGTACCAATTGCTTGGTGTCGAAAACAAACAAGGTCAAATAGGGGTCGATGAGGCACAAAGTATTGTAAAGAAACTTTCTCTAAAATCGTATGAGGGAGGATGGAAGGTAGTCGTTGTTTGGTGCGCTGAAAAGCTAAATATTGCTGCTTCAAACAAACTTTTAAAGCTTATTGAAGAGCCTCCTCAAAAAACGCTGTTGTTGTTGGTTGTAGAAAACGAAGAATTGCTTTTGGAAACCCTACGTTCGAGGTGTCAAAAAGTGTTTTTGCCTTCGCTCTCAGAACCCGTTATTGAATCGGGATTATTATCCCTGGGTTGTGAAGCCAACGAAGCTAAGAAAATTGCTTTTCAGGCGCAAGGAAATTTTAATAAAGCAATTGATTTACTAAACAATGACAGCGAAGACCTTCATTTTGAAAAATGGTTTGTCTCGTGGGTTCGAGCAGCATTCAAAGCCAAAGGAAACAAATCTTCAGTATTGGAATTGGTTGCTTGGAGTCAACAGGTGGCAGGTGCAGGAAGAGAAACTCAGAAAAAATTCTTGGATTATTGTCTGGTATTTTTTCGTCAGGCGCTTTTATTAAATTACGATGTTTCAGAATTGGTTTATTTACAACCTAAAACGCAATTTGAACTTTGGAAATTTGCGCCCTATATTCATGGAAACAATATTATAGATATTGTCAAAGAGCTTGAAGAAGCCAATTATCATATTGAGAGAAATGGAAATGCCAAGATGATTTTTACCGACTTGTCTATTAAATTAACACGATTGCTCCACAGACCCTCTTAATTGATTTTTTTGTGTAAAAGTTTTTTCTTATTGTTTTTTTAAATTCAATAATTATTTCTTATTTATTATTTAATCAAAAGGTGTTTTCTAAACGCTTTTCTTGAGTTTTAGGTGGTTAGTGTTGGTTCTTTACGAGATTTCGTTTCTAGGAGCTTTCTGTGCGCTTTTTTAACTCATACCGAAGCGAAGAATACATTCCTGTTCGGCGAGCGTGCCAATTGGATCGAAAACCGTTTAATAACCCAAATAAAAAACCCGTTTTACGTTTTTGTATTTTTTCAGAAAGCATCGAAATATAAAATGCATCCCATAACATGGGTGATTTTTTTTCAAGAACAAAACCGGCTTCAGAAAAAATTCGCTCAATAGCCTTAGGAGAAAAGTGCCAAAGATGTCGAGGCACATCATAAGCCGCCCAACTACTTTGGTAGTGATTTGCGTCCCACGACAAAAAATTAGGAACTGCCAACACTACTTTTCCGTTGAAAGAAAGCACTCGATGAATTTCCTTCAGGGATTCTTTCAAATCGGGTAAGTGCTCTAAAACATGCCAAAGAGTAATGCAATCTATAGCGTTGTCTTTGATCTTTTTGGTGGATTCAATATAAGAAACTCCTTTTGCTTTGCCTCTATTTCGAGCTGTCTGATTGGGCTCAATAGCGGTTGCGTTCCATCCTAATTGTTGGCATCGAAACACAAAATCACCCGTACCCGAACCTATGTCAAGTAAGACTCCTTTGTTTGGAAACAAACGCTCTAAATTTTTGGTTTTAGTATTGATTTGAATTTTTTTGACTGCCTGATAAACAATGTCAAAAAAAGATTTTTTTGCATTGGTGTGAGAAATATAATCCTGGCTATTATAATAGGACGGTAGCTGGTCAAGGTTTGGTTGAGGGGTGGTAATGAGCATGTCCTTCTCGGTGTTAAAAACCAACTCAAAAACCTCTCCTGTAACCAAATGATCGGTACACAAAAAAGGGGTTGTTTGTTGATTTTTTGCGCTCACTTTGATTGGTTTTTTTAATTTCAAATGATTCGTGTTCCACGTGGAACATGCTGCCTATCGACCCATATATACGAGCATAACACTGATATCGCTTGGCGATACACCGCTAATACGAGACGCCTGTGAAAGTGACGTTGGGCGGATGTCTTCTAGTTTCATTCGGGCTTCTGTCGATAGGGATTTGAGTTTCCGATAATCAAAACTAGTGGGTATTCGAATATTTTCCAGTCGATTTAGTTTATCGGCGTTGGTTTTTTCTTTTTCAATATATCCTGCATACTTGACCTGAATTTCTGTTTGTTCTAACACCTCTTCATCCAGTTCGTTTGTAATTATATATGCAGTAACATCCGGAATTTGCTGAATATCCTCCATCGTTATATTAGGGCGCGAAAACATCTTATGTACTTTATTGGGTTGCTTCATCGGAGCAGAGTCTTTGTGTTCCAAAATTGGGTTTGCTATAGCTGGGGAAACGCTTAACGACTTCAAATGGGTTACAAATTGGTCAGAAGCCTGCTTTTTATGTTCCATGCGTTTTAATCGAAGGTCAGAAGCTAATCCTAACTCATTCGAGATAGGGGTAAGTCGTAAGTCGGCATTGTCTTGACGCAGTAGTGTGCGATATTCGGCTCGTGATGTAAACATTCTATAGGGTTCTTCGGTGCCTTTGGTAATCAGGTCATCAATAAGAACACCTATATAAGCTTCGTTTCTTTTTAAAACAAAAGGAGGTTGGTCGTTGATTGCTAAATGGGCGTTCATCCCCGCCATGAGACCTTGGGCGGCAGCTTCTTCATAACCCGTAGTCCCATTGATTTGGCCCGCAAAGAATAAACCTTTAATTAACTTGGTTTCTAACGAATGTGTAAGCTGGGTAGGTGGAAAGTAATCGTATTCAATGGCATAGCCAGGGCGGAAGAATTTTACTTTCTCAAACCCTTGGACGGAGCGTAACGCTTTGAATTGAATGTCTTCGGGAAGGGACGTTGAAAAACCATTCACATAAACCTCAACAGTATTCCAACCCTCGGGCTCAACAAAAATCTGGTGGCGATTTTTTTCCGAAAACCTATTTATTTTATCTTCAATAGAAGGACAATATCGAGGCCCAATACTTTGTATAGTTCCATTAAACATGGGCGATCGATCGAACCCTTCGCGGAGCAAGTCATGTACTTCAGGGCTGGTATACGTCATATGACAACTTCGCTGATTTTCGAGGGGTTTGGAAGTTTCCAAATAGGAAAATTTAGCGGGATTTGCATCTCCAGGTTGCTCTTGCATAAGAGAATAATCTAGAGATCGCCCGTCCACTCTTGGGGGTGTTCCTGTTTTCATACGACCGGAGTCAAAACCCGCAGAAACCAATTCTTCTGTAATACCAAATGAAGCGCTTTCGCCAGCGCGTCCTCCACCAAATTGTTTTTCACCAATATGAATCAGACCGTTCAAAAAAGTTCCGTTAGTCAAAACAACCGACTTGGACTTGATGGTAATGCCTAAAGAGGTTTTGACACCAACAACACGATTGTTTTTAATCAAAAGTCCTGAAACCATTTCTTGATAAAAATCCAGGTTTGGGGTTCCTTCCAACATAAGTCTCCAGGTTTCGGCAAATCGCATTCGGTCCGACTGAACTCTCGGGCTCCACATTGCAGGACCTTTTGATTTGTTGAGCATTTTAAACTGAATTGCTGTTTGATCTGAAACAATACCGCTATAACCTCCTAAGGCGTCAATTTCTCTAATAATTTGTCCTTTTGCAATTCCACCCATGGCGGGGTTGCAAGACATTTGGGCAATATTTTGGAGATTCATGGTAATAAGAAGCGTTTTGCTACCCATATTAGCGGCGGCAGCGGCGGCCTCAGATCCTGCGTGTCCTGCGCCAACCACAATAACGTCATATTCGGATTCAAACATCGGATTTTGAATTTTGTTTCACGTGGAACATATTGATTTTTTCCTCTTCTTTTTGGCCCATGATGCTTTTTTCAGTTGCTGTTTTATCCGAGAATCCACAAAAATGCAACAAACCATGAACCATAACGCGAAGCAGTTCGTGATCAAACGAAACTTTGAAAATATGAGCGTTTTCACGAACCCTATCTATGGAAATTGCAATGTCTCCTTGTAGGTTTTTTCCTACTGAATTGTCGAAGCCTATAACATCTGTATATGTGTCGTGTTCAAGAAATTGACGGTTTAATTCATAAAGCTCTTTATCCGACACAAACGCATAAGTTACTTCTAGAATGTCATAACCTTCGGATTGTGCGACCTGTGTTAGCCAGGTTGAAAAATTGCTTTCATCTGAAAGCTGAAAATCGATATTGTA
>JAURCF010000045.1 GCA_030828565.1 Flavobacteriaceae bacterium
AGAAAAGCGTTTTTGAGGGAGTCCCCAAAAGTTTACCGGCTCTGGTCAAAGCAAGCAGAATTCAGGACAAAGCTGCTGGTGTTGGATTTGATTGGAAAGACATAAAAGACGTAAAAATCAAATTGGATGAGGAACTCGATGAGCTCCATAGCGAAGTAATGTCAGGCTCCTTTGATCGTCAAGAGGCTGAGTTTGGCGATGTTCTTTTTTCTATGATTAACTATGCCCGATTTCTTGGAATCAATGCTGAGGATGCTTTAGAACGCACCAATAAAAAGTTTTTGAAACGCTTTCGTTTTATGGAAAATGAAGTGCATTCAAAAGGAAAATCTATTGACGAACTTTCTTTAGAAGAAATGGAGGCTCTCTGGCAACAATCAAAAATCACAGATTGATTTAAATTCCTTTAATCTGATTTTTTTTCTGTTTTAGAACTTCTAAGCTTTTTTGATGTTTTTGAATATCCGCATGAACCTTTTTTACCAAAGGACTTTCCTCTGAGCTTTGGGCAAAGAACTGAAGATTGTTTTCCAGCTGGTTCAATTCATTTTTAGTTTCATCAATTTTTTTCTGAACCACGATGAGTTCCTTATTAATGGCATTTTGATCGCCTTCAATCAATTGAAGTTTGTTGGCATACATTATCTTTTCAACATCCGATTTCTTGATCCCAGACTTTTCATAACATTTCTTAAGTAAGGTGTTAAAGTGGTTTTGGATGTTACTGTTTTTTTTGGGAACATCACCAACTTGCTTCCATTCGTTTAGATGTTCCTCAATAGCAACCTTGAATTTTTCCATGTCTTCTTCACTATCCAACAATTTGGAAAGTGCGTCAAGAATGGCTTGTTTTTTCTCTAAATTATCCAAATACTCTTGCGACTCTTGATTGCGACTTGAATCCATTTGATTGAAATAGTGGTTGCATGCTGCTTTGAATTGCTTCCAAATTTTTTCTCTATGTTTACGATCCACAGCACCAATTTCTTTCCAATCCTTTTGAAGTTGAATAATTAAGGGTGTAGTGGTTTTAAAGTCTTTACTATCCTTCAACTCGCCAACTTTTGCAATCAAGGCTCTTTTTTCCTCTAAGTTTTTAGCAGATTCTTTTTTGATGGATTTGTAAAAAGTATTTCTTTTTTTATTGAAATTGCGAAGCAATTCTTTGAATTGGCCCCATACCTTGCTATTTTCAGTTTTGGGAACTTTTCCAATAGCAAAGAAAGCTTCTCGCAATTTCTCAAAGGATTTGGACAATTCGCTCCATTCTTGGTGAGATTTTGGATGTTGAGAAAGCATTTGTTCCATTTCGCCAATGAGTCTAATTTTTTTTGCAAGGTTTTCTTTGAAAATAATTTCTTGGTTGTCAAGGTAGAATTGCCGATTGGCATGTACTTTTTTCGTGGCTGCACTAAATCTTTCCCACAAGTCGTCTTTGTGTTCCTTGGCAACAGGCCCCAGTTCATCTTTCCATCGTTTGTGAAGGCGTTGAAGATCTCTAAAACTCCTTGAGGGATCAGGATGATCTACTAATTTTTCAGCTTGCTCAATGAGCTTACTTTTTTGTTCATAATTGAACTTAAAGTCCAATTCCCGCAACTCCCGATTGAGATGCAAAAAATCATAAAAACGCTCCACATGGTGGTGGTATGTCTTCCAGATGTTATTGGCTTCGGTTTTGGGAATAGACCCAACGTTTCTCCACGATTCTTGAAGTTTTTTAAATTGTTGATAGGTAGTATTAATACTTTGATCGATACCTATAAGACTTTTGAGTTCTTCAATAAGTTCTTTTCGTTTTTCTAAATTTTCCTTGAGATTTTGCTCTACGTTTTTGTAGTGATTGCTGCGTTTCTTTTTGTATTCTTGAAAAAGTTTCTCAAATGTTCTCTTTTCACTTATTTGATATTCAAAGTCAATTTCATTACCGCCCTCTTTGAGAAATTCCGCCTTTTTTTCTTCGAAAATAAGGGTATATTTTTGATTGAAAGTAGCTCGTATTTGTTCGGCGGCGTCCTTAATAGATGAAATTTTATCTGTTTTAAGAAGTTTTTCAAATTCCAAAATAAGTTCCTCAAAGTTTTTTTCTGAGTAATCTTTTGGGGAAGTTTTAGGAGGTGTTTCATCCCCTGATTGAGCTGATTTTTCTACTTGTTTTTTTTCTTCGGAAGAGCCCTCTTTGGGTTCAAGGTTCGTTGGTTCGTCGGCTGCGGGTTGCAGTTCGTTTTGGTCGATATTTACCATAAATAAGTCGTTTAGGAATTGAATTCAACCTCTAATATAGGCATTCCTTTTTAGATGAAAAATAATTTGAATTATGAGCACCACAATTCCCAAGAAGCCTCAGCTTGCCCTACCAACATGTCATAGCCGTTCTGAACTTGACATCCTTTTGCTTCGCCCATTTTTAAAAAAGTTGTTTTTGATGGATTGTAAATGAGATCAAATAGCAGATGTTTTTTTGTAAGAAATTCGTAAGGAATATTGGGTTTTTCTTCCAATTTAGGGAAGGTTCCCAAGGGAGAACAATTAACAATGATAGTGTGATCGGTTAGGATAGATTCTGTGAGTTCCTCATAAGTCAATTGAGTGTTTGATTTTTTTCGTGACACATATTGTTGTGCAATCCCCAATTGATCTAACACATAAGCAACAGCTTTTGAAGCACCTCCAGTTCCTAAAATCAAGGCTTTTTGATGATGGGAGTTGAGTAGGGGTTCCAAACTATTTCTAAAACCAATACAATCTGTATTGTATCCGCGCAATGTTCCATCCGCTAAGCGTTTTATGGTGTTGACAGCGCCAATGTCGGCGGCCGTTGCATCTAAGGAGTCCAATTTAGAAATTACTTCTTCTTTGTAGGGAATGGTTACATTCATTCCCGATATAGTGTGTTTTTTCCAAAGCGTGCTAAACTCTTCTATTGAGGAAATGTCAAAATTAACATAGTCGTAATTTTCTAGTTTGAGCGTTTCGAATTTTTTTTCAAAATACCCTTTGGAAAAGGAATAACTAATATTCTTTCCTAGCAAACCAAAAAGTTTATTTTCTTTTTTTGTGTCCATAATATTCCAATACAATCACAACAATTGCTCCTACAATAATACAAAGAATTGTCCACCAAGTGCTGCTGTTTTCAATTTGAGGAAGATAGCGTGCATAGCTACTTACTATGGGTTTTCCTCCCGAATTTAAAAGTATTTCCTGATTGAACCCGAGCCTATAAAGGGTTTCTTTCCAAGGCCAAACTACTCCCAAAGAACCTGAAATAAACCCTATCAAAATAGCGTTGGTGTTGTTTTTAAAGTTTTTTAAAAGATAATGCAGTAAATGCGATAGACTGATCAAGCCTGTTAATGAGCCTAGCGAAAATGAAGTGATTATTTTTAAATAATACATTTGTTTTGAAGAAAAAGCACTTTCAAAATCTCCACGAAGTAGGCTTGTAATTGTTTCAAAAATAGCGTTCACCGAGTCAACAAGTAGTAACACATAGTTTCCAAGGAGCAATACTAAAAATGAGCCAGACAATCCTGGTAAAGTCATTCCTGTAACTCCAATTACGCCGCACAAAAACACAAAAAGTAAATGGTCATTACCTCTTGCAGGCTCAATGAAACTGAGTGTTAGGCCTGTCGCTAATCCCAAAAAGGCAAAAGCAACGGTGCTTCGATTCCATTCACCAAAATCTTTCAATAAAATATATACAGAGCCTAAAATCATTCCAAAAAACAATCCCCAAACTTGAATTTCGTAATGAAGCAACGCCAAATCTAATAAGCGTGAAACACTAAAATAGCTGATGATGATTCCCAAAAACAATAACCCCAAAAAGACACCGTTTATATGGTTGAAAAATTTTGAAAATTGAAAGCTTTTTAAAAAACGAAAAGCTTTTGCATCAAACTTTTTTAGGGATCCAATAAATTCTTCATAAAATCCAGCTACAATTGCAACAATTCCCCCAGATACTCCAGGAACTTTATTAGCAGCTCCCATTACCAAGCCCTTAATGACTAAAAGTATTCGATCTTGTATCGTTCGTGTGTGATGAATCATGGAGTGCTTTTTTTGGCCATTCGCTCCAACAAAAAAATAATGCCAATTCCCAAAAAGGCCATACCAATTGCCATTCCAATTTGGGGATTCCCTTCATATGCATTGGGCAATACATTCATCAACTGGTTGGTTTCTGCGAGTGCTTGTTTCCAGGGCCAAATTTTATGCAACGATCCAATCATAAACCCTACTAAGGTAGCTAAGGTTGTATTTTTGTGGTGATCAAACATCCAGTTTAGCCCTTTTGAAAAAAGCTTTAAACCGACAAGAGCTCCCAGCCCCATGACTAGCAAAGTAATCAATGCATCAGGGTCAAATCGTTGCGCCTTTTCTAAGGTTTCCAATGCAATTTCGTAAGCTCCCAACAAAACCAAAATAAACGCCCCCGAAACACCGGGTAAAATCATAGCGATAATGGCAAACATGCCGCAAAAAAACAAATACAAAAGCCCGTGTTCTGTTCCAGAGGGAGTCAAGACAGAAATACTGTAGGCGATTCCAATCCCAACAAAACAACTTAACCAAATTTTCCAATGCTTGGAAGTGATTTGACGGCTTACATGAAAAGCACTAATGACAATCAGACCAAAAAAGAACGCCCACAAAGCGATGGGTTGTTCTTCAATCAATCGTTTTAAAAAATGACTAAATATCAGTATGCTTGTTGCAATTCCTGCAAACAAAATCAATAGAAAATTTAGATTGTATTCTTTCCAAGCGGTTCGGAATTGTTTTGAAAAAAGGGACTTTAAAAAGGCGCCATCAATTTTGTCAATACTAGCAATAAGTTCTTGATAAATTCCAGAAATTAGCGCAATAGTACCTCCTGAAACCCCAGGGATGATATCTGCCATTCCCATGGCAAGTCCCTTTAGGTACAATACAAGATACTTGCTAGATTTCATTGCCATTACTTTTTTCAAAGGTACGAAACCTAGTTCTTTTCTCGTGAAGGAAGTGACTCTTTAATCAGTTTTAAATTACTAAGAGAAGGAAATTCATTGATGAAAAGACGGTATTTTCTAGGATTCGATCGGTAGGCATTTTTTAAATAAAACAATCCTTTGTGTTCTTGCATCAATAGAAAGTACATTCCTGAAAGAAGGTAGTTGATCTCGGCAGCTTCGGGGAAAAACTCAGCACCTTGCATCAAGGTAATAACCGCTTGATCATAATCTCCTAATTTGTGTTGGACTCTGGCCCAGTTAATCCAAGTTTCTAATTCGTAATTACCTAAACTCACAATTTCTCCGTATCCTACACTTGCTTCTTCATAACAATGCAGTTTTTCATTGGCTAAAACGTATTGTTTCCAAATAACAATGTTACTAGTATCTATTTGCAGTGCTTTGTTTAAATAGTAGAGTGCTTTTTTGTATTTCTTTTTTTGTATATAAAAATCTGCTAAAGAAATCCATCCTTTGTCAAGCAAAGGATCGTTGTGAACTGTTTTTTTAAAAAACTTCAAAGCGAGATCTTCGTTTCCTAAAGAAAGATGACATTTCCCCATTCTCAAATAAGCAAACGATGTCGGATCATCCAGTGAGAGTGTTAATTCATAATTTTGAATGGCTTCATTGAACTTACCCAATTTTTCCAATACTTTTCCAGTTTCCAAATAAGCGCCCACAAATTGATCGTCACAAATGATTGCAAAATCAAATGCGGTTAGGGCTTCAGGATACATTTCTAGGTAGGTGTATTGTTTTCCGAGTTGATGCCAAGCAATTTCACAATACGGTGTTCTGTCCAAATAGCTATTTAAGAATACAATCGCTCCGTCATGGTCGTTCATGGTGTCGAAGCAATACACAATATTGTATAGAGAGGCGTAGTCATATTTATCAATGTCTAAGCAACGTGAAAAAGAATCTTTTGCAAGTAAAAAGTTATCTAAAAACAAATATTCCATTCCAAGCAATGAGTATATTTCAACAGGTTCTTCGGAGAAGTAAAGCGCTTTTTTAAGCAACTCAATCGCTTGAATGTGTTCTTTTCTTTTGGATAATATATTTGCTTTTTGAATGTAAACCTCTTCGTTGTTGGTTTCCAGTTCAAACAAGCGGTCTAAGATGAGTTCTGCTTCTTTGATGTTTCCCTCCATTACAAAAATTTCAGACTGTAATAACTGAATTTCGGTCGAGCTGGGATGTTGTTTAAGGGCTATTTTTATTGCCTTTTGGGCTAGAATGGGTTTTCCGAAGTCAATATAGTGGTGGATGATTTCTTCGAATTCGACGGCGTCGAAAAATAAAACCTCGTTGGTTTTGAGCATCGATTCAAATTTCTCGATAGAGGCATTCGAAAATTCATCAAAGTTGAAATTCATATACTATTAAATTTCATTTACAGTTTAAAAGTAATTAAAATCAGGGTAAAAAGAGCAGTTAAAAATGTTTGTTTTTAACAATTTAATGAACAACATTAGAGTTCATCAAGAACAGAAAGTAGGATGTTGCATCCTTCCCTAATTTCCTTTTCAGACAGGGTTAGGGGCGGAGTAATTCGTACTGCTTTTTTTTCAAACAACAACCAGAAAAGAATCAATCCTTTGTCTAGGCATCTTAAAACCAATTGATTGGCGGTTTCTGCATCGGGAAGGATTAGCGCTAGCATAAGTCCCATTCCACGAATTTCCTGAATGCGATCATGAACCAAAAGCTGTCGAAACAGTTGTTCTTTTTGGAGCGTTTCCTTCATCAATCTCCCTCCTGTGATTTGTTGTAAGGTTGCCAAAGCCGCAGAAGCGATTACGGGATGTCCGCCAAAAGTGGTGATGTGTCCTAATATAGGATCTGTTTGGATCAGTTTCATTAGGGCGGGTGAGGTTGAAAACGCACCTATCGGAAACCCGCCCCCAAGTCCTTTTCCCATAACAAGGATGTCTGGAACAATTCCAAAAGTTTCAAAAGCAAAAAGCTTTCCTGTTCTGCCCATTCCAGGTTGAATTTCATCAAGAATCAATAAGGCACCGACTTCCTCACACCGCTTTTTTACTTTTCTTAAATAACCGTTTTTAGGAATTATAAATCCTGCGCCTCCTTGAATGGTTTCTAGAACAACCGCCGCAGTTTTGGCGCCAATTTTTAATAAATCTTCATCATTATTAAACCCAATGTATTCGATTCCTGGCAGCAACGGTCTGTAGGCACTTTTTCGTTCTTCAAACCCCATAATGCTCATCGCTCCTTGTGTACTTCCATGATAAGCGTTTTTGGCTGCAATAAATTGAGATTTTCCGGTGGCTCGTTTTGCCAATTTCATTGCCCCTTCAATGGCTTCCGTTCCTGAATTGGTTAAATAGGTACACGATAATGATTCTGGAAGATGCTTTGCTAGAAGTTTGGTAAGTTCAACAGCAGGTTGTTGTACAAATTCTCCATACACCATTACGTGCCAATATTTATCAAGCTGCTCTTTTACAGCAGTCACTACACTGGGAGGACGGTGTCCCAAGCTACAAGCAGAAACCCCAGCAACAAAGTCCAAATACTTTTTTTGATGAACATCATAAACATAGCTTCCTTCGGCATGTGAAATTTCCATAGCCAATGGACTTGGTGTGGTTTGTGCTTGGTATTTAAAAAAATCTTCCGTGAGCGGGTTCATTCTTTTAAATTATTGAGTTTTTTTTATCAACGGGTTACGTCTTTTTGTCTTGGGACCTTTTGGGGTCTTATCTTTGATCAACTCAGGTTTTGGCATCAACTTTTTGCTTTTTTTTGGAATTTGCAGAGCATTTTCTTTTTCAATAGGATCAATTTCTTGATGTATTCCTTGGATGACTACCAAGCGAATGTTTTTATCGGTTGCGCTTAATAAATCCTCTTTGGAGTTAACTTTTTCTGAACCTCTCCATACAAACCCTCGGAGTTGACGAGCATTTTTTGGCAACTCTTTTTCGGGATAAACGTTTCCTTCGGGCTCTGTAAAATAGGTGATTTGATCTATTGCATTATCCTCGATGTCCATTTGAAGAGCACTGCATATGGATTTGTCAATACCCACCAAATCGTATGTGTCGTCATCATAAAGATAATAAATCATCTCCGTGTTTTTGATCACATGAATTGTTTTTAAGCTATTTTCTACAAATTTTCCGTAAAGATTAATTCCTTTAATTTGGTTGTAGTTCTCAATTCCTAAAGTGTCTTTTTCGACTACAAATGAGTTGTTAAGGATTTTTAACGAATCCAGCTCTTCAGTTTTGGTATTGGAAATAAGATGTATTATGTCGCCTGTCATTTGACTTTCTCCTGACCATAATACAGGATTTTTTTTGGAAATTTCATTGGGGGTTAATCGTTGCAGTTGACGCTTTGTAAGCGGTTTGCGCATTAATTTTGTCAACCCAGTTTCTTTATTTACATGAATGGAGTCTGCTTTTCCGCTAAGGTCTTTCTTGTAGATACGAACATCGTAATAGCCTTTGATAATTCTTTTTTCAGGAGGTCCAATTGCAACTAGAGTATCGGCATGGATGTATAAAGAGTCGGTCTCCACCAAGCTGATCGCAATAGGGTTTTGGGTAATCATTGCAGAATCTTTTGCCTTAAATATTTCAGCATAATGACCTAGAATTATTGAGTTATTGACAGTGTCGGTAAGTTTAACATTGTTGGTTGCAGCTGCATAATTTAGCGGATTGTTAAAATACAAGCTGTCTCCTTCTATGATTCGATGGTTGTATAAAATCTCAGAATTTTTTATAAAAAATCCTTTTTTGTTATTCGTGTCATAGAAACCGCGCTCACAATAAATGTCGTAATCTTCCCCCTTAATAGTGGTAGGCCCATAAAAATAGGCATGGTCAATATCAGTATAATAATCCAGCTGCAAGGAGTTGATGTTGTATTCTGGATTGGTAATTTCGACGTCTGTTAAGAATCGATATTTTTTTTGTTTCATATAAAAACGACCGCGATTACTCTTAATGACACTTGCACTGTCTTTAACAATACCCCATGTTTCATAAAAAGCAATTTCATCATTTCGATTGTAGTAGAGCGTATCTGTTTCTAGGGTCATTTCAGGATTTTTCAGAAGCACATTCTCTTTGGTAACTGCAAAGCGTTTGTTGCCATCGTATTCGATGTAATTGCTAAACATTTCAATGGTATCTCCCTGATTTACAACTACATTACCGTAGGCTTTGAAAAAATTACGTTGTTTGTAAAATACAGCCCTATCTGACCATACATCCATTCCTTCATGAAACAAATGGACACGCTTGGAGTCGTTTTTACTTAGAATATTGGCTCCTGGAAAACGAATTTCGTCTCGATTGAATGCTCCTGCATCCTTAATTTCGATTGTTTTAGTTTCTTGTGCCTTGACGATTAAATGCGAGGTCAACAAAAACAAAATGCTATAAAAGAGAATGGGTTTCAATGAAATTATTTTCATCAAAAATACACTTTTTTGTGAAGCGATTCTCTATCGGTGAATGGTTTGTTTGCGATCGGGCCCTACAGAAATGATAGAAATAGGCACTTCAAGTTCTTTTTCTAAAAACAAAACGTAATTCATAAAGTTTTCTGGAAGTTCATTTTCTGCAGTGAGTTGGGTCAAATCTTCTTTCCATCCTGCAAATTCTTTATACATAGGGGTGACATTTTCTTCAAGGATTGAGTAGGGCAAATGTTCAATTACTTTGCCGTTGTAATTGTAGGATGTGCACACTTTTAATTTTTCAAAACCCGATAAAACATCGCCTTTCATCATCATTAGTTGGGTAACACCATTGACTTGTACTGCATATTTTAGCGCAACCAAATCAAGCCAACCGCATCGTCTGGATCGTCCAGTAGTGGATCCAAATTCATTCCCTACACGCCCCATTGTTTCTCCATCTTGGTCGAACAGTTCGGTAGGAAAAGGACCGCTTCCTACGCGCGTTGTATAAGCTTTAAAGATCCCAAAAACTTCTCCAATTTTGTTTGGTGCTACACCCAAACCCGTACAAGCTCCGGCTGCAGTAGTGTTGGAAGAGGTAACAAACGGATACGTTCCAAAATCAATATCCAACAAAGAGCCTTGGGCACCTTCAGCAAGAATGGATTTTCCACTTTTTTGTGTTTGATGCAAATATTCTTCGCTATCAATAAATTCTAGTTGCTTAATGTATTCTACGGCTTCAAAAAATTCAGCCTCCAAACTTTTTAAATCATACTCAATAGCTACGTCGTAAAACGCGATCATTTTTTCGTGTTTATCAGCTAACGAGCGGTATGTTTTTTTCCATGTACTTAGCTCCAGTTCCCCAACTCGAATTCCATTTCTACCTGTTTTATCCATATAGGTAGGTCCAATTCCTTTGAGTGTTGATCCAATTTTGGCTTTGCCTTTGACAGCTTCCGAAGCAGCATCTAACAATCGGTGAGTAGGAAGAATTAAATGCGCTTTTCGTGAAATCAACAATTTTGACCTAAAGTCAATGTTGAAAGGCTCTAGATTTTCGAGCTCTTTTTTAAAAACAACAGGATCAATCACTACGCCGTTCCCAACAACATTGGTTGCATTGTCATGAAAAATTCCTGAAGGAATTGTATGCAGCACGTGTTTTATTCCGTCAAACTCAAGGGTATGCCCAGCATTAGGTCCTCCTTGAAAGCGAGCAATGACATCGTAGTTTTTAGTGAGAACATCTACGATTTTTCCTTTTCCTTCGTCGCCCCACTGTAGTCCGAGTAGTAAATCTACTGCCATAAAATTTAATTTGATGATTTCTTTTTGGTTCCGTAAAAATATAATGAATGGTTGTGAATATCTATATCGAAAATATCTTCAATGGTTTTTTTAATACTTTGAATTCGAGGATCACAAAACTCTTTTACTTCTCCAGTATCTGTTAAAATTATGTGATCGTGCTGACTATCAAAATATGATTTTTCGTATTGCGATAAGTTCGATCCAAATTGGTGCTTTCTAACCAACCCACATTCAAGAAGCAATTCAATAGTATTGTATAATGTAGCTCTGCTTACTCGATAGTTTTTATTTTTCATTTTGATATAAAGAGACTCAATATCAAAATGATCTTTGTTGTCATAAATTTCCTGTAAAATAGCGAAACGTTCGGGTGTTTTACGGTGCCCATTATTATCCAAAAATTGGATAAATACTTCTTTGACAGTTTCTTGGTTTTTGGAAGTGTTCATTACACTCAAAGAATTTTTCTTTCACAAAAATACGCATCTATTTTCAATCTCGCACTACTTTTTCCACTCCACTAATATTTTCTAGGTTTTTCATCAGTCGTTTGAGAAAAGTATTGTTCTTAACTTCAACACTTAAAGTTCCTTTAAAAGTACCACCGTCGGTTGAAAACGCCATTTTTTTGATGTTGACATTGAGATTGTTAGATATGATTTGTGTGATTTCATTTACCATTCCAACGTAGTCTATTCCTGAAATTTTAATATTTACTGCAAAATTTTCTTGGGAAGAATCAATCCATTTGGCAGTAACAATTCGGTAAGCAAACTTGGATTGTAAGCTCAAAGCGTTTGGACATTGTTTTTTATGAACTTTAATTCCTTCATTAACTGTTACAAAACCAAAAACTTCGTCTCCAGGAATGGGATTGCAGCAATTTGAAAACGAATAATCCAACTTGTCTTCGTTATTGGTAAACACAAGTTGATCGTAATTGGCGGTAATTTCCTCTCGATGAATTTGGTCAAGATTCCTTTTCTCTTGGGGTTTGCTCTTGAAAAAGTTTAAAAAACGATTCCCTTTTGAGGCTGCAAATTTTTTCAACTTTATATTATCGATTGTTCCTATTTGAACACGATAATACAAATCCAAACTTGTATTTAGTCCAAAGAAAACAACCAAATCGTTGATGGTTTTTTCATCAAGTTTAAATTTTAATTGTTTTAATTTTCTTCTAAGTTGCTCTTTCCCTTCTTCTGCAAGCAGCTTCTTTTCGGCACTCAAAGAAGAACGTATTTTTGAACGCGCTCTGCTGGTTTGACTGTAATCCAGCCAGTTTGCTGTGGGTCTAGACTTTTCAGAAGTAATGATTTCTACTTGATCACCGCTTTTCAATGTTCTGCTCAGTGGTACAATTTTACCATTGACTTTTGCCCCACGGGTATGCATGCCAACTTCGGTGTGAATACTAAAAGCAAAGTCAATAGGTGTAGAGCCTGTGGGTAACGATTTCAAATCACCGTTGGGGGTGAATACAAAAATTTCTGTTGAATAAAGATTCAATTTAAATTCTTCTACAAAATCTACTGCATTTTCTTCTGAATTTTCAAGGGTGTCTTGCAAACGATTCAACCATATTTCAAGTCCCTTTTCATCTTGATCTCCTTGCTTGTATTTGAAGTGCGCGGCGTAGCCTTTTTCAGCAATTTCATGCATTCTTTCGGACCGAATTTGTACTTCAACCCACTTTCCTTTGGGTCCCATGACCGTGATGTGAAGTGCTTCATATCCTGTAGTTTTTGGAGAAGAAATCCAATCTCGAAGACGAAGCGGATTGGGACGGTAATGATCTGTTACGATAGAATATATTTTCCATGCAAAAAACTTTTCATCTTTTTCGCGGGATTTGTATACAATCCGAATGGCAAATTTGTCAAAAACCTGATCGAAGGAAACATTCTTTGTAACCATTTTGTTTCGAATCGAATAAATGGATTTCGGTCTCCCCTTAATTTCGTATTTTATTTTTTCGGATTGGAGGCTTTCTTCAATCCGTTGAGAAAAATTAGCAATGTATTCTTTTTGTTCTTCCTCGGTTTGAGCGACACGCTTTAAAATATCGTTATAGACATCATTTTCAGTGTATTTTAAACCCAAATCTTCCAACTCGGTTTTGATGTTGTATAATCCAATTCGATGCGCCAAGGGTGCATAGATGTATAAGGTTTCGGATGCAATTTTCACTTGCTTGTATTCTGGCATGGCATCCATGGTTTGCATATTGTGCAATCGGTCAGCAATCTTAATGATAATTACCCGTATATCATCATTAAGGGTAAGCAGCATTTTTCGAAAATTTTCTGCTTGAAACGAAACGTCTTTATCTTTTTTTAGACTGGAAATTTTGGTTAATCCATCGACAATTTTAGCAATGGTTTCTCCAAAAAGTTGTTGCAAGTCATTGAGGGTGTAGGAAGAGTCCTCTACAACGTCGTGAAGAAGTGCAGCGCAGATAGAGGTAGCGTCCAGTCCAATTTCTGAGGCCACAATTTTTGCAACAGCAATGGGGTGTAAAACATAGGGAATCCCTGATTTTCTCCGTTGATCTTTGTGTGCATCAACAGCGGTATCAAAGGCCAAACGAATTAACTTTTTATCGTCTTTCGTCAGCGATTGATAACTGATTTTAAGGAGTTCTTTGTATTCCTTAGCAATGAGTTGATTCTCTTTTTCTACATCGATAACCTGCATACCCTAAAAGTAGGTATTTTTTTTCATTTTTAAGATTCCTTTGCTTCCATTTTTTCAATTCGCTGCAAAAGGGTTGGGTGCGAATAGTGCCATTTTACATAAAGCGGATGCGGTGTTAAATTACTCAAACTGGTTTTGGATAATTTTTTTAAGGCCGCAACCAAAGGCTCAAATGCGTACGTATTTTTGGCATAAGCATCGGCTTGATATTCGTA
>JAURCF010000041.1 GCA_030828565.1 Flavobacteriaceae bacterium
ACGCTATATGACTTATACCACCGTTCCCAGTATCGTTATTACCCTCATCGTGTTTGTGTTTTTGGGATTGGGATTTGAAGCGTCGGGAGACGTAAACACCGCCGAATTATTGAACGCCATTGAAAACACCTTTCATATCAGTGGCTGGTTATTTCTTGTTCCTTTGATTATCATTGTATTGATTATTAAAAAAACACCGCCCATTGTCGCCCTTCTGATTGGGTCCTTGTTGGGAGGATTGTTTGCCGTACTGTTCCAACCTCAACTAGTAGCACAAATTGGAGGCGGTACTTCATTGACCCTAGAAACTGCCTACAAGGGAATAATGAACGCATTGACGGTAGATACTCAAATCACAACCAACAACGACATTCTTAATGAATTGTTCACTTCTGGAGGAATGCGAGGAATGCTTGGAACCATTTGGTTGATTATTTGCGCAATGGTTTTTGGCGGTGTAATGGAAGCCATTGGAGCGCTTTCAAGAATAAGTTCCAGTTTGTTGCAATTGGCCAACTCTACTTTTTCGCTTTTTGCCAGCACAGTTGCCAGTTGCCTTGCAGTAAACCTAACGGCTTCGGATCAATATTTATCGATTGTGATTCCTGGAAAAATGTTTCATAAAGCCTTTGAAGAAAAAAATCTAGCCCCCGAAAACCTAAGTCGAACTTTGGAAGATGCAGGAACCGTTACTTCGGTGCTTATCCCTTGGAACACCTGCGGCGCATACCAATCGGGAGTGTTGGGAGTGGGCGTTGCTGATTATTTTATCTACGCAATTTTTAATTGGTTGAGTCCATTTATGACCTTGTTATACGCTGCCTTGAATATTAAAATCAAGCAACTTGCAAAATAATCCCATAGATTTACAAGTATTGATAAATCTTATTGATTCATAAATTTTAAAGATTTCTTAACTCGCTATTTCACATCCTTATTGGTATTTTTGCACCCTTATTATTAAACACTTTAAAACAAAACAATTATGGCGCAAGTGGGAAAATTATTTCCAAATTTAGCAGTAAATGCAATGAACGAAATGGGAGACACCTTCCAAATCAATGTATTGGAGGAAGCAACCAAAAACAACAAAAAAGTACTTCTTTTTTGGTATCCCAAAGATTTTACTTTCGTATGTCCTACGGAACTACATGCTTTTCAGGAAGCCGTTGGAGAATTTGAAAAAAGAAACACCCTAGTAATTGGAGCTTCTTGTGACACTCCTGAAGTTCATTTCGCGTGGCTTAACACACCCAAAGATAACGGTGGAATTGAAGGTGTAACCTACAATTTGTTGGCCGATAGCAACCGCAATTTAGCAAACACTCTAGACATTTTAGATTCAACCAACGAACGATTTGAAGAAGAATCGGGCGTTTTGTTAAAAGACGGTGACGATGTTACTTACCGGGCTACCTATCTTATCGACGAAGAAGGAAGAGTTTTTCACGAAAGTGTTAACGATATGCCATTAGGAAGAAATGTCGACGAATACCTTCGATTGATTGACGCATTTACACACGTTCAAGAAAAAGGAGAAGTATGTCCTGCCAACTGGGAAGAAGGAAAAGACGCAATGAACGCAAATCGTGATGGCGTTGCTAACTATTTAAGTTCTCACTAGTCATGATCGTTGAAGTTACTGAAGATAATTTATCGCAAATCGTTGCAAAGAATCCATCGGTTGTAGTTCAATATTCTGCAACATGGTGTGGAAACTGTCGGATCATGAAGCCTAAGTTTAAAAAATTGGCTTCTGAAAACACAGACGTAAAGTTTGTCATGGTAGATGCGGAAAAAAACCCGCAATCCCGACAAATGGCAACCGTTGACAATCTTCCCACCTTTGCAACTTTTCAAAAGGGTGCTTTTGTCAATCAGGCGCAGACCAATAAATTTGATGTTTTAAAAGAATTAGTCGATGAAGTTACCCATCATTAAACACCTCACTGAATTTATTGAGGAAAATGACGAAGATTTTTTGGTTGAAACTATCGAAACTCTTGAGTCTTTAACAGAAGTTGCTTCTTTGAAAGATGAAGAGTTGGATGTTTTGGGTGAAATGATTTCCAATCTCTACGGAGCGTTGGAAGTTCACAAAATGACCCAAGAAGGAATGGCTAAAAAAGAGGCTTTAAACAGTTTTATGAAACGTGTTTTGGGGTCTATTGACACCTAAATACATTCCTCTAATATACCCTAAGGCGCTTGTTAACTCAAGCGCCTTTTTTATTTAAAAAAAATATCACAGAATATCTCTATCACAACAAGGGTTAGTCTATAGCAAACCCCTATATTTGCGACTTTTTTAAGCCAAACAATGAGAAAGATTTTTCGAAATTTCACTGACAATCCCAAAAACGATATATTATCTGGATTAACCGTTGCATTGGCATTGGTTCCGGAAGCAGTAGCCTTTGCCTTTGTTGCGGGAGTCGATCCGTTGGTTGGGCTCTACGGAGCGTTTATGATGGGCATTGTAACGTCACTTTTTGGTGGACGCCCTGGAATGATATCGGGAGCAACAGGGGCCATGGCTGTAGTGATGGTTCACATGATTCAACAAGGAAATGAGGTCGGACAATCGCTTCCAGAGCCCGTTGAAAATCTTGGATTGCAATGGTTGTTTATTACGCTATTGATCGTAGGAGGTATTCAAATGATGGCAGGAATCTTTAAGCTCGGAAAATTTGTTCGATTGATTCCCCACCCTGTAATGATGGGGTTTGTAAACGGTTTGGCCATTGTAATATTTCTTTCACAACTGGAACTATTCCAACAAACAGAAAACGGTATATCAACTTGGTTATCAGGCGTTGAATTGGGAATGATGTTGGGGCTTGTGCTTCTAACTATGGGAATCATGTATGGTTTACCAAAACTCACTTCCAAAATACCCGCTGCCCTGGTTGCCATTGTAATTGTTGCAGCAGTTACCATTTTTGGAAAATTGGAGGTAAGCACCGTAGGTTCTTTTATTAAGGACGGAGGCGGACAAGGTTTGGAAGGGTCGCTTCCCTCCTTTCAATATCAAATATCCGATTTTTTATACACCTTACAAGGGCATTGGGATTTGATTCTGTCAACCGCCTTTTTGTTAGCCGCTGTTGGATTGATTGAGTCTTTGATGACATTGAATTTGGTAGATGAATTGACCGAAAGTCGAGGAAGTGGAAATCGCGAATGTGTAGCTCAAGGAAGCGCCAATATTTTAAATGGACTTTTTGGAGGTATGGGCGGTTGTGCCATGATAGGTCAATCCATTATCAATGTAAACTCGGGCGGAAGAGGACGATTGTCGGGACTAACAGCTTCGTTGGCTTTGTTATCATTTATATTGTTTGGAGCTCCCTTGATTGAAAAAATTCCAATTGCCGCTTTGGTTGGGGTAATGTTTATGGTCGTAATAGGAACATTCGCATGGAGTAGTTTTCGCATTATCAACAAAATACCCAAAGGCGATGCGTTTGTGCTTATTAGTGTTTCTGCCATTACCGTTTGGCAAGATTTGGCCATCGCCGTTATAGCAGGTGTAATTATGTCTGCGTTGATTTTTGCATGGAAAAATGCCACCATGATTCGTGCACGAAAACGCCTAAATGATGATGGAACCAAAGTATATGAAATTTGGGGACCCTTGTTTTTTGGATCCATACAAAACTTTAACTCAAAATTTGATGTAAAAAACGACCCCAAGTCGGTTGAAATAGATTTTATGGAATCGCGCGTTAGCGACCATTCTGGAATCGAAGCGGTAATTAATATTGCCAACAAATACAAAGCCGAAGGGGTAGCAGTTTTATTTTCTCATTTGAGTCCGGAATGCATTTCCTTGCTGCTAAAACACGACCCTAGTTTTCACAAGTCTATCAAGCAGTCCATTGACGATCCTAGGTATTATGTTGTGACCGATTTGGTTGATCGGGAGATTTGATGTCTTTTTTTGATTAATTTTAAGGATGTGAACTTTGTTTGCTGCCGTTTTTGTATTTTTGTGTGAACAGGATACATGGCAACTAAGAGTAAATTCATCACAACCACACTGAGCCGGACCCAACAAATATTGTTGGGTACTTTTTTAATTCTCTTATCGGTACTTCTAATCGTAGCATTTCTATCCTTTTTTACCACCTGGCAATCCGATCAAAGTCTCCTGTTGGAATTTTCAAATCGCAATGCCGAAGCGCAAAATGCTGCTAAAAAATTTGGGGCACTAATTGCTTATTTCTTTATCTATCAATTGTTTGGAATTGCATCCACAATATGGGTCGGAGTCTTGTTTGTCACAGGATTGCATTATTTTGTTGGGAGCAACGCTACCAAACTGCCTAGTCATTGGCTTTGGGGTTCATCTGCTGTAGTTTGGTTTTCATTATTTTTTGGTTTTTTCTTTCAAAATCAACCTCTACTGGGCGGTGTTGTGGGCTATGAAATCAATCACTTTTTACAAGACTACATCGGTTGGATTGGAGTTGCCTTACTCCTATTGTTTGGTTTGATTATTTTCTTGGTGGTTCAACTGAAATTTACTCCTGAAAATATTGCCGCTTTTTTTTCATCTGAAAAATCAGATTCGGAAGCAAACACAGTATCTGCTGCTGAAGAAGAAGCACCATCTCCCTCAATTTCCCTAAAGAAAGAGAGCCAAACTACCCGTTTTGAAATCGATAAAGAAACATTGAAACCTACCATTTCAAAGCATTCAAGTATAGAGTCTTCCTCTGAAAACAAAACTCCTAAAACCAATGACTCATCAGAACTAACTATGGAAATAGAAGTTACCGAAGAGGAAACCACTCCCGAAGATCAATTGGCCAAACGCTTGGTGAAAGATTATGGAGAATTTGACCCAACTTTGGAGCTTAAAAATTACAAATACCCCTCAATAGACCTTTTGAAAGACTACAGTAATGGAGGCGGAATTACTATCAATCAGGAAGAACTTGAGGAAAATAAAGAAAAAATTGTAGATACACTACGCAACTACAAAATCGATATCGCTCAAATAAAAGCGACCATTGGTCCTACCGTTACCTTGTATGAGATTGTTCCAGAGGCAGGTGTTCGTATTTCGAAAATCAAAAATCTAGAAGACGATATAGCACTTTCATTGTCTGCGTTGGGAATTCGAATTATTGCACCCATTCCTGGAAAAGGAACCATTGGGATTGAGGTTCCAAATAAAAATTCAACCATTGTGTCCATGCGATCGGTAATTGCTTCCACAAAATTTGCTGAAGCAGAAATGGAATTGCCCTTGGCATTAGGAAAAACAATTAGCAATGAAACTTTTGTGGTGGATTTAGCAAAAATGCCTCACCTTTTAATGGCGGGAGCAACCGGACAAGGAAAATCTGTTGGACTCAATGCGGTTTTAACTTCGTTGCTTTACAAAAAACACCCGTCTGAAATAAAATTTGTTCTTGTCGATCCAAAAAAAGTAGAACTTACTTTGTTCAATAAAATTGAACGCCACTTCTTGGCAAAACTACCCGACACCGATGAGGCCATCATTACTGACAACAAGCAAGTAATCAATACACTCAATTCATTGTGTATTGAAATGGATAATCGTTATGACATGCTTAAAAATGCTATGTGTCGTAACATCAAAGAGTACAACACCAAGTTTAAAAACCGAAAACTGAATCCTAACGACGGAAATACTTTTTTACCCTACATTGTGCTCATTATTGATGAGTTTGCCGACCTAATTATGACCGCAGGTAAAGAAGTTGAAACGCCCATAGCAAGATTGGCGCAGTTGGCACGAGCCGTTGGAATTCATTTGATTATTGCAACACAACGCCCCTCTGTAAATGTCATTACGGGATTGATTAAAGCCAACTTCCCAGCACGAATTGCCTTTCGAGTTACTTCCAAAATCGATTCTCGAACCATTTTGGACAGTGGCGGCGCCGATCAGCTCATTGGTCGTGGAGATATGCTCTTCACGCAAGGACATGAACTCATTCGACTGCAATGTGCTTTTGTTGATACCCCAGAAGTTGAAAAAGTCACTGATTATATTGGCTCGCAAAGAGCGTATCCAACGGCGCACGAATTGCCCGAATATATTGGGGAAGAAAGTGGCACAAGCCTTGATGATAATATTAGCGAACGCGATGGTTTATTCAAAGAAGCTGCAGAAGTTATTGTCAATGCGCAACAAGGCTCGGCTTCGTTGTTACAACGTAAAATGAAACTGGGATACAATCGAGCAGGAAGAATCATAGATCAACTAGAAGCTGCAGGTATAGTAGGTCCTTTTGAAGGAAGTAAGGCGCGGCAAGTTCTAATTAAAGACGCTCTTTCATTACAAGCATTTTTTGATAACGAAAACACCAACTCTTAATACTACCTATTCCAAATGAAGTCATTTTATTCTATTCTATTGCTAGCAATTACCCAAATTGGGTTCTCTCAAAACGACTCCAAAGCTGAAGCCTTGTTGGAAAAGGTTTCGAATTCAATTAATTCCTATGACACCATAGGAATCGACTTTACATACCAATTGGAAAATAGTGCAGAAGATATTCGACAAGATATAAAAGGAACTTTATTGTTGAAAGACAACTCCTACCGTTTGGATTTTATGGGCATCACTCAAATTTGTGATGCAAAAAAAACATACACAATTGTCCCAGAAAACGAAGAAATCACCATCAGTCCTGTAAGCGATGACAACACCGCTACCATAACTCCCAATAAATTATTGTCTTTTTACAAAGAGGGATATGTATTAAAGTGGGATATTTTGCAAACGGTAATCAATAGAAAAATTCGCTTCATCAAATTGATTCCTATTGACAGCAATTCAGAAATCAGTTATCTTTTATTAGGTATTGACCGTGCAACGCATCATATTTATAAACTTATTGAAATTGGAAAAAACAAGACACAAACTGTGTTAACCGTTAACCGATTCCGAACAAACCCAAACATTCCCAACGAGCAACTCACTTTCAACCCTAATGAATACGAGGGATATTATATAGACGAATACTAGGAAGTGTGAAAATTATTGACAAATATATTGTTCAAACCTATCTGAAAATATTCATAAGTTTTTTTATGATTCTTATGTGTATTTTCATCATACAGGCGATATGGATTTATATTGATGAATTTGCTGGAAAAGAACTTGATGTCGAAGTAATTTTCAAATTTTTATTGTACAACACACCGCGACTCGTCCCCTTAGTGCTCCCACTTACAGTTTTACTTGCTTCCATAATGACGTTTGGTAATTTTTCAGAACAATACGAATTGGCCGCTATGAAATCGGCTGGTATATCACTAAACCGAGCGATGAGAGGTTTGGTAGTTGTTAATCTGTTACTTTCTTTAGGGACTTTTTATTTTGCCAACAATGTCATTCCATATTCAGAATTTAAAATTTTCAATCTTCGAAAAAATTTAGCAAAACTAAAGCCCGCTTTAGCCATCACAGAAGGTATTTTTAACGACATGGGGCAAAGCAACATTAAGGTTCGAAGAAAGTATGGTGAAAACAATCGGTTTTTGGAAGATGTTATCATTCATAAAAAAAATGCCAATCAAATCAACCATATTGTCATTAAGGCTGATCGAGGAGAACTTAGAGGAGAAGAATTCGATCAAGGCTTGCAATTGATTTTGTATGATGGATATCGGTACGAAGAAATTAAAAACAAAAAGAAATCTCAAAGGAAAGAAGACTTTCCCCATGCTCGGGTTGCTTTTGAAAAATATACGATGAATATCGATTTATCGGAATTCAATCAGGTAGACTTTAGCGAGGAAAAGTTTAAAAACACCTATAAGATGCAGAATATCAATCAATTGAAATTGAGCATCGACTCCTTAGAAACCAAATACGCTACAGAAGTGAGTGGGTTTACAAGCAGTTTTTACAACCGAACAGGAGTCACTAACATCAAAAACAACTCCAATAAAGGAGAGAATATTAATTATACAAACTACAAAGAATATCTTAGCAATTACGATTCTAATGTACAACTTCAGATCACATCTCAGGCCATCTCCTCAATTGACAATCAAAAAAAGACCTTGACCAATCAAAAAAACACTTTCTTCTACAGAGAAAAAGTAATCGCCCTACACAGCTTGTTATTTCATGACAAATACGCTTTGGGATTCATTCCCTTGATTTTGTTTTTTGTAGGCGCACCACTGGGAGCAATAATTCGTAAAGGAGGTTTTGGACTCCCAGTCGTATTTGCTTTGGGTATTTTTCTAAGCTATCATTTTTTCGGACAATTCACTAAAAATTGGGCTGAAGACGGGAGTGTTAGTACTTTTTTTGGGACTTGGCTACCTTCTTTTATACTCCTACCCTTTGGTGTTTACCTAACTATACGATCTACTGCTGATAAAGATATTATCAATTTGGATCTAGTTTTGGACCCCATTCGCTCCCTGATTCAAAAAGGAATAGCAATACTAAAAACTAACAAAAAAACGGCTTCGTAAATACTTATTAGATGAATTCAACTTCGAAACATACAACTACAAGCTCACTGGACACGATTGAGGATGCGATAACGGATATTAAAGCAGGAAAGGTAATCATTGTTGTAGATGATGAAAATCGGGAGAATGAAGGCGATTTTATTGCGGCAGCGGATAGCATTACTCCAGAAATTGTAAATTTTATGGCGCAACACGGTCGTGGACTGATTTGCGTTCCACTGACAGAAAAACGGTGTCAAGACCTACAGCTTAAACCTATGGTAGAAACCAATACAGATCCTATGGAAACCGCCTTTACCGTTTCTGTGGACTTGAACGGTAATGGAGTTACAACGGGGCTTTCTGTGTCCGATAGAGCCAAAACAATTAAAGCGCTGGTCAATCCATCCATCAAACCCCATGAGTTAGCACGCCCAGGACATATTTTTCCGCTGGTAGCCAAAGAAGGGGGAGTATTGCGAAGAACAGGTCATACAGAAGCTGCTATTGACTTTGCACGTTTGGCAGGATATCAACCTGCAGGAGTGATTGTTGAAATTATGAATGAAGACGGATCAATGGCGCGATTGCCAGAGTTGTTTGAAGTTGCCAAACGATTTGATCTTAAAATCGTTTCTATTGAAGACTTGGTTGCCTATAGAATGCAACACGACAGCCTGATTGAGAAAAAAAATCAGTTTGAAATTGACACTCGGTTTGGAAAATTTGAACTCCACGCCTATCAACAAACTACCAACAGCCAAGTTCACATTGCTTTGACCAAAGGTTCGTGGAAATCCACTGAAACTGTTATGACGCGAATCAACTCCTCACGTATCAATAATGATTTACTGGGTATATTGACCCAAGAAAACAATCAACATCTCGATCGTATATTTTCAAAATTAAATACAGTTGAAAAAGGAGCCATTGTGTTTGTGAATCAATACCAAAAATCTGAAAATATTTTGCATCGTTTGAGCGAACTTCAAGACATGCAACAAAACACTGATTTTAAATTACCCCCTGTTACAATGGATAAAAAAGATTTTGGAATCGGGGCACAAATCTTACACGATTTAAACATTCACAAATTGGATTTGCTAACAAACAGCACACAAATAAAACGTGTGGGAATGGCGGGATACGGACTGGAAATTGTGAAGTACGTTGAATATTAAATTTTTATTAATATTCTTTTTCGATATAACACATAACCTAGAGTTAAATAAAAAATCATTACTGCTATCGCATACAACAAAGAAGCGGCCTTATTGCTTAGGTGAAATGAGATAAATATTTCTTCATAAATCCAATTGTGTATGTTTTTATCTAGGATATAAATTTTATAAAATAAGACGGTTATCAGGCTCGATATAACATATAACACAATGGCATTTTTTCCTATGTAACTAAAAATGGATACCAATTTAGACCCTCTTAAAGCATAGATTTTATCTATGACTATAAGAATTAGTGCACACCACCCAGAACTCACCAATGCAAAACTACTAGTCCACAACGGTTTATTTATCGGAATCCACAGGTGCATCAAAAAACCAACCCCTAATAAACAAAACCCTATTAAAAATATTCGATTTCTATATGGAGAGTCAAAAATCTTAGCTGCAATCAACCCAATTAAACCACTAACAATAGCTGGGATTGTGCTCAAAACACCTTCAGGATCATAATCAGTCTGCCACATATGGCTACCAAGAATTTTTGTGTCTATGTAAAGCGCCCATTTGTTAGTCACTCTTTCAAAACTAGGCAAAGTATTGTCAGGAAAAGGAACGTAACTCATAAACAGCTTCTTTTTTAGCTGAAAACATTTTCAAAGAAAATGGAGGTTTGTATCGAAATTACAAAAATGGGAAAGCTACAATTAATGGATATTTAGAAGATTATGCGACCTTAATTGAAGCATATATAGCACTTTACGAAGTTAGTTTGGATGAAAAATGGATGAAAATTTCAAAACAATTAACTGATTATACTTTTGATCATTTTTTTGACATAGAATCAAATATGTTCTTTTTTACCTCTAATGAAGATTCTTTATTAATTGTTAGAAGAATAGAAACGGAAGACAACGTAATCTCGGCTTCAAATTCTATTATGGCGAAAAATCTACAAAAAATAGGTCATTTATATGAAAATAGTTATTACCTAAAAGTAAGTCGACAAATGGTTCAAAATGTCATTCCTTCTATAGAAAAATACACATCTGCCTATTCCAATTGGTTAGATGTTTATACAAATTATAGTGCTAATTTTTATGAAGTTGCAATTTTAGGAAAGAATGCCGAAGAAAAAGTTAAAGAATTGAATAAAGTATACATTCCTAATAAAATAATTGCGGCAAGTACAATAAAAAACACGCTTCCTTTGTTAAAAAATCGTTATGTAGAAGGAGAAACCATTCTCTATGTATGTGAAAACAACACATGCAATTTACCTACAAGTAAAACAAAAATTGCATTACAACAACTTTCCCACTAAGTGTTTTTGCTCTCATACTAAAAAAACCACAATTTTAGGGACATCAAGCAAACCATGATAACCATAGCTGCTTTGATAACAACGTCACCTTTTTTTACGGACCATCGACTCCCCACCCATGCGCCAGAGGCATTTCCTATGGCTAAAATCAATCCAACCATCCAATCAATTTTGTCGTTCAAAGCAAACATGATTATAGCTCCTATGGTGTAAACAAATACCAAAGATACTTTTGTAGCATTTACACGAATTAAAGACATTTTATTGAAATAATGGAGAAAAAGCATGATGATAAACCCAATCCCAGCGTTGATAAAACCGCCATAGATTCCAATAAAAAAGAATGCAATAATAGCAACCCATAAGTGATACCCCGTCAATCGCTCCTTTTGGAAGTCGGCTTCTAATTTTGGTTTGAACACCATCAAAGCAACAACCACAATCATAATAACGGCTAGTATTTTATTGAATATCTCTCCTTGAATATCAACTGCAATTTTGGCTCCTAAAAATGCGCCCAACATGGCAGATATGCCTAAATATATGTTAAACGGAAATGTGGAAACTCCTTTACTTTTGAACCCTGCAGTAGCAAAAAAGGTTTGAATGAGAATGGCTATACGGTTGGTTCCGTTAGCAACAGCAGAAGGAAGACCTAAAAAAATCAACATGGGAAGTGTCAACAAAGAGCCTCCACCAGCAAGTGTATTGATAAAACCGGCAGCAAAACCCACAGCTACAAGAACTAGATACTCCCAACCCAAATCAATTGCCAAATACATATTACGAATGTACGCATTTTGAAAAGGGTACATAAAATTTTATAAAGAAAAACAAATGGATGTTTTAAGAAACCAAAAAAGGACATTATATTTGCAACCGCATTAGGAGAAATGGCAGAGTGGTCGAATGCGGCAGTCTTGAAAACTGTTGAGGGTCACACCTCCGGGGGTTCGAATCCCTCTTTCTCCGCAAAAACCTTGTAAATCAAAGATTTACAAGGTTTTTTTATTTACACAAACTCAATAGCTGCAATTATTTCTCAAAGCGTTATTCAATTTAGTGAATTTTAATTATATTTAAACATCCTAAATCGTGACTATGAAAAAATTTGATGTTTTAATTATCTCCTTATTAGTTATTGCTGTTGTTTATTTAATCACCTATTTTACTGTATGTAGTATTAAAAGCTTCAGCGACAATACACATCTTCAATTTATTGTTTCAGGTATTATAGCGGCTTCTATTGGCTACTTTTTCATTCGTTACTTGAAGAAAAAATAACTTATTCTCTCTCGGATTATCTTTCGTATCGGCAACATCCTGGAAGCTGTTCATAAATCGTATCGGGTGCTTTTAGTTTTCCCGTGTCGTGTCCTGACTTTGCAATGGCTTTTTGGATGTCTATCAAGTCTACTTTGCGTGCATTATATATCAGCGATAATTGATTGGAAGGAATATCCCATGAAGCATATTTCACTCCTTTTTGAGAGAGTGCAGTTTTGGTGATTCGCATTTGGCAATGTTCGCAATTTCCGCTTACAACGATTGTAGCGTTTTGAGACTTGCTCTTTTTTTCTTGTGAAAAACAAGAAATGGTTAGAAAACAGAATAATAGAATTGTTATATTTTTCATTGTAATGATGTTTAAAAAAAGTTGTACTTATAAGATTGTATATCGAAGTCCAGCGTATAAATTTCTACCAAATATTGGACCGTATACCAATGAAGAATCAAAATTAGGGCCAAACGGATTGTCAGCATCAACAATTGGATGGGGTTGTTTGTAATTGCCTAGATTTTCTCCACCGATATAAATTTCAAATCGATTGGAAAATACTCTTGTAATTTGAGCATTCCAAAGAGAATAAGAATCCGAAAACTCATTGTTGTAAATCACCGTATTGGGCAAACGCTGTTTCCCTACCTGATGATAAGTGGTGTCAAAACGCCACAAAGCATTGTTATCGTTTGGAAAGGTTTCATACGAAAGATTACCGAAAAAACGATTTTTAGCAAGCAATGGTCGTTGTTTCAGACCATCGTTGTATTGTGTTTTTACATCGTAATTTTTATAGGCCAATCGTAGGTCTAAATTGTCCAAAAGTGTATAATCCAATGATACTTGAAGGCTTTTCGAATAACTTTTACCGTTCAAATTGTAAAATGCAATTTCTCTGTAGTTTTCCCAATCAACAACTACTTGGTTTTGAAAATGAGTCTCGTAATAATCAATGGTAACATCTCCAGGTCTTGAAAACAAATCAAAGATACGGCGATAGCTAAATCCATAATTCCATGACTTTTCTGGATTCAGTCCAAAAACACCTTTGCTCTGGCTGTCAATGTTTATAAGTCTGCTAGTAGCGAAAAGCGGTTGGTTTTCTGCAAAAATATTAGCAATCTTCCTTCCACTTCCTACAGATCCACGAAAGATATTTTTTTCAGCCAAAACATACCGTGCATGAAATCTTGGTGTTAAAAAAGTACCCAATGAATTGTGATTGTCTACTCGAATTCCTGCAACCAAACTAAAATTATCCAAATTATCATAACTGTATTCAAAATACCCTCCCAAAGAATAATCGATTCTTTTGTATCGTTTGGACACAACCATTTCGTCATAGGCATCGTTCATAAAATTGATTCCTGCTTTGAATTTACTTTTGGTATTTCCAATAATAGAATTGAACAAAAAACTAGCATAAAAACTCTGATGATGAATATCATATGCATTCAATCCAAAATAAGATTCTTGATTGTGTTGACTGTAAGACATCTGAAAACCAAGACTTTGGTAAGGCAACTCAGGAAAAACATACCCAATTTTTAGAGAGGAATCCAAGCGTTTGGTGTCAATTTCGCTTCCCCAGAATAACTGAGAGTTTTTATGAATAGATGGATCAAAACTTGTGCCTCCCAATTGTTTGTGGTCGTCCATGTAGCGAATGTTTGCAAATCCTACCCAGCCTTTTTCGGAATCTATGTATTGCCATCGATTCAAAAGATTGATTTGCTTTGATAGTGGATTGTCTGAAAAATTATCATTGTTTTTGTCATTTTGCTGACTTCTTTGATTGCCATGAACAAAGATTCCTGTACTCCATTTCTTTGAAATGGAGTCCGAAAACTGAATATTAAGCTCGTTTCTTCCATTCACCGAAGAATAGGCGTTAAAAAACAGACGTGGTTGGTTGAAAGGCTTTAACAGTTCCGTGTTGATTTGGCCTGCCATACTTTCAAACCCATTGATTACGCTGCCCGTACCTTTGGTAATCTGAATACTTTCTACCCATGTTCCGGGCGTAAATGATAGACCGTACGCTTGAGATGCTCCTCGAACCATGGGTATATTTTCTTCTGTTATTAATAAGTAAGGACTGGATAAACCAAGCATTTTAATTTGTTTGGTCCCAGTCAGAGCGTCTGAAAAATTAACATCTATAGAAGGATTGGTTTCAAAACTTTCAGACAGATTGCAGCAAGCTGCTTTCAGTAGTTCCGCACTGTTGACAGTAACTATGTTTTGAGTTTCAAAATAAGACTTCTGAATGGCTTTTTTTCGTTTTGAGACAATGACTTCCTCCAATTGATCGTTGATTTTTGAGGTTAATAAAAATAATTGGAAGTCATCGTTGTGTATGTGTCGTTTTATAGTATAAAATCCCAAATAACTAATTACCAAAACTTTGAAGTTTTCAGTAATGGGCAAATTAAATTTACCCTCACTGTCAGTGAGGGTTCCAATAGTTGATTTTTCCCAGTAAACATTGGCTCCTTCTAAAGGTTGCTTATTATTATTATCATCCAAAAAGTGCACCTGACCTTCAAAAATATTTTGGGCTGTGATGGGAATTGAAAGGAATAGAAAAAGGAATAAATATGTGTATTTCATTTTACGATTTTATTAAATTATTGATTAAAAATTTAAGGCATTACATCCAACTTTAAACAAGTAGAACCATTAAATTCAGTATAATCAAATTAAATAAACTTCGTAAAGAATAGATGTGTCTTGAATTAATTTAGGCGGTTTGTAATTTTGAAAGAAAATAGATTTGGAGTCTGTAACTATCTCTTTTTTTGAAATGGAAGATGTATTATTAAGGACAAATGTCAATGTGTTTGTATCAACATCGAAAGAAGAAGAGACTAAGTCGTAACTCGGAATACTAATTATAATATCGTTACAGCAACTTTTTGCTTGAACACACGTTTGTTTGTCGGGCTTTTCATCAACTGAAGAACATTTGTCTGGATTTCCAAAAACAGTAACATCTATAAGTCTAGAGCCGCAATAGTGTTGACTTACAACGAATGAGGACGAAGAGAATACCACCAAAAAGGCGAGTGTAACCGACAGTACGTTTCTATAAATTGTTTTCAAAACATTGCAAATTTATAGAATAAATGAATATAAGACTTGTTAAAGTGTGTTAAAGTTTAATGCTTTTACCCCATATTGTTGATCATCTATTCTGTAGGATTCACTTACATCGGATACAAAAATCATACCATCTCCAGGCTTATTCGTATAACATGTTTTAAGAATTGTTTGAATTACTTGATCTTCCAATTCATTCGGTACAACAACAAAAAAAGAAC
>JAURCF010000008.1 GCA_030828565.1 Flavobacteriaceae bacterium
AATACAAAAACCCAAACCAAATCAACAAAGTGCCAATAAAGTCCAACTTTTTCAACCATTTCATAGTTTCCTCGTCGCTCGTAAGTTCCAATAAGGACATTGAAAAATATAATACAATTGATAATTACTCCTGACAATACGTGAAATCCGTGAAATCCTGTGATAAAGAAAAAGAAATCAGCAAACAATCGGTTTCCATATTCGTTGCGAACCAAATTGGCTCCTTCAACCACATATTGTACTTGATTGATTTTTTTTAGTGATTCCTCTCTACTCAACACTATTTTGTGTCCTGATTCATCAATTTGTTCCGTTTTCACTATAAGATTTTCGTGGTTTATAAATCCAGCAACAACTTCTTGAACCGTATAGCTAGGTCGCGTGGCTTCATCATAAAACCACAAACCGTTTTTGTTTTCATGTTGAACACGTTCGCTAGGAAACGATGCAGCAAAATCTTCGAGAGCTACTCGATGCCCTGTTTCGGCATCTAAAAATTGAAGGATTTGCCCTCCTTTTGTTTCAACAGCCCCATATTCTCCATTGATAAAGTTTTTCCATTCCCAAGCTTGTGAGCCAACAAAAACCGCTCCTCCCAGGATTGTAAGCAACATATAAACAGCTACTTTGGTCTTTTTCATATGATGACCCGCATCAACAGCAATTACCATAGTTACCGAAGAAAATATAAGAATAAAAGTCATCAATGCTACATAGTACATAGGGGCATCAACACCGTGCAGAAAAGGAAAGTGAGTAAAAACTTCATCGGCTATTGGCCACGAATCAATATTTTTGAAACGAGAAAAACCATAAGCAACTAAAAATCCTGAAAAGGTAAGTGCGTCGGAAACAATGAAAAACCACATCATCATTTTACCATAACTCGAATTTAGAGGCTTATTGCCTCCACCCCAAACGTTATTTTCTGTGCTGGTTGGTACGGTTGTAGTGCTCATAAAAAGTAACAAAATTTAGTTGTGCAAATGTACATATTTTTCCTATCTAAAGAAATATAAAAAGGCAAACAAATAGAGCCATAAAAAGTCTAAAAAATGCCAAAAGGTATGGGCCAATTCAAAACCCAGTGTTTTTTCACGATATTTCTGTTGACTGTGACGAACCAAAACCACTGAAATTACAATCAATCCGGCGAATAAGTGTGCCATGTGAACAATCGTAATGACATACAAAAAAGAAGTGGTAACCGTACTTTGAGCTCCTGTGAAAAAATACCCCTGTTGAATTAACGCATTGAATCCCGAAAACTGTAAAATCACAAAAACAATTCCCAACACCAAGGTTGTAATCAACAAAGCGGTCGTATGCTGCTTTTGTTTTAGTAACGATTTTTTGGCTAAATAAAAAGCAATGCTACTTGCCAAAATGACTACTGTACTCCAATAAAAAGCCACCGGAAGCTGAAAATTTTCTATCCAATCTGGACGAGATTTACTAACAACATAGGCGCTTGTAAGCCCCCCAAAAGTCATGCAAATACTAATCATTCCAAACCAAAGCATCATTTTTTTGGCTCGTATATTTTTTTCTTCCAAAGGTTGTTGTGTATAGTCCATAGTTAGATAAACTTATCAATTACATAAACAATTTGAATCAAGGTAATGTAGATCACACTTGACAGCATAAGTTTTTTAGCAGATTGGGACGATAGGGTTTGATAGAGATTTAAAGCATAATAAAGCATTACCATTCCAAGCAACCCAACAATTATGGCGGCACCAACAGAAAGTGAAAGCGCTCCGGTTAGCCCTGTAACAGGAAATAAAGAGGCGAGGATCATCCAAAAGGTATATAAAACCGTTTGTAAAGCAGTCGATTTGTCCTTTTTGCCAGTAGGAAGCATTTTAAATCCTGCTTTTTTATAATCTTCGTCAAGCATCCAACCAATGGCCCAAAAATGTGGAAATTGCCAAAAAAACTGAATCATAAAAAGTGTTCCAGGCTCGATACCAAAATCATTTGTAGCTGCAACCCAACCCAACATAAAAGGAATTGCGCCAGGAAATGCTCCTACAAAAACGGACAAAGGTGTTTTGGTTTTTAAGGGAGTGTACATGCTGGTGTACATAAAAATTGAAACGGCTCCAAACATGGCTGTTTTGGGATTGATCCAATAAAGAATAGAGATTCCTGTCAACGTTAGCACGGTAGCAATCCAAAATGCAACTTGAGGACTCATGCGCTCCGCGGGTAAGGGCCTGTTTTTTGTCCGAACCATAAGCGCATCCAAATCTTTTTCAATAATTTGATTGTAAGCATTGGAGGCTCCTACAAGGCAATATCCTCCAACAGCCAAAACCAAACAAATTGTGAAGTCAAAACTAGGTGCTCCTAAAAGATATCCTGCTACTGATGAAAACACAACACTTATGGCCAATCGAGCTTTGGTAAGCATCAAAAAATCTTTGAAAACTAACAAAACTGAGGGAGTGTGCGTAATTGTTTCTGAAATACTGTTTTTCATAGCCTAAAAACAGCCACAAAGATACTGTACAAATTACCAGTATGCAATTTTAAAAAAGAAAAAACGCCTCACAAAAACAATCGTTTATAAGGCGTTTGAAAGATTATTGAAGCTTAAAAACAATCGGGATACTAAACGGAACTCTAACCGGTCGTCCGCGTTGTTTTCCTGGAATCATTTTTGGAAGTTTTTCTATGATTCTAGCGGCTTCTTTTTCCAAATTTTTGTCCGGACCGCGTGTTTGAATATTAGTGATGCTTCCATCAGTACTAATTACAAAAATCACAAAAACTCTTCCTTGGATACCCATTTCTTGTGCAATTTCAGGGTAACGAAAATTTCGGTTGATGTGCTTTTGTATCTGCTCTTGAAAACACTTTTTTTGTTCTGATTTTTGAACGCGTTCACACCCTGGAAACAAAGGAGCATCATCGATAATAGCAAAAGGAACATCTATTTCTTCAAATTCTTTCTTAACTAAAACATTTTCTACAATTTCTTCATTCTGATTGGTTTCGGTTGATTTAATAACGGTCTCCACAACATCAACCTCATCCTCAACTACTTCTATGGTTTGGGAGACAACAGCTGGGGGTGGAGGGGGTGGAGGGGGTGTTTTTAAGTCCGTAATAGGTACTTCCTCTTCTTCGTCCGTATTTACATTCAGAATTTGATAATCAAAGTTCGATTTTTCATAGGATTTCCATTCAATAGCTCGCCACGAAATGAATAACATTAAGCAAAAACCAATGGAAAAATAAAGACTACTATTTTTGGAGAGGTCAAATTTTGAGTTCTTTTTAGGTTTCATGAGATTGACTATTTAGGGAGAGAAATGCATCTCTGGTTCCCTAAATATGTAGCAATAAAAATGCCAAAAAAAATCCCGCAAAAGCGGGATATATATTATTGCAGTCGGAAAGTAATTGGAATACTGAACGGAACCCTAACAGGGCGACCGCGTTGTTTTCCGGGTGTCATATTGGGAAGTTTTCCAATAATTCGGGCAGCTTCTTTTTCCAAATTTTTGTCCGGTCCTCGCATTCGAATATTTGTGATGCTTCCATCTTTGGCAATTACAAAATTAACATAAACACGTCCTTGAATACCCATCTGTTGAGCAATTTCGGGATAGCGAAAGTTTCTGCTAATATGACGCTGTATTTTTTCCTGAAAGCACTTTCTTCGTTCCGATTTAGGAACTCGCTCACAGCCTGGAAACAATGGAACGTCTTCGATAATGGCAAAAGGAACATCGACATCCAATTCCTCTTCCATAACTTCAACTTCCTCTACTATTTCTTCCTGATCGGTTTCGGTAGATTCTATAATAGTTTCTTCTACTTCTTCTTCGTCCTCTACAACTTCGATAATTTCAGGAGCTGGCGGTGGCGGTGGCGGTGGCGGTGTTTTAAGTTGTTCTGTAATAGGAACTTCCTCATCGTCGTCGTCGTCAATATTTAGTGCCTCATATGCATAGCTTTTCTTATAGGTTTTCCACTCTATGGCTTGCCAAGAAATAAACAGAATAGCGCAGAGACCTATAGCAAAATAAAGGCTGCTATTTCTGGTTAAATCTGCTTTAGGATTCTTTTTAAGTTTCATTTATAAAAATTTAATGTTTCTGTTGTCTACACTTCAGCTTTGTTTTGTGTAGGTAAATAACATTCAAAACTTTGAACTTGCTATAAGCAAATATTGGTTGTGAATATTAAATTGTTTTTTTCAATTCAAATCATTTCAAAAATACTATTTTTTTTAAACCTATAAAACCGAATCTTGTTTTATCTTCTATTAATAACAAAAGGCAGCGTCCCTATTAGGGATCCAAGGGTATTGGATAGTATGTCTGAAAGTTCAAAAGATCTTCCTACTGACAATATTTTTTGCAAAAACTCATTCATTAAACCTATTGAAATGGTTAGCAACAATGCAGTCACAACTGGGCGTGAGACTTTATGCTTTAGAGACAATATCATCCCAAAGGTCATTACAGAATACCAAATAAAATGGATTAAGATATCAGAATTATTGGGGAGTATTGATGGAATATCGCTTGCAGGAATGTTGCTTGCAACAATGACAGCAAAAGTCCATACTACTGTGAAAAACAAGTAAAAATTACGCGCCACCAATGAGTTGTTTGTATGCATTTGCATCTAACAAAGCATTGATCTGCTCTACATCGTGGATTTTTAGCTTAACCATCCAACCTGTATCGTAGGGGTCTGAATTCACTAATTCAGGTGTGTCTTCCAACGCTTCGTTGAACTCTACAATTTCTCCTGTCAATGGCAAAAACAAATCGGAAACAGTTTTTACGGCCTCAACGGTTCCAAACACTTCGTCTTTAGTCAGCGTTTCATTAACTGTTTCTATTTCAACATATACAATGTCTCCTAGTTCACCTTGTGCAAAATCAGTAATTCCAACAGTAGCCGTATCACCATCAATGCGAACCCATTCATGGTCTTTGGTATATTTTAAGTCTTGTGGGATATTCATATCAATAATTTATTTTTCAAATGTAGATTTTTTGAATTGAAAACAGAAATTTACTGTCCAAAATTATAGCGAATTGTAAATCCAGACCGGATGGTAGTTTGAGGAAATGCGGTAGATATAGCAAATTTTGAAAATAAGTGATCGTAAAAGAACAACGCAGTCAAGTTTCTTGACAATGCGTAATCGGCTGTTACTTTTAAAGACCAAAGTGTTTGACCAGCGGTTACTTGGTTATTCAACAAGTCCAAATTACGAATGATTGTAATATTGTCTCGAACCGAAAGATCGGCTTTGATGTTGATGTCTCCTTTAAGGGTTTTTCGCTTGCCCGAAATATTGGTTCTTAACTTCACGTCTTTGATTCGATATCCTAGTCCTACAACCAATTCGTTACCAAAGGTCTCAGTTAATAAGTTATTGTCCAAGCTAAGCGATAAGGCCCGATCTTTTTTGAGCTCTGCCAACATGCTAATAGAATTTTTCAATTCTAAATCAACTTTCAGAAGCGGATTGAACTGCTCCACTAGATTGACGTTCGTGTATAAAGTTTCATTTAAAAAATTATCGGATTGATCCAGCTTGTTTGGATTGTTTGCATCAAATTCCAAATTGGATTGAAACGAATTGAGCGTATAACTAGAACGATAACCGTGAGAAAAAGAAAGGCGCTTGAATATTTTTTTAAATGATTTGATCCGCATCAATCCTGTGTATTGAATTGACCAATTCGGGAGTGGTGTATCGCGCAAGGCTTCCAAAGAAATGTTATTGGCATCTGCTCCTGAGTATGCCGATAAGAATGCGGGAATTAAAACCGCTTGATTGTTTTTGCCAAATCCTTTTGGATATCCATCCTGATCAATATCTGTTGTAGAAACTCCTTTTTGGTCAGCCAATCTTCTTGCTATTATTAATCGATTGTCTTGAAGAGCGCTAAAGGTTTTAGACTGCGTTTCATTGCTTTTGGAAAAAGCTGTTTTTATTAAAATTGTTGAGATGCCAAAGTTTCCGTAACTGTTGGGTGTTAGTGATTGATATTCTCCATTTGTTACTTGAAAGTTTTCTGCAAAATTTTCAGAAAAATTACGGTCCGCATTCAAATCAATATTCAAATCTTTTATCCAATCTATTTCAGCAGAAAAAGTCAATTTTGAGTTGTGAACTTGGGTAAATTGCTGATTAAACTCGGGGAATTCGGTAAGCCATCCACGCTTAGCGGCCTCATATCTGATGTCTGACTGACTCCCAAAAACAAACCCAAAAGAAGGGCGAAGGGTTCCAAAAAATCCGAGTGATTCTGTATATCCTGGGAGTACTTTTCCGTTGTTTTCTGAATAATTAACTTGAAGACGCTTAAGACCTGTTGTAAATCCAATAAGGGTATTCAATGCCTTTACTTGCGGGCTGTTTTTGTTACTGCCTTTTGTTTTTTTCACCCACTTCAAAGATCGATAGAGTCTATCCAAATTGAAGGTGGTGTTCAATGTGTGAGTATTGGCATTTTGAATGGTGTTAACAATCCCTAGACGGTTTCCGTCAGCATCTTCAACATCGGCTAAAGTATTGGACCCACGCTGCCAATTAAAGTCACCGGTGTAATTATACGTTCCATTAATAAAACTCAAACCGGGAATAATAGGAAACGGAATGTTGTAAGTAAGTCCAATAGATTGCGCATGTCGATTGGGTTCTCCAGCATCCCAAAATCCATCCCAGATATCCAGATCTCTATTTAATATTTCGTTGCCTTGAGCGTCTTGGGTAAAATAATTTTTGACAATTCTGTTGTTAGATGCCGTAAAATTCATTCGCAACGAACGTGTAAGGTTATGATTTAGGGTAAATGCCCAATCAAACATAAAGTTTCGTTGTTGCAACTCAGGAAGAGGCAATTGATTTGCGGCGTTAGTCCCTTCCAAATACACTTCCCTGAAGCGTTGGCTACTGAATGCTCGGTTGATACTTGTTGCTAGTGATATGTTGTCAGGAATGGGGTTAAAATTAAATTCACTCAACCATTTTAAATATTTTTTCTGACTAATAAACGGAACCTTTTTAAGCGGGTCTATTGAAAACGGTGTGAAACTGTATTGATATCCAGTTCCTACTTTTACCGTTTGCCGAGTAAGGTCTTCTATTTCATAATCGTGATGATTTTCTTCATTGAAGGCATATGAAAAATCAAAGTTTTCGATATCATACACACGCTTTTTTTGTTCGGGGTTTCTATTTTTTCGAACCCCAATAAAATTTATGCTTTTGTGTCTGGTATAGCTAATAGCTTGATTTTTAATTGAATCTTTTTGGGTGTCACGAACAGCGTTATTCAAACGATCTTGCAAACGAATGTCTTGATAAAAGGGGTCGTATTCGGGAGTAATAAATTCTTCGGAAATGCTGTAGCTCATTGGTACTTGAATCCCCCATTTTTTTGGCAATAGCTGTCCTATGTTCACTGAAGTGGCCAAACCGTACTGGCGGTAATCTTCCTGACTGCGTTGATTTGGATTTTGTTCAATACCTCCAAATCCTACCGTAGAAATTTTTCCAGTGGCAGATACTGTTGCAAAGTCTGCAATATTTGCATCCATTGAGCCAATGGTTGCCCACCCTCCTTTGGATTCTATTTCAGACAATCGCAATTCATTAAACCAAACTTCCCCACACAATAAATCCCCGGGTGTTGCTGAAGGATTTTTCACTCCAATCATAATGGTTAAAATTCTTCCTAAAGATGGATTTCCTTTAACAGCAAATTTGTATTTTTTATCTCCCGGCAACGAACTTATTGAAGCAAACTCATCAATTACGTTAAGTTCCTCGTCGTAATAGGTTGCTTCAAGCAAACTTCCATTGGCAATTCCTGCAGCTTTTATTTTGGTTAATAAATCCAATGGAATGTCAATAGAATTGCTTTCGGGTTGCCACACTTCCTCGGCACTGAGTCGTGAGGAAGATCCTGGGTTGAACGAAGTAGGTTTTAGAGGAACTTCAATTTGGTAATAATTTTCAGATAAATCGGTTCCCAAACGAACAAAACCTACCATGCGACGATCAAAATCCTCCGAAGCACCTTCTCCTGGAAGGGGTTGTTGGCTGGGAAGAGACTCTGCATGCAAAAACATTTTTAATTTTTTGTATTGAAGCAAATTAACATCTACATTCTTAAAGACACCCCTTGAATCTTTGGGGCTAAGATCGCAAACAGTAAAAGACAATGCTTGCTCATTTTGTCGTATGACTGTGTTACTATTATTAAATTGTTCGCGAACAACTCCCGGTGGTAGTACATAGTTAATAGGAACTCGATTCTCGTTTTCTAAAATACTTACCGTACTAATATCAACGGTAGTATTGGGGTATGTGAAATTGGTATTGTTGAGCGGCTTCGTATACCTTCTCCAGTCACCCCTAACCAAATTTAAAGTTGCAAACCGCATTACTGTAGGTACTGTAAAATCTTTAACCATCAAGCGCATAAATCGAATGGTTCGTAAGTCATTGATTCCGTTTATAGCGTCAAAATAAGAATTGAAAGAAGTCCCTAGATAATAGTCTTTGTTGATTGGTATTTTGAACTGAATCCAGCGAGATTTGATTGTTTCACCGTTGGGTAAGTCAACGGTTACATCCTCTCGAACATCACTCAAAAAAGGATGGTTATCAGGAGTCATGTTGCGCTGAATTGGAATGCGATATTCAAAATAACTGTCAATCGTATTCATGGTATTATCACGATTGATATCTTCAGTGTCGGGAATGGTTGTTGAGCCTCGATTGGTATCAGAAACTGCTACGGGAGAATTCCCTTCCAAACCGTTGTAGTTTTTATAGCGGTCCAAAATACCTCCGGAAGCGTTTAAAAAATATTGATAATTGTCTCGAGCCGGATCATTGGAAGGTCCATTGGTATATAAGGAAGATTCTTCTGAATCAGGCAGTCCATCGAGCCCTACATCTTGGAGAGTTCGATTGGCGGTTTCGGCATCAAAAGCATATACCAACGACTGACTTGATGGGGTAACTCCCCACGAAGAGGAAGTTGTAAGCGAAGTCCCGTCCACTCCTGGCAGTCCGTTTTCGTATTGCTTACGACCGTCTTTAAGTATGTCCTCCGAAATATTTCCCAAATGAATCGCTAAGGTTCCTATATCGTCTCCAAAAGTCCGAGAATTTTGAAAAGTGTCTAACATCCAAAATTCAATGAACTCAACATTGGATTGCTCAAAATTAGTAGAAGTGATTGGACGCATTATTCCTGCCCAGTTTTCTTCGGGCGTACTTGTGAAAGCAGATTCAGAGGCGTTGTTGTAAGGTCCCAATTCGTTAGGATAAAATGCTAAATCCAGTGTGTTTTGAATCGTTGTTTGTCCTTGAACTAAATCTTGTTGTGGGAATATTTCATCAATAAAAATTCGACGAGTTTCGTTTTTAGAAATTTCATTATTGCCAATTTCTGAAGGACTTTGAGAGGTGTAAAAAATAGGGTCGATATTATACCACGCCAATTTGGCTCTATTATATCCGCTTGATAAATCATCAACTGCGGCATTAGCACCATTTACCCCAGCAGCAGGAACACTGGAAAGACTCCAGGATAAAGCACCTTTAACATCGATAGTGGATTGTGAACCCTCGAAGTCATCAATGTAAGTTGTTGCCACTCCTTCAAAATCTGCATTTTTGGGAGAACCCGCCAATAAGTACGCAATTTCTCCTCGAACAGAAACATTTGAAGGAACGTCTGTATCAATATTTGGAAGTTTATTGACCCATCTTGTTAAAAAAGGAGCTTCTGTTGAAAAGTTACCATTAAACCCAAACATGGTGTTGTTAACTGGTTCACTACCGTAGTTGGCTTTCTGTGAAATAGGTCGTTCACTCAAATTCATGACCGTTGCTCCCAATAAAAAATTATCATTGAATTGGTGCTCAACATTTACTCCCGAAAAACGTTTGTTCTGCTGACCAAAGAAAGAATTACTCTCGGTAGAAACTTCAATAGGTATATTGGAATTCCTCAGCCCTTCATCCAATATTTTTACGGTTCCCACTTGGTAATTGACGGTATAATCAACGCCTTCCTGCAACAATCTTCCCCCAGCAGTAACTCGAACAGAACCTCTAGGAACATTGAAAGCTCCTAGCGAAATTCCTCCGCCCCCCGTGGAGGACTTGTATCTTCCTTTTAGGACAAATTTGTTTTTTTCTACTTCATCAAAAGCTTCTGCTTTGGTCAATGCATACATTTCTCCAAAAACATACTTACTCTGATTATCATTGTAGGTAACCGAATTGTCGTAATCTTCACCTGAAGATCCTTGCGGATTTTTTAATTTATCAAATAAAAATTCTCCAAAGGGTTCAACAGAAGTAAAAATAATTCTTCCATATTCCGAATCGATGGTTATTCCAGGAACAAAATCAAAAAACCCATCACCACCGTTTTGAGAATCGTTGTATATATTCAACTTGTCGACGTTAAAAACTCCCAATAATATTTGTTTATCAAGGCCCTCTGGCCAAGAGGATTTATCGACAGGACTGATATAGTTGATGGGGGAAGGATCGGTATAAAGAATGTTTAGTTTAAAATCTTCTTCAGCCAAACGAAATGCTCCAGTACTGTAGATATTTTTCATCATCAAGTCCCATGTAGGCTGACTAACATCGGTAATGTTGCTTTTTAAAAGTTTGAGCAATAAGCTGTTGTTAGAAACCTGAGTCGCTGTTCCCTCAGATATGGTGACATCTGTTGCAGCAACACCATCGTTTGCAAACTCTCCTACTTGGTACACTTTTCCTCCCAATGTATATTGGAATGCTACTGCCAATACTTCGTCATTACTTAGTTTTTGATTCAATGAAATATAACCTAGTTGAGGATGAAGCTGATATTCATTGGGTTCTAGTTTTCGTGCACTTTCCAAAACAGCATAATCAAATCCTTGATTTGCACTGCCTATAAGAGGCCCAAACCCTTGATTTACCGTAGCAATATCACGAATGGCATCTGTTAATACGCCTCCACTTCCTATTGCATTTGGATCTAACTTGTTTACCTCGTTATCAGGATAAGCATTGGGGTTGGTAGTGCTAAAAAAACTAGGGTATGCGTCGTCCAGTCGTGTGCGATCTGGAGAGGCCTCTCCGATATCTTGGAGTGCAACAATATTTCGAACATTATTGGTTTGAGAACCTCTATTGGTTACCCAAACTTCAACTCGGCTGATTTGTACTTGTGTGTTTAGGTATGGATACGTTGAAAGGGCTTTGTTGTATTGGTCTCGAAAAAATTGTGATAAGAAAAAGTGCTTGTCTTCTTCATAATCAAGAGCAAAAATTGAAAACTCTTCCAGAGTGCCATCCCCTGAGGCAACAACGCTTGAAGATTGAGAACGTTGCTCCGAAAAAACTCCTGTTACCCGTGTTTTTCCAAATTGCAACTCGGTTTTAAATCCAAACAAACTTTGTGCACCTGTAATGAGAGAACTGTTTAATGGCATACTTACATTACCTACTTCTATTTTCTGAATAATTGCATCTTCATTTCCACTAAAACTTGGCTCAGATAATGACCCAATAGCATCCTTTCCTTTCTGAATAACATTTTCTCCTTTCTGAATGATTTTCTCTCCTTTTTCTATAGTAGAAGTAATGGGATCTAAAACCCCCTTTGCCCTTTTCTCAATCTCTTCGATTTTGGAACGCGCTTTGTCACCCACCAACTCTTTGGCGGAAGGGGGATTGAATTCCAATTTGATTAGGTTTTGGAAATCAAATGTTGATTCTGTATCATAATTGGCACTGACACCCAGGCGGTCTCCAATTTTACCATTGATTCCTACTGAAATTTGTTGATCGAAATCAAAACTAAAATTACGACGATTTCTAGGAGACAATGCTGGGTTGTCGTTCTTTTGGTATCTCACCCCCAAATTCAAAGCAATGGAACCTTGCGGAACAATATCTATGGTGTTGCTCCCAAAAATAGTTTTGAATAGATTTGATTTTACGTAATATTGAGGCAAAAGATTTTTTTGGCTTGAGCTGTCCTTTGATCCTCCTTCATAAGAAGCTGTCTTTTCATCAAAATAACTTTTAATTTGAGCTTTTCGAACCAGATCCTGGTATTGTTTTGGTGTTAAAACAAGGGGTAAATTGACATCAAATTCTCCCAATTTTACTGTATAAATATAACGATCAGCAATAGGGTCGTAAGTGTATCTAGATTCCAACACAGAAGGCGGTGGTAATTGAATACTTTTGGTTAATAGCTGGGTCGTAAGGGTGTCTTTAGGCGATGTTTGTTGCGCTGAGATTTTAACAATATTTACAAAAAATAGTGTTAAAAAAACGAGCAAACAAACATTTTTGGTTGGTCGTAAACTTGAACAAAAAATGGTCATAGTTTGTTTAAGGCATTTTTAATAAGCGATTCAACGTTCATATCTGGGGTGGTTTTAAGCAAGTTATCAATAACTTTTTGAGATTGTTTTCTTGAAAAACCTAAAACTTCTAATGCTGATAACGCTTCTTCTGAACTTGTATTGTTTAAAGAAGCAGAAACTTCTTCCATTCCAGATAGAATCGCTATTTTATCCTTTAAATCAATAATTACTCGTTGTGCTGTTTTTAGACCGATTCCCTTTACAGATTGAATGGTTGTGACCTCCTCGGACATAATGGCTTTTTGAATCTCAAAAGGCGATAATGAAGACAACATTGTACGAGCGGTATTAGCTCCTATTCCAGAAACTGAAATCAGCAAGCGAAACGTTGCTCGTTCAATTTCATCAAAAAAACCATACAATGTATGTGAATCCTCACGAACTAGCAGATGCGTTAACAAACAAATACTCTCTTCGTTTGACAACTGAGCATAGGTATGGAGGGAAATATGAACCAAATAGCCCACTCCGTTACAATCCACAACAACTTCTGTTGGTGATTTTTCTACCAAGCGACCTTTTAGACGTGTAATCATTGAAGTGAGATTGACTTCAAAAGTACGTATAAATTTACGAATTCTCTAACCCCTCTAAAGGGCCGCATTTCGTTTCTCTTTTTCTTGCGCATCTACGACTGCAACCGCAACCATATTGACAATTTCATCGACACTTGCCCCAAGCTGAAGAATATGAACTGGTTTTTTCATCCCCATCATGATAGGCCCAATAGAAAGCGCGTCATCAAGTTCTTTAATGAGCTTATACGTTATGTTTGCGGCCTCTAAATTTGGAAAAATAAGGGTATTTACTTTTTTACCCGATAATCGCGAAAAAGGAAAAGTGTCTTGAAGCATTTTTTTATTCAAAGCAAAATCAGATTGAATTTCACCATCGACAGTTAGGCTTGGAAAAAATCGATGTAAGTATTTAACGGCTTCACGAACTTTAATAGCCTCTGGACTGTTTGAAGAACCAAAGTTTGAAAAGGATAACATTGCTACAGAAGGCTCTATTCCAAACATACTTGCAGTAAAAGCAGTCATTTGAGCAATTTTTGCCAATTCTTTTGAAGTTGGGTTTATATTGATCGAAGTATCCGACAAAAAAATGGGTCCTTTGTTTGTCAGCATTAAATTCGTAGTTGCTACTTTATTAACTCCGTTGGCGGTTCCTATAAGCTCAACCATAGGTTTGAAAACAGTAGGATAACTTCTCGAATATCCTGAAACCAAAGCGTCAGCATCTCCTAAATTAACCATCATGGCTGCATAATAATTACGTTCTCGCATTTTGCTTGAAGCCTCGTATTGCGTAACACCGTTTCGTTTCCGGCGCTCCCAATAATGCTGTGTGTATCTTTCTCTATTGCTTTTTTCAGAATCGGATTTGGGATCAATAATTAACACCTCAGCATCAAACTCAATTTCATTCATAAGTTCTTGAATGACATCTTTTCTACCCAATAAAATTGGAATAGCAATTCCTTCTTCATGAGCAATTTGTGCGGCTTTAAGGACATTCAGCTGATCTGCTTCAGCAAAAACGACTCTTTTAGGATCATTTTTAGCGCGGTCTAATAATAAACGAACTATTTTATCATCCGATCCTATTCGTTGATACAGTTCTTCTTGGTAATCTTTCCAATTGGAAATCGGTTCTTGGGCAACTCCCGAATCCATTGCTGCTTTGGCAACAGCCGGCGGAATTTCGGTAATGAGTCGAGGATCAAACGGTTTTGGAATAATGTATTCTTTCCCAAAAGTCAATTTGGTTTTGTTGTATGCAATATTCACTTGTTCGGGAACGGGTTCCTTGGCAAGTTTGGCAAGCGCCTCCACGGCGGCCATCTTCATTGCTTCGTTTATTTTGGTAGCTCGAACATCCAGTGCTCCTCTAAAAATAAATGGAAACCCCAACACATTGTTTACTTGATTGGGATGGTCAGATCGACCTGTAGCCATAACGATATCATCCCGGGTTTTCATAGCTAAATCATAATTGATCTCAGGATTGGGATTGGCCATTGCAAATACAATGGGGTTTTTAGCCATTGAAAGTAAGGTGTCTGGAGTTAGAATATCAGCCTTAGACAATCCAATAAAAACATCTGCATTTTTCATGGCGTCTTCAAGGGTATACGCATCAATATCCGTTGCAAATTCAAGTTTTTCGGGGGTTAAATTTTCCCGATCCTTACGAATGACTCCTTTGCTGTCTAGCATCAAAATGTTAGATGCTTTGGCGCCAAAGGCTTTGTAAAGTTTGGTGCACGAAATTGCTGCAGCTCCAGCTCCTAAAACAACGATTTTGGCGTTTTCCATTTTTTTGTCAACCAATTCCAAGGCATTTATCAATGCTGCTGCTGAAATAATGGCTGTCCCATGCTGATCGTCATGCATTACGGGAATATCCAATTCCTCTTTCAAACGTCTTTCAATCTCAAACGCCTCTGGGGCTTTGATGTCTTCCAAATTAATCCCTCCAAATGTAGGTGCAATATTTTTTACTGTTTCAACAAAAGCATCCACATCTTTGGTACTAATTTCGATATCAAAAACATCTATTCCGGCAAATATTTTAAACAAAAGTCCTTTTCCTTCCATTACAGGTTTGGATGCTTCGGGACCAATGTCGCCAAGACCTAAAACGGCTGTTCCATTTGTAATAACAGCGACTAAGTTTCCTTTGGAAGTATATTTATAAACGTTTTTAACTTCTTTTTCTATTTCGAGACAGGGCTCTGCTACACCAGGAGAATAGGCAAGAGCAAGATCGCGCTGAGTGCTGTGCTTTTTGGTTGGAACAACCTCTATTTTACCAGGTTGGGGTCTTGCATGATAGAGTAAAGCCTCGCGTCTTTTGTTAGATTTATCCATAGTAGTATTTTGATTCAAATGTAAGATTTTGTAATGTAATCAGTCCTTTAAAAACTCAATATTTCTTGTCAGTCCTTTAAATTGGGTGCGTTGAACAGCACTCTTTTTAAATAATGTGTCAAATACTTCTTGAGTGATTTCTTGCCAATCTCTTCGGGACATTTCTAGCAATTGTGGGTTGGGGTCAAACAGGGGTTCATTGTGTGATTTTGAAAATCGATTCCAAGGGCATACGTCTTGACAAATATCACATCCAAACGCCCAATTATCAAATTTTCCCTTCATTTCTTGAGGGAGTTCGTTTTTCAATTCAATGGTAAAATAAGAGATGCATTTGCTTCCATCTACTTGATAAGGATCCACAATGGCTTGGGTGGGACAAGCATCAATACATGCCGTACACGACCCACAATGATCGGTAGTGGGATGATCGTATTCCAGTTCTAAATCAATGATGAGTTCTGCAATGAAATAAAAAGATCCCTCTTTTTGGGTAAGTACATTGGAATGTTTTCCCATCCATCCCAATCCACTTTTTACCGCCCATGCTTTGTCTAAAACGGGAGCCGAATCTACAAACGCTCTCCCATGAACATCGCCAATAGTTTCTTGAATAGAAAAAAGAAGTTCTTTGAGCTTATCTTTAATCACATAATGGTAATCAAAACCGTATGCATATTTAGATATTTTGGGAGCCGTAGCGTCTTTTTGCGTTTTGGATGGGAAATAATTAAATAGCAGTGAAACAACACTTTTGGAACTTGGAACCAGTAAGGTAGGATCTAGGCGTTTGTCAAAATGGTTTTCCATATATGCCATTTCACCGTGCTGGTTTTTTTTGAGCCATGCTTCCAGTCGTGGGGCTTCTTCCTCTAAAAAACCCGCTTTCGAAATTCCACAAGATAAAAAACCGAGGCGTTTGGCTTCGGTTTTAATAAAATTCGTTTGTTGGGTTGTATTCATAAAATGGCTATCTAAATTCTTTCCGCTGGAGAAGTATTTAAAAAAGGCCTCCTTGCGTAATGTTTTTTATACGTCCCAAATGTTTGTAGGCACGATCGGTAACTTCTCTTCCTCTAGGAGTTCTCACAATAAATCCTTCTTGAATTAAAAACGGTTCGTATACCTCTTCAATTGTTTCGGGACTTTCAGAAACTGCGGTTGCCAAGGTTGTGATTCCTACAGGGCCTCCTTTGAATTTATCGATTAAAGTTATCAGTATTTTATTGTCCATTTCATCCAGCCCATGAGCATCAACATTAAGAGCCTTAAGTGCAATTTGGGAAATATTGACGTCAATTTTTCCGTTTCCTTTTATTTGAGCAAAATCGCGAACTCTTCTTAAAAGCGAGTTAGAAATTCGGGGGGTTCCTCTACTTCGGCCAGCTATTTCTATTGCAGCTTCTAATGAAATAGGAATTTTTAAAATGGATGCACTCCGTTCTACAATTGTTGACAAGAGTTCTGCTTGGTAATACTGCAATCGACTATTGATTCCAAATCGGGCTCGCATGGGTGCTGTTAGCAAGCCTGACCGAGTGGTTGCCCCTACCAGTGTAAATGGGTTGAGATTTATTTGAACCGTTCGCGCATTCGGACCTGATTCAATCATGATATCAATTTTAAAATCTTCCATCGCCGAATACAAGTATTCCTCAATTACGGGACTTAAGCGATGAATTTCATCAATAAAAAGAACATCACGGGGTTCTAGATTTGTTAAAAGTCCCGCCAAATCTCCTGGTTTATCGAGTACGGGTCCTGAAGTAACTTTTAAAGAAACTCCCAATTCATTCGCAAGAATATGCGCCAAGGTAGTTTTGCCAAGTCCTGGCGGGCCGTGAAATAGTGTGTGATCCAAAGAATCTTCGCGTTGATTGGCAGCCTCTACAAAAATTTTGAGATTTTCGATGACTTGCTCCTGTCCCGTAAAATCCTCAAATGACAAAGGGCGCAAGGCCTTATCAATATCATTTTCTTGCGGGCTTAGAGATTCCCCAGTAGGATCTAAATATTCGTTCATCATTACAAATATAAACTAAATCCTTTTGAAAAACCGTGCATTCTATGAAAGTCCGCTTTCAATACTCTGTAGCTTCTTTGGATTGATAATGCGAAGCTGCTTGCCTTGGGTTTCAATCCAATTATTTTTTTGGAAATCAGAAAGCGTACGAATGAGTGATTCTGTTGCTACTCCAATCATATTGGCCATATCTTCCCGCCTAATTTTAATCTTTATATACCCCTTGGCATCCGCCTCAAAATACTTGTCCATTGACAACAACAGTTTGGCAACTCGTTGACTGACGGATTTTTGTCCCAAGTCTATAATTTTATCATCCGTGGATTTGATATAGTTTGCTAGTAGCTGAAACAGAAAAATAGTAAAGTCTTCATCCGTTTTTAATGTTTTTAAGAAGATATGATTTGGAACTAAACAAACTTTCATAGGAGTGATAGCGGTAGCCTTAAGGTTTGTTTTTTCACCATTCAAGACGCTCCGAATACCAAGAAGTGTTTTGTTGGTTAACAACTCTATGATTTGTTCACGACCATTGGAACTCATTTTGGAAATTTTACAAGTTCCTTTTTCGATACAATAAAGACCCGCAAGACGCTCTTCTTCATGAAAAATAACTTCTCCTTTGGAATAATTGAAAGGTTGTACCAATGAATTTTCGGAAACCTTGAAGGGACAGGAATAACAATTTAGCATGGTCAAATTTAAATTTAGGGTTACTCAAAGATACAAAACAATGCTGGAATTTTACATGGATATTTACCTTGTGGTTTGGTGTATGTAGCTTTATCTGGAGCTATACTTCAACCACACCCAGTTGATGGGATGTTGTATATGGTTTGTTTTGGTATAGGCACTCTCCCAATGATGTCGGGAATTTTATTGCTTGGATATCACGATAAATTAAAACTAAAAACCTCTTTGAGAAAGTTAATCCCCGTAGTTACTTTTTTGTTTGGAGCCTGGATTTTAATTCGTGGACTGGGATTTGATATTCCTTTCATCTCCCCTGCTGACTCTCATTTGGATCTTATTACCGAAACACAATCGTGTGATCCGTTAAATTAAAAAACCAAAATCCCTCTTTATTGCTAAAAAGGGATTTTTTATTTTTTTAAAAAGTGTTTACACTTAATGATTGAGTTCCTCTTCTCCTTTTTTTAAGGGAACATTTTGAGGTACAAAATCTTGGTCATGACCGGGTTTTGAGTAATCATATGCCCAACGATGTACGTGAGGAATCTCACCTTCCCAGTTTCCATGAAAATGTTCAACGGGAGCAGTCCACTCAAGCGTATTGGAGCGCCACGGATTCATTTCAGCTTTTTTACCATAAAACATACTATGAATAAAGTTATATAGGAACACTAATTGTGCTGCTCCTGCTATGAGTGCAAAAATGGTGATTACAATGTTGACATTGGCCAAGTCATCAAAATATGGAAAAGCTGTATTGGTGTAATAACGTCTTGGCAATCCTGCCATTCCCACAAAGTGCATTGGGAAAAATACTCCATAAGCACAAACAGCCGTTACCCAAAAGTGAACGTATCCTAAATTTTTATTCATCATTCTACCAAACATTTTTGGGAACCAATGATAAACACCCGCAAACAACCCATACAATGCCGAGATTCCCATTACCAAATGGAAGTGAGCTACAACAAAATAAGTGTCATGCACATTAATATCGAGCGTACTATCTCCTAAAATAATTCCTGTTAATCCGCCTGAAATAAAAGTGGAAACGAGTCCAATTGAAAATAGCATCCCGGGGTTAAACTGAAGGTTTCCTTTCCAAAGCGTGGTAATATAATTAAACGCTTTAACCGCAGAAGGAATGGCAATTAGAAGGGTAGTAAATGTAAAGACCGATCCTAAGAATGGATTCATTCCAGAGATAAACATATGGTGTCCCCAAACAATGGTTGACAAAAAGGCAATGGCTAAAATAGAAGCAACCATGGCTCGATATCCAAAAATAGGTTTACGAGCATTTGTGGCAAGCACCTCTGATGTGATTCCAAGAGCTGGAAGTAAAACAATGTATACTTCGGGGTGTCCTAAAAACCAAAACAAGTGTTCAAACAATACAGGCGAACCTCCTTGGTAATGCAGTACTTCTCCTTGGATAAAAATGTCTGATAAAAAGAAAGAAGTTCCAAAGCTTCGATCCATGATTAACATCAATGCGGCTGATAATAAAACTGGGAAAGAAACCACACCGATAATTGCGGTTACAAAAAAGGCCCATATGGTTAGTGGAAGTCTGGTCATCGACATTCCTTTGGTTCTAAGGTTAATAACGGTAACGATATAATTTAACGACCCTAGTAAAGAAGAGGCAATAAAAATAGCCATGGATACCAACCAAAGAGTCATTCCCAATCCAGATCCTGGTTGTGCTTGTGGCAATGCGCTAAGAGGTGGATAAATGGTCCATCCCGCAGCAGCAGGCCCTGCTTCTACAAACAAAGACGCTAACATGATAACACAAGACACAAAAAACAACCAAAACGAAATCATGTTCAATAAACCAGAGGCCATATCGCGCGCTCCAATTTGAAGAGGAATAAGAAGGTTGCTAAACGTACCACTCAGTCCAGCTGTAAGTACAAAAAATACCATGATGGTACCGTGAATGGTAACCAACGCCAAGTATACATTGGGGTCCATAACACCATCAGGAGCCCATTTTCCGAGTAAGGATGAAAATATACCGAACGATTGTTCTGGCCATGCCAATTGCAATCGGAAAAGTAAGGACATGGCAATCCCAATAATTCCCATAAAGAGACCGGAAATCAAATACTGTTTCGAGATCATTTTATGATCTTGACTGAAAATGTATTTGGTAATAAACGTTTCTTTATGATGATGTCCGTGATCGTGGTGATCGTCGTGTGCAATTGCTGACATATCTATTTTTTTTTATTTTTCTATTGAATTACTTCTGCAAAGGTGGCTTGTTGTGCCAACCATTTATTAAAATCTTCTTCTGACTCTACAATAATTTTCATTTGCATATTGTAGTGCGATGCTCCGCATATTTTGTTACATAACAACAAAAAATCAAACTGATAGGCTTCCAATGGCTCTTCTCCATTAGCGATGAGCTCTTGACTGTTTTGGTGTCTAATTTTGTTGATGCGCTGAACTTTAGCAGCTACCTCAGGAAACATACGCATTTCTTGGGTAGTTTTGGTAGGAACAAAGGCAAACTCAGTAATCATACCGGGGACACAATTCATTTGTGCTCTAAAGTGAGGCATGTATGCCGAATGAAGTACATCTTGTGATCTCATTTTGAAAATGACTTGTCTTCCTACAGGCAAGTGAAGCTCTTGAACGACAATATCGTCTTGACCGTTAGGATCGGAGGAATCAATTCCAACTAAATTTTTTCCGTCATAATCTTGCAAAAATCGAACGTTGGCGTCTCCCAACACATTATCTTGTCCAGCATATCGAGCTTTCCAATTAAATTGCTGTGCATAAAGCTCAACTACCAAAGAATCGTCATCTTCTTCAATATTCATGATGTTCGTCCAGGTATACAATCCGTACAAAATCAATCCTGCTAAAACAATTACAGGTATAATTGTCCAAATAAATTCCAATCGGTCATTATCGGCGTAAAATAGGGCTTTGGTATCTTCAAGACCTCTGTATTTGTACGAAAAGTAGTGTAATAAAGCCTGAGTAACAGTTTGAACGAAAAAGATCAATGCAAAAGAGATCCACATCAAACGGTCGTATTCAACACCGTGTTCCGAAGCTGATTCTGGGAGCAAAACATCGCCCCAAGCCCAGAAAGAATAAATGGTAATTAGGTAAATAAAAATCAAAAAGACATACATTAATTTTCCTTGTAAATCGTTGTCTTTGTATGTTGCAACTTGAGAATTTTCACGAGCAACCTGTGTCAATTGAAAAATCTTAGTCATTTGCCAAATGGCAATGGCTATTAAAACAAGTATGGTAATCGTTAGTAGTGCAGTCATTATGCTCTCTAAATTTTAATATTAATACACAAAACGTTCACTTTCTCCTATGAAAGGATCTCCTGACGCTTCGAGGGGTGCTTTAGTAAGTGTGTTGAACACAACGTATATAAAGAGTCCCGTAAAAAATAGCAATCCTCCTATTTCAGAAACTCCAAATGACCATTGATCACCTACAGTTGCTGGCATTATCATATTGTACACATCAACATAGTGTCCTAGTAATATTACAATTCCTGCCATAACTACAAACCAATTGACACGCTTGTAATCGCTATTCATTAGAATAAGTAGTGGGAATATGAAATTCATGATCAACATTCCAAAAAACGGTAGGTTGTAATCTTCAATTCGAGTAACGAAATAAGTAACCTCTTCGGGGATGTTTGAATACCAAATTAGCATGAATTGTGAAAACCATAAGTAAGTCCAGAACACACTAATCGCAAACATGAATTTTGCCAAATCGTGAATGTGATTATCATTGACTTTTTCTAGATACCCTTTTGCCTTCAAGTAAATTGTGATTAGTGCAATGGCTGTAATTCCTGAAACAAACATACTTGCAAACACGTACCAGCCAAACAAAGTACTAAACCAGTGAGGATCCACCGACATGATCCAGTCCCAAGACATCATGGATTCTGTATAAATAAAGAACACTAAAAACCCAGCGGATATTCTAAAATTTTTCTTGTGAAAACTAATCCCTTGGACAGCATCTTGTGCCAATGAGTATTTTCTTGAAAGATAACGATACAAGTTCCATCCTGCGATATAAAACACAGCGCGAGCCAATAGAAAAGGAACATTTAAATAACTTACTTTTCCTTGAATAAGCTCGTCATGTGCAACAACTTCGGGATCCATCCAAACAAACAAGTGGTTTAGGTGCAATCCTGAGAGTACCAACAACACAAATACAATAACTGTTCCTGGGAACAAGTAGCCTGTGACTCCCTCCATTACACGATACAAAACAGGAGACCACCCTGCTTGAGCAGCACGTTGAATGGCGTAAAAAGCCAACGCTCCTAAAGCAATCATCATAAAGAAAAGAGCAGCTACATAAAGAGCAGCCCAAGGCTTGTTTTGCAATTGGTGTAACAAATGTTCATCGTGTGATGAGTCGTGACCAGCCTCTTCGTGGTGATCCGCCTCGTGATGTGTTATTTCTTCATGGATATCTCCATGACCGTCACCATGAGCATCGGCCACCATGGCTTTTGCTTCCTCAACATTAGAGGGTGCTGATAGAAATCCATATGTTAGCCCTAACGCACCTAAAATCATAAGGGCGAATGAAAACAGTTTTAATTTTTTTGAAAACGTATACATACTGATCTTCTTAACTTTTTATTTTTTTAGGGTTTCTCTTAACTCCAAAACATGTTGTGCAATTTGCCAACGTTCTGTATCACTGACTTGACCGGCATGAGAACCCATAGAGTTAATTCCGTACATCAATACATGATAAATACTACCCTCTGTAATGTCACGATCGGCATAACTTGGAACGCCCAAGAACTTTTCGCGTTGCATCAATATTCCTTGACCGTCTCCTTTATTACCATGACATACGGCGCAATAGATTCCGTACAATTCTTTTCCTTGAGCGAGGTTTTCTTCGGTGTTCTGCAAGGGAGATTTAAAAGATGCTTTTGCAGCTTCGTAGCCTTCGTTAGTGTTTGGATATTCGTATGGAGTCCAACCTCTTGGGACCGTACCTTCAACAGGTAATTGTGCTTCAATTCCATTGGCAAAGGCTGGAGATTCGGCATAGGTTTCGTATCCAATAGGTTCGTACATGTTAGGAAAATACTGATAATTAGGCTTTGATGCATCAAAGCACGATGTCATTAATAATGATGCTACTAAGAGAATTCCAAAAGTGATTTTTTTATTCATCGCTATTCTTGCTTTTCTTGAACCGTTATATCAATAGCACCTGTTTTCTTCAACAAGGCAGTTAATTTTTTTTGATCATCTCCAACCGCCACTTCCATAAGAAACTTATCGTCAGTGGTTGCGGGAATTGGATTCTCAGCTTCTTTAAATGGCCATAATTTGCTTCTTAGATAAAAGGTTATTACCATAAGGTGTGCTGCAAAGAAAACGGTCATCTCAAACATAATTGGCACAAAAGCTGGCATGTTTTCTATGTATGAAAAACTAGGTTTTCCACCAATGTCTTGTGGCCAGTCTTCAATCATAATAAAATTCATCATCAACACAGCAACTGATAGCCCAATGCATCCGTAGATGAAAGCCATAATGGCAATTCGAGTAGGTTCTAGTCCCATTGCTTTGTCCAATCCATGAACAGGAAAAGGAGTGAACACTTCCTCAATATGATAATGTTCTGCGCGAACTTCTTTCACAGCATGCAACAACGTATCGTCGTCGTCATAAACAGCATGTAAAACTTTATTACTCATGAGCGTCTTCTCTTAATTTTTTATAATTGTCTCCCGATGATTTCAAGATCGTTTTCACTTCAGCTTGGGCAATAACCGGGAAGGTTCGTGCATATAATAAAAACAACACGAAGAAAAATCCAATAGTACCGATGAATATTCCAATATCAACAAACGTTGGTGAGAACATCGTCCAAGACGAAGGAAGGTAATCACGATGTAAGGATGTAACAATAATTACAAATCGTTCAAACCACATTCCAATATTTACAACAATTGAAATGATAAAGGAGAACATAATACTGGTTCGTAGTTTTTTGAACCACATAAACTGTGGAGAAAATACATTACAAGACATCATTGCCCAATAAGCCCACCAGTAAGGACCTGTAGCGCGATTTAAAAACGCGTATTGTTCGTATTCAACACCCGAGTACCATGCGATAAATAGTTCGGTTATATAAGCAACCCCAACTATAGAACCCGTAATCATAATAACGATGTTCATAAGTTCAATGTGCTGAACAGTAATATAATTTTCAAGGTTGCACACTTTTCTCATAATGATCAAGAGTGTATTTACCATAGCAAATCCCGAAAAGATAGCTCCTGCTACAAAGTATGGAGGAAAAATAGTAGTATGCCAACCTGGAATTACTGAAGTTGCAAAGTCAAACGATACAATGGTGTGTACTGAAAGTACTAAAGGAGTTGCCAATCCTGCTAATACAAGTGATACTTCCTCAAAACGCTGCCAATCTTTGGCGCGTCCACTCCATCCAAAGCTTAAAATACCGTAAATTTTCTTTTGAAAAGGTTTGATCGCACGATCCCGAATCATTGCAAAATCGGGCAACAAACCCGTCCACCAGAAAACCAATGATACCGAAAGATATGTTGAAATTGCAAATACATCCCATAAAAGTGGAGAATTGAAGTTTACCCACAACGATCCAAATTGGTTTGGAATAGGCAAAACCCAATAGGCCAACCAAGGACGTCCCATGTGAATGATCGGAAACAATCCTGCTTGGATTACTGAGAAAATGGTCATTGCTTCCGCAGAACGGTTAATAGCCATTCTCCATTTTTGTCTGAATAAAAGCAATACTGCTGAAATCAAAGTTCCGGCGTGACCAATTCCTACCCACCAAACGAAGTTGGTAATATCCCATGCCCATCCAACGGTTTTGTTGAGTCCCCAAACTCCTATTCCTGTTGAAATCGTATAAATAATACATCCTATTCCCCACAAAAATGCTGAAAGGGAAATTCCAAAAACAATCCACCATTGTTTGTTTGCTTTTCCTTCTACAGGAGCTGCAATATCAACCGTAACATCGTGATAGGACTTGTTCCCGGTGACTAAAGGTTTTCGTATGGGTGCTTCGTAGTGCGAGGCCATAGTTTTGCTTTATTATTCTATATTATGATTCAGCGTTTCTTACCTTCACTTGATACATAACGTTGGGTTTTGTTCCAACGCTTTCGAGCAAGTGATACTTCCGATCGCTTTCTTTTAATTTTGATACTTTACTATCTTTATCGTTGATGTCTCCAAAAGTCATGGCTCCATTGCTACAAGCGCTGGAACATGCCGTTTGGAATTCACCATCTTTAATGGTACGGCCCTCCAATTTGGCGTCCAAAATAGTCTTTTGTGTTTTTTGAATACACATCGAACATTTTTCCATCACTCCTCGTGAACGAACTACAACATCTGGATTCAATACCATACGTCCTAAGTCATTATTCATGTGATAATCGAATTCATCATTTTCGTTATAAAGAAACCAGTTGAATCTTCGTACTTTGTAGGGACAGTTGTTAGCACAATAACGCGTTCCTACACATCGATTGTATGCCATTTGGTTTTGTCCTTGTCGACCGTGAGAAGTTGCTGCAACCGGACAAACGGTTTCGCAGGGTGCGTGGTTACAATGTTGACACATCACAGGTTGGAATGTAACTTGAGGGTTTTCGGAAGGATCTTCCATCTCTCCAAAAGTACTCAAGGATGCTCCCAATCCGTCGATACCATCAATAACTTCAAGATCTTCCTCAAAAGAATCTTCGGCTGAATAATATCGGTCAATACGCAACCAGTGCATATCTCGTGACTTTCTTATTTCCTGTTTTCCCACTACCGGAACATTGTTTTCGGCATGACATGCAATAACACATGCCCCACATCCTGTACAAGCATTCAAGTCAATGGATAAGTTAAAGTGATGCCCTATCGAACGATCAAACTCATCGTACAAATCAACATCTGGAGAGTCTATTGGGGTTTCAATGTGATTAAGGGATACTTTTGGTATAGAATTCCAATATTCAACATCTTTGGTATTAAAAATCTCTAAGGATGTTTCTTTAACAATATCTCCCCTACCCATTAGAGTATTATGCAATTGGACACATGCAAATTCGTGTGTTCCCTCGACAGCCTCAACAGAAACTTCTTGTGCTTGATTGAAGTTCGAGTACAATGCATACGCATTGACTCCTACTTTCATTTCTTCTTTAATTCCAGTCGTTTTCCCATACCCAAATGCCAATCCAACAGAACCTTTTGCTTGTCCTGGCTGAATCAAAACAGGAACTACAAGACTAGTTCCATTTGCGGAAACTTTGGCAAAACTTCCGTTCAGCGCTCCGTTGGCGACGTTTTCATTAGTCAACCCTAAAGAAGCTGCATCTGATTTCGAAACGGTTAAATAGTTGTCCCATGAAACACGGGTTATCGGATCTGGCAACTCTTGCAACCATGGGTTGTTGGCTTGATGTCCATCACCCAATCCTGTTTTGCTGTACAATACCAATTCGAGTCCTTTACTTTTGGATTGTGTGAGTTGAGTAACTGCGGAACTCACAGTTGCATTGAAGGAAGTGGTTGACGCTTTTTTGTTGGTATTTAAAAATCCATCGTGCAATACTTTACTCCAAGAATTTCCATTCAAAATAGAATTCTTCCAATAACTAGTAATGCTTTGATAGTATGAATTTTGACTTCCTGTCCATTTGAGCAAACTATCTTGAAACTGTCTAGTATCAAACAATGGACGAATCGTAGGCTGTGTTAACCCATAATTTCCTGAACTAAATTCAGTATCTCCCCAAGACTCTAGGTAATGTGGTGTAGTAGCTACCCACTGAGAAGCTTGAGCAGTTTCGTCATTCTTCATACTAAAACTAACCGATAAGGATGCTTTTTGAAGACCTTCTAAAAAGGCTTTGCTTTCTGAAAGTGTATAGGCTGGATTTACTCCCGCCATTAAAATTCCTTTAACAGCTCCACTGTTCAAATCTTGAATCAGTTGAGATACTTCGGAATCGTTACCTTGACGGACGAGATTGTGAACTTGTGTATCAACTGCTTCACTTTGTAAATAATCGTTAATAGCTAAGGCTGTTAATTGTGCGTTGACATCGTTTAGACCTGTAACCAACAATCCTTTTTTACCAGCACGTTTGATTTGGTCAGCTGCTTTTTTAAGTTGAACTTCTGCTGCTTGCGGTAAGTTAGCGACTACCGAAGTTCCTGTGATATAGCCATACAATTTGGCGAGTGCTAATTTTTGTTGAGAGGGTGTCAAAGGAATACGTTTGTCGGCATTGGCTCCAGACAAGCTCATATTGGCTTCGAATTGAAAGTGCTTCGACATGGTCGCTTTGCCATTGTCTTTATTAGGAACTCTATTTTGGGTGTAAGCACTGCTAAATCCACCACCTTGCCAATCTCCTAAAAAGTCAGCGCCAAACGAGACAATGACTTCTGCTTTAGAAAAATCGTACGAAGGAAGCGCGCGCGATCCGTATGCCATTGAAAATGCATCTAGCGCAGCTGATTCTGAGATAGCATCGTAAGTTATGTGACGTACATTTGGAAATTTTTCTTGAAAGTCAGCTATAATTTTTGCCGTCGTTGGACTTGCAAATGTTTGTGTAAGTAATACAACGGGGCTGTTAGCTTCTTTTAAGGCTGTCAATTGCTCTAAAACGCTTTCATCAAGTTGACTCCAACTTACATTTTTTCCATTTTGAACAGGCCCTTGGAAGCGAAGGCTATCATACATAGACAAGACAGATGCCTGAACTCTTGCATTGGCACCTCCACGGACAAGAGCATCCACGTTGTTTTCTACTTTAATAGGTCGACCTTCTCGGGTTTTAATCAAAACACTTGCAAAGTCAAAACCATCAGCAATGGTAGTTGCATAAAAATTAGCAACTCCAGGAATAATTTTTTCGGGTTGAACCACATAAGGAATCGACTTAATTACGGGGCCTTCGCAAGCAGCCAATGAAGCCGCTGCCGTACTAAAACCAACATACTTAAGGAAGTCACGACGAGTGGTTTCTGAAGATTCCAAAATCTCTTTTTCTTCTAAAAAATGATTTTCTGGAAGCGGGTCAATAAATTCCTCATTTTGAAGCTTTGTTATAACCTCGTTGTCGGAAGATAATTCAGCTTCATTTTTCCAATATTTTTTATAGGTTGCCATACTAAATCGCTATCTACTTATCTATTAATAATGACACTTTCCACATTCAAGTCCTCCCATTTGTGCAGCAGTGAGTTTCTCAACGCCATACTTCTTAGAAAGTTCTTCATGGATTTTTGTGTAATATTCGTTGTCTTTAATTTGAACGTTTGTTTCACGGTGACAGTTGATACACCAACCCATTGTTAGGGGGGAGTGCTGGTACAAAATTTCCATTTCCTCAACAGGCCCGTGACATTTTTGACATTCCACTCCTGCTACAGAGACGTGCTGTGCGTGATTGAAATAAACAAAATCGGGTAAATTATGAATACGAATCCATTTGACTGGCTCGGTTTCGCCTGTATAACGTTGGTTTTCTTCGTCCCAACCTACGGCTTTGTATAGTTTTTTAATCTCAGCCGTGTAAAATTCTTTGGTGTATCCTTTTTCTAGATCTTCTTCTCCATTGTATTCCGCAATGTTTTTGTGACAGTTCATACAAACATTTAACGAAGGGATTCCAGAATGTTTTGAAACTCTTGCTGAAGAGTGACAGTATTTGCACTCAATTTGATTGTCCCCAGCGTGAATTTTATGAGAATAATGAATGGGCTGAATTGGCATATACCCTTGATCAACACCAACTTGCATAAGCCATCCGTATGCGAAATAGGCACTAGAAAGCAACAAGAAAATTACAGTCAAAAACACCAAGAATTGGTTCTGAACATAGGCCTTCCACAATGGAAGCGGTTTTTCTTTTTGAATTTTTGCCTCTTCAAGTCCATTGGCGACAGCAAATTTTCTTAGCGTATTATTTACCAAGAATAGCATTACAATCAATACCGCCAAAACCAAGGCAAGCATCGCTAAAATTATATCACTTGTAAAACCACCCTCGCTGGAGCTGGAAGTTGCTGCAGCTTGAGCTGGCATCTCTGGAGCTGGAGGAGTATAATCGGTATAAGCTAATATGTTATCGATATCCTCATTTGAAAGTTGAGGAAATGCGGTCATCGCCGTTTTGTTGTACTCTTCCCAAATGGCAACAGCTTGAGGGTCACCCGATTTGATCATAGCCGAGCTGTTTTTGATCCAGCTATACAACCACTCCTTTTCGTATTTGGCAGTTACTCCAGCCAAAGCAGGACCGACGGCTTTCTTTTTCAGTTTATGACAAGCTGCACATTGTGAATTGAATAAAGATTTCCCCTTATCAACATCTTGAGCAAGCAATGAGCCTGAAAAGAAAAAACAGATAAATAGCAGTAAATATAAAGGAATGGAGGCGAAATTTCGTTTGAGCACCTTTCTCATAGTGGCTTTTAATGTTTTCTTTTTAATAGCTTTTTTAGACTGATTTAGTACTATAAACCCCTAAAAATAGACAGCAAAAATACAACACAACAACCACTTAATGAACCCTATTTTAAGGGAAAATATAATTTATAATTATTCTAAATTACAAATTATCTGTAAGGCGAATGGATTCATGTTAAGACAGTGTTTTTTATGTATATTTGTGGGATAAATTCGATTATGAAAAAAGTGTTTTATCTTATCGTGTTGAGTAATATGCTCTTTTTTACAAACACTTGGTCTCAGGAAGCAACCTTGGATATTCGTATTGAGTCTAAGTTGCAAAAAATTATTGATATTAAAAAAAAGGTTAACCAAAATACCTTTACTTCAGGGCAGTTTACCATTCAACTTTTTTATGGTAACATTCTTCAGGCCAATAATGTTGTCAGTGAATTTAATGCTGCTTTTCCTGGCCAACGGGCAGAATTGTTTTTTGAAACTCCCAACTATAAGGTAAGGGTTGGAAAATATACTTCCCGTTTGGAGGCAACAAAAAACTTACAATTAATCAAGCAAAAATTTCCAGCAGCTTTTCTTCTGGTGCCTTAAAAGCTTATTTTAATTTCTTTTTAACGGCAATTTCTTGATAACATTCAATGATATCTCCTTCTTTGATATCGTTGTAGTTTTTGATTTGCATTCCACAATCGTAGCCTTTGGAAACTTCTTTGGCGTCGTCTTTGAAGCGCTTTAGTGATGCCAACACTCCTGTAAACACGACAACTCCATCTCGAATAAGACGAATCCCTGCGTTTTTAATAATTTTTCCATCCGTTACCATACATCCAGCAATGGTGCCGACTTTAGAGATTTTATAAGTCTCTCTAATTTCTGCATTACCCGTTATCTCTTCTTTCATCTCAGGAGACAACATTCCCTCCATTGCATCCTTTACGTCGTTGATAGCATCGTAAATAATGGAATAATTTCGGATGTCGATTTCTTCTTTGTCCGCAAGTTGACGAGCATTTCCGGTAGGACGAACATTAAACCCTATAATAATTGCGTCAGATGCTGAAGCTAATAACACATCCGATTCTGTAATAGCTCCTACTCCTTTATGAATAATGTTTACTTGTATTTCCTCTGTTGATAATTTTTGGAAGGAATCGGTTAGTGCTTCAACAGAACCGTCAACATCTCCTTTAAGAATAATATTGAGTTCTTGGAAATCTCCTAAAGCAATTCGTCTTCCGATTTCATCCAAAGTAATGTGGCGCTGTGTCCGAACAGATTGTTCGCGTTGAAGCTGAGTTCGTTTGGCAGCAATTTGCTTGGCCTCTTTTTCATCTTCAAATACACTGAATTTATCTCCTGCTTGAGGAGCTCCATCGAGGCCTAAAACAGCGACAGGAACAGAAGGTCCGGCTTCGTTTATTATTGTGCCCCGCTCATTAAACATGGCTTTTATTTTTCCACTGTGTTGCCCTGCTAGAAGATAATCTCCAATTCGAAGGGTACCCGCTTCTACCAAAATAGTGGAAACATAGCCTCGTCCTTTATCAAGAAGTGCCTCAACAACAGTTCCTTGTGCCAATCGATTTGGATTGGCTTTTAGCTCAAGGATTTCGGCTTCTAACAATACTTTTTCCAGAAGCTCTAAAACTCCCGTTCCTGTTTTAGCAGAAATATCTTGAGACTGAATTTTACCTCCCCAATCTTCTACTAATAGATTCATTGAGGCTAATTTTTCTTTTATTTTTTCTGGATTTGCATTGGGCAAATCTACTTTGTTTATGGCAAATATAATAGGAACTCCAGCCGCTTGAGCGTGACTGATGGCTTCTTTAGTTTGAGGCATTACGTCATCATCAGCCGCGATAACAATAATTACTAAATCCGTTACTTGCGTTCCACGAGCACGCATCGCCGTAAAGGCTTCGTGACCTGGAGTATCTAGGAACGTTATGTGTTGGCCACTTGGAAGCTCTACTCGGTATGCATCAATATGTTGTGTGATTCCACCCGACTCTCCAGCGATAACATTTTCTTCTCTGATAAAATCAAGTAGGGATGTTTTTCCATGATCTACGTGTCCCATGACGGTTACAATAGGTGCTCGTGGGATTAAATCTTCTGGATTGTCTTCAATGGTTTCAATGGCATCTTCTATGTCAGTAGTGACAAACTCTACTTCATAACCAAACTCGTCTGCAACAATACTTAGGGTTTCGGCATCCAATCGTTGATTCATGGTTACCATAATTCCTAACGACATACAGGCAGAAATTATTTCTGTACTTCCTACTTCCATTAGGGTAGCAACTTCTCCAACGGTTACAAACTCTGTAACTCTTAGGATTTTACTTTCCGCTTCTTGTTGCGCAATTTCATCATCGGTTTTTTGACGATGTGAATCTCTTTTTTCTCGACGGTATTTGGCTCCTTTGGATTTGTTTGATTTTCCTTGTAGCTTCTCGAGAGTTTCTCGAATTTGTTTTTGAACCTCTTCTTCCGTAGGTTCTACCTTAGCAACTGCGGGTCTTGAATTGGATTTTGGATTTGAACGCCTTTTATCATTCGGCTTTCCTGCTCCAGCTCCAGATTTTGGATCTTTGGTTATTCGTTTGCGACGTTTTTTACGATCGTTTTCTTCTTTTTGAGCAGCGGTGGGTGGCTTTTTTTCAAATTGCTTTAAGTCAATGGTTTGACCTGTAGCTTTGAGCCCTGATAATTTTTTATAGTTCGTCTGAATTGTTGAACTCGTTTCTGAAGTAGCGGCCTCAGTAGGAGTATCCTCAGTTTTTTGGGGAGATTCCGGACTTTTTAATTTTTTTTCTACTTGAGCAACAGGCTCTGTTTCGACTGAAGGAGAAGCTATTTCCTCTTTTGCTTTAACAGGCTCTTCTTTTGCTTTGGGTTTGGGGGCTGCTTTTTTGGTTTCAGACAAATCAATTTTCCCAACCATTTTGGGCTTCGTAATGGATGACCGAGCTTTAATAATACGCTCTTGTTCAATTCGTTTCTCTTCTAGCTCTTTTTCTAATTGAAGGCGAAGATTTTCTTTTTCCTTTCGCTTTTCTTCGCTCACTTCTTGGGAAGCCTCACGCTTGGATCGATCTGTTTGAAATTCGTCTAACAAAAATTCATATTCCTGCTTCGTAATTTTTGAAGTAGGCCGAGACTCTACTTCATGACCTTTCGAGGCAAGATGCTCAATGGCCCGGTCTAAAGAAATGTTTAGCTCGCGCAACGCTTTGTTGAGTCTTATGGTTTTTGTTTCTGACATATACTATTAATTCTTTCTCTTCAAAAATATAAATTTGTTCGTAAAACGACTTAGCTTGAAAATTCTGCGTTCAATACTTTACATACTTCCGCAATCGTTTCTTCTTCCAAATCGGTTCGCTTGATAAGATCTTGAATATCTTGTTCCAAAACACTTTTGGCGGTATCCAATCCTGCTTTTTTAAATTCTGCAATCACCCAATCTTCGATTTCATCTGAAAACTCTGTAAGCTCTACATCTTCTTCAGCACCTTCGCGATATACATCAATTTCATATCCTGTCAGCTGTCCTGCCAAACGGATATTAAATCCACCGCGACCAATGGCTTTTGAAACCTCTTCGGGATCCATAAAAACCTCTACTTGTTTGGTCTCTTCGTTAATGTTCAAAGACGTTATTTTTGCAGGACTCAAAGCACGCGTAATAAGCAACTGCATGTTATTGGTGTAATTGATTACATCGATATTTTCGTTTCCTAATTCACGGACAATTCCATGAATTCGAGATCCTTTCATACCCACACAAGCTCCAACGGGATCAATACGATCATCATAAGAATCTACAGCTACTTTGGCTTTTTCGCCAGGAATACGCACTACTTTTTTGATAGAAATAAGACCATCAAAAACTTCTGGAATTTCTTGTTCAAACAATTTTTCCAAAAATACAGGAGAACTTCTTGACATTACAATACTAGGCTTGTTCCCTTTAAGTTCTACACTTTCAATGATCCCTCGAACATTGTCTCCTTTTCTGAAAAAATCCGATGGTATTTGACGATCCTTGGGAAGAATAATTTCATTGCCTTCATCGTCTAATAATATCACTACTCGGTGACGAATATGATGTACTTCGGCCGTGTAAATTTCACCTACTAAGTCAATGAATTGCTTGTAAATAATAGTATTGTCGTGTTCGTGAATTTTTGCAATTAAGTTTTGACGCAAAGCAAGAATGGATCTTCTTCCAAGATCAATCAGTTTTACCTCTTCAGAAACATCTTCTCCTACCTCAAAGTCAGGTTCGATTTTACGAGCATGAGACAATTCAATTTCCTGGTTTTCATCCTCAACTGCTCCGTCTTCAACTACCGTTCGGTTTCTCCAAATCTCCAAATCGCCCTTATCAGGGTTGATAATGATGTCGAAGTTTTCATCGTCCCCGTACTTCTTTTTGAGAGTATTTCGAAACACCTCTTCAAGAATAGACATCAGCGTAACACGATCGATAAATTTATCGTCTTTAAACTCTGAGAATGATTCAATTAACGCAATGTTTTCCATAATTCGGATTAATTAAATTGGATAATAATTTTAGCTTTATTTATTTCATTATAGAGCAGGGATTTTTCTTTTTCCACTGTTCGTTTTCCTTTTCCTATCGGTTTGGGCTCTCGCGCTTTCCACTGAAGAACCACATTCGTTTCGCTTGCCTCTCGAATGGTTCCTTCGAACGCTTCTCCGACATGCGTGTCAATTTTTATTTTTCGACCTATATTTTTAACATACTGCCGAGGCTTTAACAAAGGAGCCGTTGCATCTACCGAGGTCACTTCCAACGAAAAATCGTGTTCTTCACGATCGATATTGTGCTCAATGTGTCGGCTTATGTTGATACAATCTTGAAGAACAACTCCTCGATCGCCATCAACAACAACGCGAATGGCTCCACTTGAATCTATTGAAAAATCAATTAAAAATAAGGAAGGATGATTATTCATCACTTCCTCTAACAAATCTCGAACCGTATTTTCAAAGTTCATACTATGGTATAAAGAAGGGGACTTTTGGTCCCCTTATCGTTTTCCGTTCTGCGGTGCAAATATAACGTTTTTTGTTTTATTACAAAAATTTAATCTGCTAACACCCATTTCATTAGGATTTAAAAAGCCCCCAGCAAAATACTGAGGGCTTTGTTGGCCTACTAGGGCTCGAACCTAGACTCTTCTGGACCAAAACCAGACGTGTTGCCAGTTACACCATAGGCCATAAACGAGCGGCAAATTTAAAACAAAGTTTTTGTTCAGCAAATAAATTGAGATGAAAATACGTTTATTAAAAATAGTTCGTAAGATTGTGTAAATTCGTACTCTTAAAAATCATTCCTCATGACGAGCCCTTTTGCATTTAAAAAATGGAATCAAATTTCGGGTTGGACGATCTTTGCAATTGCTCTTACTACCTTTTCACTTACTGTAGAACCTACTGCTAGTTATTGGGATTGTGGAGAATACATCGCTACTTCCGCCAAGCTACAAGTAGGCCATCCTCCGGGAGCCCCCCTGTTTCAAATGTTAGGCGCTTTTTTTGCCATGTTCGCCCTCGAAATTGAATCCATTGCTTTGATGGTCAATATGATGTCTGTAGTTGCCAGTGCGTTTACAATCCTATTTTTGTTTTGGACCTCAACGCTTATAATAAAAAAACTTTTAAGTAAAAACGAGCCACTTACTACCCAACAAGGAGTATTGATCCTAGGAAGTAGTGCTGTTGGAGCGCTTGCCTATACCTTTTCTGATAGCTTTTGGTACAATGCCGTTGAAGCCGAAGTGTATGCAATGGCAACTTTTCTCATGGCCTTGCTTTTTTGGCTTGGGCTTCGTTGGGAACAAGAAATGAATACTCCTAGAGGCGATCGATGGCTGGTTCTTATCTCTTTTGTGATTGGGCTTTCGTTTGGGGTTCACTTTATGGGATTGCTTGCAATTCCTGCTATTGGAATGATTTATTTTTTTAAGAATTATCCCAAAGTGACTGTGAAAAGCTTTGTTGTGGCCAATACAGTTTCGGTAGCCATTTTGTTGTTTATATTCAAATTGTTATTACCACTTACTCTTGCCTTTTTTGGAAACGCCGAAGTGTTTTTTATCAATACCATCGGGTTGCCATTCAACTCAGGGACGGTCATAGCAGCCATTGCTTTTATTGCATTTTTCTACTACGGCATTCGTTATACTCGAAAGAAAAACTGGATAAACATCAACACAGGTTTGCTGTGCGTTCTGTTTATTCTGATCGGATTTTCTTCCTGGATCATGTTGCCTATTAGAGCCAATGCCAACACCGTTATCAACGAAAATTCTCCTTCAGACGCCCGATTGCTGTTGGCCTATTACAACCTAGAGCAGTATCCGGATACGCACCTGTTTTACGGACCTATGTTTTCAGATATGTATGCAGGTCAAGACCCCATTAAACCCTACAAAGACGACAAGCCTAAGTTTGAACGTGACGAAAAAAAGGGAAAATATATCATTGTTAACGATTGGGAAAACGCACGAATCAACTCCAACAGCGCCCATGAAGGATTCTTACCCAGAATGTGGAGCACAGAACATGCTATCAACTATATGAATTATTTTGAGGTGTTGGATTTTTCAATAAAACCTGAATATCGAGCGCAAAACGAACTTGTTCAGGCAGTACAACAATTTCGTTCCTCTTTCAATCAAGGAGATATCAATGCAGAAGAATATCACGAGTTTTTAACTCAGTTTGGAGCTTATTTAAACATTGACAAACCTTCTTTTTTAGCAAATATTCGATACTTGCTTCAACACCAAATGGGCTATATGTACTGGAGATATTTTATGTGGAATTTTTCTGGAAGACAAAACGATGTTAAAGGGGAATACGACCCATTGAATGGAAACTGGATTAGCGGTATCGACTTTATTGATAGTTATCGATTGGGTTCTCAAAAAAACTTACCCGCTGATGTCGAAAACAACAAAGCTCGCAATACTTATTATATGTTACCGTTGTTTTTTGGAGTCATAGGATTGTTGTTTTTGTATAATCAAGACAAAAAACGTTTTTGGGTACTCCTTGTACTCTTTTTGTTTACAGGATTGGCGCTCAAGGTATATTTGAACGAACGCCCTTTTGAGCCCCGCGAACGTGACTATGCACTTGTAGGGTCTTTTTATGTCTATGCGTTATTTATTGGTTTGGGGGTAGTGTCATTGTTTCAAACCTTAAAAAAATATCTTGCTCCCAAAATAGCAACTCCGCTCGTTATTGTTAGCGCCCTTTTGGCAGTTCCTGTATTAATGGCCTATCAAAATTGGGATGATCACGACCGCTCAAATCGATATACCGCTCAATCAACAGCAAAAGCGTATCTAGATTCGATAGATGAAAATGTAGGGGCGCTTATTTTTACCATTGGCGACAACGACACCTTTGCGCTATGGTATGCCCAAGAAATTGAAGAATACAGAACCGATGTGCGAAGCATTAACACGAGCTTGTTGGGAACGGATTGGTACATTGATCAAACGAAGAGGAAAACCTACGAAAGCGAGCCTGTAAAATCACAACTGATACACCGTCAATATGCATATGGGGTTAGAGATTACATCAAGCATGAACCCATCCTTGACTCTGTTCGATGGAATATCAATGATTTTATGAATTGGGTGTCTAGCGATAATCCTAGAACTCGCTACAAACATTTACTCAAACAAGTAGATGCCGATTTGGATAGGGTACCCATATCTACGCAAAATTTGGTATACTATCCTACAAACAAGATTCGAGTTCCTGTTAACAAAGAAAACGTTTTAAAAAGTGGATTGGTACGTCCTAAAGATTCCGATTTGATCGTGGACTATATCGATATTGATTTGCCCAAGTCAGGGATTTACAAAAACCAATTGTTAATGCTTGATATTTTAGCCAACAACGACTGGGAACGTCCTATTTACTTTACGGGCGGCAGTTACACTCCCTCAGAGTATATGTGGATGAAGGATTACCTCCAGCTCGAAGGATTGGTGTACAAACTAGTTCCTATTAAAACCGAGATAGACTCCAGAAATCCTTACGAAATGGGACGTATTGACAGCGACCGTATGTTCGATATTGTGATGAAATGGGACTGGGGAAATTCTGGCAGCGCTGATATTTACCACGATACTGAAACTCGAAAAAATAGCATTTCTTTTAGAGGAAATTTGGCGCGCTTATCTAGCACTTTGATTGAAGAAAAAAAGAGTCAAAAAGCAGAGGCTGTTATGGACTTGGCTATGGAACAAATGCCTATTGATTATTTTGGGTATTATACATTAGTAGAACCCTTTTTAGAAGGATATTACCGTATAAATAAAGTTGCTAAAGCACAAAATATTTTCGAAAGTCTTTCCAAAAAATACCAAGAATCATTGACTTATTTTGCTTCCATTTCCACTGAAACTCAATATCAACTTGGAGAGCAGATCATTACCGATTTGGAACGTTACAGAAGCTTGGTTGAAATGGTTGTTTTTTATGAAGACACCGAAATTTTGAAGCGCGCTTTGGATGACTTTATAAATTTCACCAATCCTGTCAAGCATCTTTATGGTGACTACGAATACTACACGCTCATGACACCTTTTGTTGAGGCGTATTATTCGGTAGTAGCCCTCGAAAAAGGTCAAAACCTATACACTATTATTGCAACCGAATATCAAAAACGATTGCAATTATTTGCGGATTTACCCTTAGCAGAAATGAAAGAATATTATGCAAACATCGCAACTGAAATCGAAGGATATCGAATGCTTGTCCAGGCAGTAAAAATTTATGAAAAAGACAGTTTTGCCTTGCAAGAACTTCAGAATTTTAACAAAAATATTGAGCCTTTTGAAAGGTTGTTTACATCACTCGGTAAGTGATTACAGACTACGTAAAATCGCGCATTAAGTTGATAAGCGTATTGGCGTCTTGCTCACCGCTTTGTCGCCATACCATTTCGCCCAACTTGTAAATCATCAAAGTAGGCAGTCCCTTAATCCTGAGGGCTTCTGATAAATCGGCGTTTTTATCAACATTAATCTTAATGACTTTTCCACTATCTCCTAGGGCTGCAGCAACGTCTCTTAGGACAGGATGCATGTTGGTAGAAGGCTCACTCCAATCAGTGTAAAAGTCTAGCAGAATAGGAATATCTGCA
>JAURCF010000094.1 GCA_030828565.1 Flavobacteriaceae bacterium
GTGCTGTTAAAAAAATTAGCAGTTACATTACCCGAAAAGTAGGGGACAAACTCAATTCACTTTTCAAAAACGACCGAGAGGCTTTTCAACAAAAATGGAACGACATTAAAGTTGTTATTGAGTACGGAATGCTCAGCGAAGAAAAGTTCTTTGACAAAGCACAAAAATTTGCACTCTATCCAACCGTTGATGGAGATTTCTACACTTTTGAGGAACTCAAAGAAAAAATAGCAGCAAACCAAACCGACAAAGACGACAAACTGGTCGTGTTGTACGCCTCAAACAAAGAGGAACAACATGCTTACATTCAAATTGCTAAAGAAAAAGGATACGAAGTATTGTTATTAGATTCTCCTATTATCAGTCACTTAATTCAGAAACTGGAAACAAGTAACGATAAAGTTTCCTTTGCGCGTGTAGATGCAGATCATGTGGACAAGTTGATACAAAAGGAGGAAGAAACGATTTCAAAATTAACAGACGAGCAAAAAGAAACGCTTAAGCCAATTATTGAAGAAGTTGTTCCAAAAGAAACCTATACGGTTCATTTGGAAGCTATGAGCAGCGAAACATCTCCCTTTATAATTACGCAACCTGAATTTATGAGAAGAATGAAGGAGATGCAGCAAACTGGAGGTGGTGGTGGAATGTTTGGTAATTTCCCAGAAATGTACACCCTATCGGTCAATGTAAACCATCCACTTGTGGGGCAAATTCTAGACACCAAAACAAAGAAAAAACAGGAGCGATTGATTCGTCAATCCTTGGATTTAGCAAAATTATCTCAAAACCTACTGAAAGGTGAGGAATTGACTTCTTTTATTCAACGTAGCTTTGAAATGATTAAGTAAACTATACTGTTTTAGAAATAAAAAGAGACTGTCTGAAAATCCGTATTTTGGCAATCTGAACGTGTTTTCAGATTCTTTTGTGTGCTGAAAAGCAGCTTTTTATATTTTTCAGGCAGACGCTTTTTATTTTTTTTTATATATTAGTGGAGTAAAACTAACCCTAAATCATTTTACTCACATGACTACCTGCTCTCTTCTTCTCAATTTTTTCAACAGAAATCAGCAATTCACTCATTTTAGTAAGTTTGAGAAAGGTTTGTTTTTACAAAACTTATCTATTAACAATTAAATACTTTTAAAATGGAAATTCTTACCACAATTATTATTGGAGCCATAGCTGGATGGCTAGGCAGTATGATTTTTAAAGGAAGTAGCCTTGGAATCGTTGGAAACATTATCGTAGGTATCATTGGAAGTTTTGTAGGAGGATGGCTTTTTGGCCTGTTGGGAATCAGTTTAGGCACAGGTTGGGTCGGAGCTATTCTTACTGGTGCCATTGGAGCGATTGTAATTTTGTTTTTACTTAATGCGTTTTTTAAGAAAAAATAGCTTTGCAAAAAAAAAATCAAAAAGCCTTTCATTATTTGAAAGGCTTTTTTTATTAGGTAATCAAATAACCCTATTTTTATAAAAAAAATGAACGTTATTCAACTATACATCATGGGGATTATATACATCGTTTTGGGTGTATTTCACTTTACAAGCCCCGAATTCTACAGACCGCTAATGCCCAAATTTTTACCAGCTCATGCAGCACTTATTTTTTGGAGTGGCATCGCAGAAATTGTTTTGGGAGCTGCTGTGTTTTTTCCGGCTACTAAAAACTTGGCGCTTTGGGGAATCATTGCCATGTTAGCCGTATTTTTAATTGTTCATATCAATATGCTTTTTCCTGGTAATCAACTCGGAATGCCCATATGGGCCTTATGGCTTCGGATTGCGTTGCAATTTTTACTTATATATTGGGCATATTCAAACATAAATTAAGACCTCTTGATTTCTTTACCCGATGCTACCATTGAATTCTTTCCTCATTTTTTAAGTGAAACTCAAGCCGATTCTTTGTTTGAGGTATTGTACAACCAACCAACTTGGCAACAAGACACCATTAAAGTATTCGGAAAAACATACCCACAACCCCGACTGACCGCCTTGTATGGAAATAACGGACTCCCCTATTCGTATTCCAATATCACAATGTACCCACACCCACTGACTCCCGAAGTAGAAATGCTGATGCAACAAATAAAATCCGTGTGTTCGTCTGAATTCACATCGGTGTTGATGAACTTATACAGAGACGGATCGGACAGTAACGGATGGCACTCTGATGACGAAAAGACTTTGGGAAATCATCCCACAATCGCCTCATTGAGTTTAGGGGGTTCAAGAATGTTTCATCTTCGACACAAACATCAAAAAAAACTCCGACATAGTATCGAACTTACGCACGGAAGTCTGCTTCTGATGAGCGGTGAAACTCAGCATCAATGGCAACATCAAATTCCAAAAACTAAAAAAGAGGTAGGACCAAGAATCAATTTGACCTTTAGAAAAGTTATGGAAGTAAAAAAATAACCATATTTGTGTCAAGAAAAATCAATCTGTCAAATAATTACTTACAAATGAAACAACAAAAAATCATTTTTCTTCTTGTGGCTGTTTTTGCTGCCTTCAGTTCGTGCTCGGATGTTCCCAAAGACATGCTTGTAAACATCTCAGTTAAGGGATTGAAAAAGGGAACTTTATACCTGCAAAAAGTGGAAGACTCATTGATTGTAAATGTGGATTCTATTTCCGTGAATACCGAGGCACCCTTTTCGTTAGAAGCAAACATTGATTCTCCCGAATTGTTTTATTTGTTTTTGGATAGAAAAAGTACAAATCCAAATGACGATCGCATTCTGTTTTTTGGGGAAAAAGGAGTTATATCCATTGAAACCTCTTTGGAAAATTATTTTTTAGGTGCAAAAATCACAGGTTCAGCTTCACATGACGTATTGAGTGAATATCAAGCCATGAAAAAACAATTCCAAAACAAACGACTGGAATTGTTCAAAGCCTATTTTGATGCGGAAAAAACAAACAAAACAGATACGTTGGCGATTTTAACAGCGTCCTCTCAGAGTTTGGAAAAAACGGAGCTGTTATACACCATTAATTTTGCGATTTCAAATGCGGATTCTGAGGTAGCTCCTTATTTAGCAATCACTGAATTCCCAGCGTCAGCTACTTCATTTTTGGATACTTTACAAAATAGTCTCAGCCCAAAAGTGAAAACTTCTAAGTACGGAAAAATGTTAGAGAAATATCTTTCTGAAAACCAGAACTAAAGCGCGTTTAGTTTTTCAAGCAATGCATTTCCTTGTGTCTCTAGTTCGGAGCTAATCGCCTTAAAATGGGCTTTTTTATCAGCCACTTCTTTTTGATGAATTTTTGAAATTAGCGCATCAAAAATAACAATGGCCTCATCAATCAAGGCTCCGCTTTTTTTCAAATCAATTTCAGGGTTTTCCAGCTCTTTGACATAGATTTCTTCAATAATGTCTGCTAGTACGAAGTTGATGTCTTTTTTAAGAATTTTAATGCTTGCCATAATTAAGAATAATTTAGGCTGCAAATTTAGGTAAAATTAACTTGGTAAAGGAATAATATTTAATCCCCCGAGTATTGAACGTAATTTCGAGGTGTTTCGTACAAAGTTACCGATAAGGCATTGCTCGAATGAATATGAGGACGAAGGGTATCCCAAATCATAACTGCCATATTCTCTGCAGTTGGATTGACCGTTTTGAAAAAA
>JAURCF010000043.1 GCA_030828565.1 Flavobacteriaceae bacterium
GTAATTTAATTCCTGTTTTTCCATTGAGAATTAATGAGGATTCACAAAAAATCATCGAAGAAAATATCGCTAAAATTAAAAACTTGATTTACGATGAAGCTACAACTATTACGCCTAATAAAATTAGCAAGCGTTCTTCGTCTTTATAATTGAATGATACTTTCTTTCTTTTTTTAACAGGTCAATTTATAAAAAAAAGAAAGTTTCATAATTTAGTCTTATATTTGCCGCTCCAACAGAAAATCTGTTGGCTACATAATAATCATTTACATAAATATTGGCATGTACTTAGCAAAAGAAGTTAAAGAAGCGATTTTTAAAAAACACGGAAAATCTGAAAAAGACACCGGTTCAACAGAAGGTCAAATCGCTTTGTTTACGCATCGAATCAATTACTTAACAGGACACCTTAAAAACAATCGTAAAGATTTCAATACCGAACGATCACTCGTTATGTTGGTAGGAAAACGAAGAAGCCTGTTGGACTATCTAAAAAGCAAGGATATCAATAGGTATCGTGCAATTATCAAAGAATTGAATATTAGAAAATAAACGAAAAGAGGCCTTGTGCCTCTTTTTTTACTGAAAAAGCATCATAGGTTTTTCATTGGGGTATCTACGACAACAGCACAACAACAACCCTTTTTTTAATTTTAAATGAAAAAATATGATACCAAAAACCTTTACTGAGTCGATTGACTTAGGCGATGGTAGAACGATTACCATCGAAACAGGAAAGCTTGCCAAGCAAGCCGACGGTTCAGCAGTCATTAGAATGGGAAATGCTATGTTATTAGCAACCGTTGTATCGGCTCGAAAAGCCAGCCCTGTTGATTTTTTACCACTGACCGTTGATTACAGAGAAAAATTTGCCTCAGCGGGAAGATTCCCTGGTGGTTTCTTCAAGCGAGAAGCCAGACCTAGCAACGACGAAATTTTGACCATGCGATTGGTAGATCGTGTATTGCGACCCTTATTTCCAAAAGATTATCATGCCGAAACTCAGCTAATGATTCAATTAATGTCTCATGACGATGACGTTATGTGTGATGCTCTTGCTGGATTAGCAGCTTCTACAGTAATTCAGTTGTCGGATATTCCTTTTGAATGTCCAATTTCTGAGGCACGCGTAGGAAGAATTGACGGAAAATTCATAATCAACCCAAGCCGAGCGCAACTTGAAGAATCAGACATCGACATTATGATTGGTGCAAGTGAAGATTCTGTTGCGATGGTAGAAGGTGAATTCAATGAGATTTCTGAAGAAGAAATGGTAGAGGCTATTAAGTTTGGTCACGAAGCCATTAAAGTTCAAATTGCAGCACAAATTCGACTTGCGGAAGCCGTCGGAAAAAAAGCAACTCGCGAATACGAACAAGAAGAAACCGATGACGCTATTGCCGCTAAAGTTAAAGAAGCTGTTTATCAAAAGTGTTACGATATTGCCAAAGCGGGTTCATCCAAACAAGAACGGGGAGAAAAATTTGGTCTTGTTAAAGATGAAGCAATCGCATTGTTTAGCGAAGAGGAGCAAGAAGAAAAAGGACATTTAATTTCAAAGTATTTTAATATTGCTCAGAAAGAAGCTGTTCGTGAGGTAGTACTTGCCGAAGGAAAACGATTGGACGGAAGACAAACTAACGAGATTCGCCCAATATGGTGTGAAGTTGATTATTTGCCTTCTACACACGGATCATCAATATTTACTAGAGGAGAAACACAAGCACTTGCAACCGTTACCTTGGGAACTTCTAGAGAATCAAACATTATCGATTCGCCTTCACATCAAGGAGAAGAAAACTTTTATTTACACTACAACTTTCCTCCGTTTTGTACAGGAGAAGCACGCCCACTTCGCGGAACTTCGCGAAGAGAAATTGGTCATGGAAACCTGGCACAGCGTGCTCTTAAAAAAGTAATGCCTGACAACTGTCCTTATACGGTTCGAATTGTATCGGAAGTATTGGAGTCAAATGGGTCGTCGTCAATGGCAACTGTTTGTTCTGGAACTATGGCGCTCATGGACGCTGGTATTCAAATTCGTAAACCCGTTTCAGGAATTGCTATGGGATTGATTTCCGATGGAGAACGATACGCAGTATTGTCTGATATTTTGGGAGACGAAGATCACCTAGGTGATATGGATTTTAAGGTTACTGGTACAGAAGATGGAATTACGGCTTGTCAAATGGATATTAAAATCAAAGGATTGTCCTATGAAATTTTAGTAAAAGCATTGAAACAAGCTCTTGAGGGTCGTTTACACATTTTGGAAAAGCTAGTTGCTACCATCGCTGCACCTGCAGAGGATGTGAAGCCACATTCGCCAAAAATGGTAACTCGAAGAATTCCTAACGATTATATCGGTGCTTTGATTGGACCTGGTGGAAAAGTAATTCAAGAACTGCAAAAAGAAACTGGCTGTACGATTGTGATTAACGAAGATCCAGAAACCGAAGAAGGTATTGTGGAAATTCTAGGAACATCTGCCGAGGGGATAGATGCGGTACTTGCCAAAATTGACTCAATTACATTCAAGCCCGAAAAAGGAGCTACCTATTCTGTAAAAGTAATCAAAATGTTAGATTTTGGTGCTGTTGTTGAGTATATAGAAGCTCCTGGAAACGAAGTCTTGTTACACGTTAGTGAATTGGCATGGGAACGCACAGAAAATGTGTCCGATGTAGTCAACATGGGGGATGTCTTTGATGTTAAGTATTTTGGAGTAGATCCAAGAACTCGCAAAGAAAAAGTATCTCGAAAAGCCTTGCTAGAAAAACCAGAAGGTTATGTTGAGCGACCACCACGTAGAGACAATGATAGACGCGATAACCGTGGAGGAGATCGCAATCGAAATCGAAGTAGAGACTAAAACGCTTTTCGATTCTAATAACAAAAAACCATCAAATAGCTATTTGATGGTTTTTTTATGATTTATCAAACCGTTTGCCTTTATACAAACACATTGTTTTTACTTGGCAATATTTACCACACGAGTTTCTCGAATTACAGTAACTTTTACCTGACCGGGATAGGTCATGTCTGTTTGGATTTTTTGCGAAATTTCAAAAGATAATTGAGCTGCTAAATCATCAGACACTTTTTCACTTTCAACCATTACTCGGAGTTCTCTACCCGCTTGAATAGCGTATGCCTTTGTGACTCCTGTAAACTCATAAGCAATGTCTTCCATTTCTTTAAGTCTCTGTATGTAGCTGTCCAATACTTGCCGGCGCGCCCCAGGACGCGCTCCTGAAATCGCATCACAAACCTGAACAATGGGGGAAATGAGGTTTTTCATTTCAATTTCATCGTGATGCGCACCGATGGCATTGCATACATCTTCTTTTTCTCCGTATTTTTCAGCCCATTGCATTCCCAAAATAGCATGGGGAGTTTCTGTTTCTTCTTCCGGTACTTTTCCAATATCGTGAAGCAGTCCTGCCCGTTTGGCAACTTTGGCATTGAGCCCTAGCTCAGAAGCCATCACACCACAAAGTTTTGAAACCTCTCGCGAATGTTGTAACAAGTTTTGACCGTATGAAGATCGATACTTCATTCGACCAACAGCTTTTATAAGTTCGGGATGAAGACCGTGGATTCCCAAATCAATTACGGTGCGTTTTCCTACTTCAATAATTTCAGATTCAATTTGTTTGGTTGTTTTACTAACCACCTCTTCAATTCTAGCAGGGTGAATTCGTCCGTCAGTAACTAGTTTATGAAGCGACAAACGAGCAACTTCTCTACGAACCGAATCAAAGCAAGAAAGAATAATGGCTTCTGGAGTATCGTCAACAATAATTTCTACACCAGTAGCAGCTTCAATAGCGCGAATGTTGCGACCTTCCCTACCAATAATACGACCTTTTACATCGTCAGAATCTAAGTTAAATACCGACACACAGTTTTCGACTGTTTCTTCAGTTCCTATTCGCTGAATGGTGTTAATTATAATTTTTTTTGCTTCTTGCTGGGCAGTCAATTTGGCCTCCTCAATAGCATTTTGAGCAAATGCTAATGCATCTGTTTTGGCTTCTTCTTTTAAAGAATTCACCAATTGTTCTTTGGCTTCTTCGGCAGACAAACCAGAAATCGCTTCCAATTGGCTGACATGGCTTTGATGAAGCTTATCGAGTTCTTCTTTTTTCTTATCAATATATTCCGACTTTTTATTTAGAATCGCAGACTTGTCTTCAAGAGATTGATTAAGGCGCTTGTTTTTGGATATTTCATTGGATATTTGAGACTCCTTATCACGAATTCGCTTTTGAGCATCATTCAATTTGTTTTCTCTAGATGTGATGACCTTATCGTGTTCACTCTTGAGCTCTAAGAACTTTTCTTTTGCTTGGAAGAGTTTGTCTTTCTTAATAATTTCACCCTCTTTTTGAGCATCCCTTATTAGTTGAGATGCTTCTTTCTGAGCATTGGTAATTGTTTTATTTGCACTGCTTTTGTCTAGAATTTTTGAAACAATTAGTCCCAATACAATTCCGACAATACCAAAAGCGATGGTATAGATGTTGAATTCCATTTTGTTTGTTTTTTTACATAAAAAAAGCCCACATCAATAAGGTTTTGTATAAACTCATATTAAACAGGTTTGAGGCTACTAAGTTGGTCAAGGATCCGTTCGAAGACGGCTTGCTTTTGCAACTTCACTCACCTCTTTTAATAGAATTAGTGTTGAGTTTATCAAAAAATGCAATTGATGCAGGCAGTATTTATATATGTTAATGAACGTTTAGGAAGTTAACAACGAGGCTAATTCTTGATTCAACGCTTCTATGCGACTTCCTATTTTTTTCTCTGTCAAAACTTCGCTATGGTCATCTCGAGCAGCTTGAGCAACAAGTTGAAGGGCGCACATTGCCAATACATCTTGCTTGTCATTAACTGCATAATTTTTTTCAAAGTGTTGAATCATGCTTTCAATTTTTTTTACGGCTTTTCTCAAAACCTCTTCTTCCTCATGCGAGGAAACACTCAAGGGATACACCCTATTTGCGATTGTTAGCTTTATTTTCTGCACTTGTCAAGTTATTTTTTAAGGATTTAGTTGCGCAATGCACGTGTCTATTTCCTTAATGAGATTACTTATAGTGAGTTTAACATTGTTTGTATTCTTACTACTACCTTGCAGTGTTTTTGCTATGACAAGTGAATGGTATTTGTCTTTCCAAAGCAAACTATCTTTGTTTTGGACTGATACAAGCTGTTTGAGTTCATCTACTTTTTGACCCAATAACTCGTTTTCTTTTTCAAGAATTATCATTTTTTGAATCATTGTTCGAATGGTATTTTCTAACAAATCAATGGCTTGCATTGTTTCACTCATCTTGTAGCAAAATTTTACATCTGCTCTTCAAAGTTAGCATTCCTAAACCAATATTCCAAGTTGAAGATTCTAATTTTAAGATTGTTTATAATTTGCTACTTTTGACATACATGAAATATCTCGGATTCTTAATTTTCTACTTATTGTTTTTTGTGGTTTTGAGAAGTTATTCGCAACCCAATGAAACTCACAAAGACTTTCAAGCACCTTTGGACATTCCCTTGCTTTTGGCGGGAACATTTGGAGAATTGCGCTCCAATCATTTTCATTCTGGATTGGATATAAAAACCCAGAAAAAAGAAAACTTTGAAGTGAAAGCTATTGGAAGTGGATTTGTGAAACGCATCAAAATTTCTCATGGCGGATTTGGAAAAGTACTTTACATAGAACATCCCAACGGATACACCTCGGTCTATGCTCATTTGAAAAAATTTGCACCAAGCATTGAGGCTTATGTCCAAAAACAACAATACAGCCAGGAAACCTATGAAATTGAATTGTTTCCAAAGCCAAACGCGCTCAAAATCAATAAGGGAGAATTCATTGCCTTGTCGGGAAATACTGGAAGTTCTAGCGGTCCTCACCTTCATTTTGAAATTCGAGAAACCTTGAGTCAAAAACCAGTAAACCCCTTACTTTTGGGTTTTGATATTGCAGACCACCAACGTCCAATTATTCGAAATTTGGTAGGATATCCGCTTTCAGAATCCAGTGTCATTAACTCTCTGAACACCCCAATTCAACTCATTTTTAAAAAAGTGAATGATTCACTATACAGCGCTGATCCTGTTCATGCCATTGGACCTATTGGTTTTGGAATCAATACCATTGATCGACAAGATTTGGCATACAATCAGAACGGTATTTTTAAAATCAGTACGCACTTAAACGGTTCGCTTCTTCAGTCGTTTGAAATGAACAAGTTTTCGTTCAAAGAATCAAGTTTTATCAATACATTTATTGATTACCCTCGTATGAAAACACACCGACAAAAAATTATTAAACTATTTAAAACAAAAGGCAATAAACTTGAATTCTACACAACTTCAAACAAGGGAAGTTTTTCTGTTAAAGAAGGTCTCAATTATATCTACAGTATAAAGGTAAGTGATTTTGAAAACAACTCCGTTACGCTTCAAGTTCCAGTAAAAGGAGTTGAACAAATTGCCGTTCGTTCGAAAGAAAAAAAACCAGGGAAAATTATTTTAACAGATCGAGACTACTTGTATACCTTTGAAAAAAGCAGTGTGTATTTTGCAAAAAACACCTTTTTTGAAGACGCTACTATTGATATTAAAGAGTCTGGAGACACGCTTGTAATCGAAAATCCTTTGGTGCCTGTTTACAAAAATATTAAAATTTCATACCAACCTGACACCATCCAAAAAGGCAATTATTTGGGAATAGTGTCTGGTAAAAAATCCATTCACTTTGTGTCATCAGATCATAAGAATGGCGTTTTCAAGGCACGTACAAAAACATTGGGTAAATACATTTTGGGACGAGACACTATTCCACCCACCATTGAACCTGTCAATTTTGAAGATGGAAAATGGGTGAGTAACTATCGTAAGCTTTCTTTTATTATTGATGATGAAGGTACAGGAATAGGACATTATCGAGGCACCATAGATGGAAAATGGGTGCTGTTTGAATACGAATACAAAAAAAAGAGCTTGACTTTTACCTTTGACGACTATCCCCTAGAAGGGACAAAACATTTTATAGAAATTTCCGTTAAAGACATGGTTGGAAACAGCAGTCAATACAATGCCGTTTTTTATCGAAAAACTTATGAATAGATTTATTTGTCTTTGTGTGGTTTTAATGACAGGTTTTGCAAGTGCACAATCAGCCATAATAAAAGGAGTGGTTACTTCGGAAAATAACTTCGCTGTAGTTGGGGTCAATATCATTACAAATTTTGGTGGAACAACGACAAATAATAATGGATTTTATGAACTATCCGTTCCTTCAAATCAATCTGTAACGATTGTTTTTTCCCACATATCCTACAAGAATGCTTCTCTTTCATTAACGCTACGACCCAATGAGGAATATGAATTTCATCCTGTTTTGAGTGAAAAGATTCAGCAAATTGGAGAAGTAATTGTTAAAAAAAATCGGCGAAAATTTGTGGAGGGAATTCAAACTATCAGCCCTCAAACCATTCGCAACTTACCCGGAGCCAATCCAGGTGTTGAAAATCTATTGACCTCGCTGCCGGGTGTAAACTCAAACAATGAACTCAGTACACAATACGCTGTTCGGGGTGGAAATTATGATGAGAACCTAGTTTATGTAAATGAAATTGAAATGTATCGTCCATTTTTGGTTCGTTCAGGGCAACAAGAAGGGCTTAGTTTTTTGAATACAGGAATGATTCAAAATGTTTCATTTTCAGCAGGAGGATTCCAATCAAAATACGGCGATAAGCTGTCTTCAGTTTTGGATATTATCTATAAAAAACCTCTGGAATCAAAAGCAAAAGCTTCGCTTAGTCTTCTCGGCGGAAGCGTTACTTATGAAATGGTCAATACAAAAAACACCTTGTCGGGAGTTACAGGGGTTCGCTATCGCGACAACTCATTGTTGGTCAATCAAAAAGAAACTGCAACCAACTTCCAACCTCGTTTTGCTGATATTCAATCTTTTTGGACATACAAGTTGAATGCAAAATGGTCGCTTAATTTATTGGCAAGTTTATCTATCAACGAATATAATTACGAACCCTTGACACGTAAAACCAACTTTGGAACGCTTCAAGAACCCAGAGCCTTGGTTGTGTATTATGAGGGCATGGAAAAAGACAACTACACTACCCGTTCGGCTGCATTAAAAACAACCTTTAAGGCCGCTGAAAATCTTACATTAAAAGTAATTGCCTCTGTTTATCACACTCAAGAAACAGAAAATTTTGACATTTTAGCGCAGTATTTTTTGGGCGAACCAAGCACTGATATTGGTGGAGAAAATTTAGGAGATGTTGAGTACACTAAAGGAGTAGGCTCCCAACTTACGCACGCTCGTAACCATTTGGATGGAATTATTTCAAAAGCCGCTCTCAAGGGAATATATCGAATAGGCAAACATCAAATTGATGGTGGAATTTCTTTCAAACGCGAAAATATTAAAGACAGGATTGTGGAGTGGGAAGTGATTGATTCCGCTGGATTTTCTCTACGACCTCCCAATACAGCCATTCAAAACGACCAGCCTTACACCCCCTTTTCAGGACCTTTGCTTGCCTATCAAAATGTCAGAGCTACCAACCACTCCGTTATTGACCGAATGGAAGGTTATTTGCAATGGAGTTTTCAACAAGATTGGGGCAAACATCAAGTTTGGTATCATGCAGGCATCCGCACACATCAATGGTCGGTTTCCGACAGCGGCAACTCGCATCAAGTCATAAGTCCACGTTTTCAGTTTGCAATCAAACCTCAATGGAAAAAAGATATGCTGTTTCGGATTGCTGTAGGAAGTTATGCCCAACCTCCTGTATATAAGGAATTAAGAGATCAATTTGGGGTCCTACATCCACAAGTAAAAGCGCAGCAATCGTGGCATTATTTGTTGGCAAACGAATACAGTTTTTTACTGTGGGATCGGCCCTTTAAATTAATCAGTGAGGCCTATTACAAAAGTCTTACGCGCGTAAATCCTTATACCCTAGAAAATGTGCGAATACGATATGCTGCTCAAAACAATGCCGTAGCTTTCGCAACAGGTTTTGACATCCGACTTAATGGCGAATTTGTCCCAGGAACCGAGTCTTGGATTAGTATTGGATACCTCAACACTCAAGAAAATATTGACCAAAAAGGATACATTCCCCGCCCTACCGATCAACGGCTTAAGTTTGCGATGTTGTTTCAAGATTATGTCCCAAAAATGCCCAACCTAAAAATGAATTTAAACTTGATTTACAATACAGGACTTCCAGGCGGTTCACCCAGTTATGCCGATTCGTATCAATACCTTCAACGATTAAGAGATTACAAACGTGTAGATATGGGAATGTCCTATGTTTTAATTGACCCAAATAATACCCAGAAAAAGAAATTGTTTAAAAACATTCGAGAAATGACTGTTGGAGTTGAAATTTTCAATGTTTTTGATGTTCAAAATTCGATTACCAACACCTGGGTTAGAGACGTTTATACGAAACAACAATTCGGAATTCCCAACTATATGACGCCACGCGTTTTTAATATCAAAACCACGCTTAAATTTTAATTGTTTGCGTAGTCTTTCAAAAACAAAACCAAACGATCCACCTCCGAATGGGCGTTGAACTTTGAAAAGGAAAATCGTAACGAAGGTTTTTTAAGGTCTTCTGGAGCTAATAACTCATTAAGTACATGAGACCCTTGACTGGCTCCTGATTGGCAAGCGCTTCCCTTAGAACACTCAATACCGTTGAGGTCTAAATGAAAGGATAACAAGTCGCTCTTTTTTGGATCAATTGGCAAACAGGCATTGAGTATCGTGTAGGAACTATTCTCCATATCAGCACACTTACCATTAAAAGTTGTTCCTGGCATGTGTTTAATAAGTTGATTTTTACAATACTCTTTGAGTTCCGAAACGTACTTTCGATCTTTTTCCAGATTCTTATAAGCATGCACAAAAGCAGTTTCCATTCCAGCAATATTATGAACAGATTCTGTTCCAGCTCTGAAACCTCGCTCCTGTCCTCCTCCAACAATGAAAGATTGAATATTAGTACTTTTTCTAATATAAACAAATCCGACTCCTTTAGGACCGTGAAACTTATGGGCTGCTGCTACCAAAAAATCAATAGGAATTTTTTGACAATCCATTTTGAAATGACCTACCGACTGAACAGTGTCTGAATGAAATAGCGCATTGTTAGCGTTACACATTTCAGCTACTTTTTGGATATCCAAAAGAGTACCGACTTCATTATTGACGTGCATCAAACTGACTATTTTTTTGGAATCATCTTGTTGCAAAAAAGCCTCTAAATGCTCATAATCCGGTGTTCCACACGAATGCAAATTGACATAATGAACTTGAACTTGGTGTTGTTTTTCGAGCAACTCAACAGCATGTAAAACAGCGTGATGTTCGATTTTTGAAGTAATGATTGTCGTTACGTCCAAATCTCTGACAGCACTATTCAAAACCATATTGATAGATTCTGTGCCTCCCGATGTAAATATGATTTCGCGCGGGCTGACATTCAGTTCTGAAGCAATTGTTTTTCGAGCCGTTTCAATAATAGTTTTGGCTTTTCTACCGCTTTCATGCACTGATGAAGGATTGCCAAATGTATTAGACAAAACCAACTGCATCCTTTCCACCACTTCAGGAAGCAAAGGCGTAGTAGCAGCGTTGTCAAAATAAACAGATGAACTCATCGGAGTTACAATTCAAATTCTTTTAACGTACTAGTGATAATAGATACACATTCTAAGAGCTGCTCTTCAGTCATCACTAAAGGAGGTGCAAATCGAATGATGTTTCCGTGAGTTGGTTTGGCCAACAATCCATTTTCTTTGAGGGCAACACATATATTCCAAGCCGTAGAACTTTCTTCAGTATCGTTAATCAAAATAGCATTTAACAATCCTTTTCCTCTTATGGACGAAACAATATTGCTGTTGGCTATATAATCATTCATTTTGGAACGAAACAAATTTCCCAACGTACGTGCATTTTGAGAAAGATGTTCGTTATTAACTACTTCCAAAGCTGCTATCGCCACAGCGCCCGCAATGGGGTTTCCACCAAAAGTACTTCCGTGCTGACCGGGTCCGATGACGTTCATCACGTCATTGTCTGCCAGTACAGCAGATACAGGATAGGCTCCTCCGCTGAGTGCTTTTCCTAATATCAAAATATCAGGTCGTGAATAAGTACTCTGACGTTCGCAATGACCTTCACAGGAACAATTTCCACAAACCGCTAACAAGGAGCCTGTTCGTGCAATTCCCGTTTGTATTTCGTCGGCAATAAACAAAACCTTGTTTTGATTACAAATGTGTTTTACTTTTACCATATAATCGTCGGAAGGAGTATAAACTCCAGCTTCTCCCTGAATAGGTTCTACCAAAAATCCAACAATACTAGGATCATTCTTGATTACTTTTTCCAGGGCTGCTGAGTCGTTGTATGGGATTTTGACAAATCCAGGGGTATAAGGACCAAAATTTTTGGATGCTACAGGATCGTTTGAAAAAGATACTATGGTAGTTGTTCTTCCGTGAAAATTATTTTCACAAACAACTATTTTAGCTTCATTATGAGCGATTCCTTTTTTTTCGTACCCCCATTTTCTAGCCAATTTAATAGCAGTTTCAACAGCTTCAGCACCTGTATTCATGGGCAATAGTTTGTCAAAACCAAAAAACTGAGTTGTAAAAGCTTCGTATTTTCCCAAAATATCATTAAAAAACGCGCGTGAAGTTAATGTCAGATTTTGGGCCTGATGCATCATTGCGTCGATAATTTTTGGATGACAGTGTCCCTGATTTACCGCAGAATATGCTGATAAAAAATCGTAGTACTTTTTCCCTTCTACATCCCAAACATAAACACCCTTTCCTTTGCTTAAAACCACAGGAAGTGGATGGTAATTATGAGCACCGTGTTGATGTTCTAAATCGATAAATTCTTGCGACAAATCTTGATTCGTTGTAATCATTGTAAAAACATTATCAGAGTTGTTGTTGCTTTCAATTAAGCTAAGGCAAAAGTACGAATTTAAATATTTCCAGACTACATATTGAATACTTCATCAATCTTGAGAAGCAATTCTTTGTATTTGCTTCGGGTTATTGAAAGACGAGCATTGTTAGACATCACACAACTGTACGAGATATTTTTATCAATTTCAGATAAATGATTCATGTTGATAATAAACGATCTGCTGATTCTAAAAAAAATGGATTTATCGAGAATGGTATTTAGTTCTGACAATGATTAATTGGAATACAAGACTTGGTCATCAATGGTATGGTATTCGGATTTCGATCCTGGTAATGACTGACAAAAAACAATATCGTCTGCCTTCACAAAATCCACTTTAGTTCTTTGAATAATTTTTACTCGATTTGGTTTATTGCTTCCACTATTGAATTGATTTCTAAGTCCACCCAACGTATCATTAGCGGGAAACACATTGGACTTTATTTTATTAATTAAGCTATCGGAAGTAGTTATTAAATCTTTGATTTCTATTGGTTTTAACAAATAATCATGCGCCTGATAGCGAAATGCTTTGAGTGCAAATTCATCATGTGCCCTAGAGAACACCACTTGAGTTTTAGAATAATCAAACTCATCCAACACATCAAAACCACTTCCTTCGTCCAACACAATGTCCAAAAATAGAATTTGAAGAGGGTTGAATTGAAGATATTTAATGGCACTTTTTTTGGTAGAAAGTTGAGCTACAACTTCCAATTGTGGACAGTATGAAGCGATGTAATATGCAAGAATTTCTAGATTTTTGGATTCATCATCAACAATAGCAACGGTATATTTCATAGGTTAGGTTTCATAATTTTTTTAAAAGTATAAAAATTTGGGTAATTAATTTGAAACTATATTAAATTCGGACTAATTTTTTGTCTTTTTTGACTAATTTTACCTAAAAAAACAAAGCCTTTGAAATATATAGAAAGTCCTAACAATCTTCGAATAAAGGATCTTTTAAAGCTTCAATCCAAAGCAAAAGTACGCCATGATCAGCAGCTATTTATAGTTGAAGGAGTTCGAGAAATTGGACTTGCGATTCAAGGTAGTTATTCCGTTGTAGAGTGTTTTTTTTGTGAAAATTTACTTTCATCTGAGGCATTGTTTTCATTTTTAGAAGATTCTGTAAACCGCATTTCAATTACCCGATTGTCGCAAAAAGCATACGAAAAATTAGCCTATCGAGATTCAACCGAAGGACTTATTGCTGTGATTCAACAAAAAAATCACCACTTGAACTCTTTTACTCTAAAAACAAAAAATCCATTGCTTCTCGTTGCTGAATCACCCGAAAAACCTGGCAATATAGGCGCATTACTTCGCACTGCGGACGCTGCTTGTTTGGACGGAGTGCTGATTGCCAATCCCAAAACAGATCTGTACAATTCCAATGTCATACGATCGAGTGTGGGTGGGATTTTCACTACCCCTATTGCCACAGGAAGCACCTTAGAAATTATCGAGTATCTTCAACGGCAAGAAATCGCTATTTTTACTGCAAGTTTGCAATCAAGCCTTCCGTACACAGATGTTTCGTTCGAAGCTCCAACTGCTTTGGTAGTAGGAACTGAAGCAGAGGGCCTTACTCATCAATGGCTTGAATATGCCACTCAAAATATTCACATTCCCATGGAGGGTAAAATTGACTCCATGAACGTTTCGGTAGCGGCAGCCGTTTTAATTTTTGAAGCAAAAAGACAACGCACTCTTCTTTAATACACCCTTATGACTCCAACTATTCTTTTCTACATCATTATCGGAATTTTAATTATTTCCTTTTATTTTGATACACTTCTTAACGCTTTAAACGCAAAACGATTTTCAGATCCTATTCCTAATAAGTTGAGTGATGTTTATGACCAAGAAGCTTACCAAAAATCACAATCATACAGCCATACTCGCTATCGGTTTTCAAAAATTTCTGGAGGATTTGGCTTTGTAATAACACTTACTTTCTTTTTTTTTGATGGTTTTGCTTGGGTAGATGCATTAACTAGGACATATTTTGAAAATCCTATCGTCATTGCTCTTGTGTTTTTTGGAATTATATATTTTGCCAATGAGCTTGTTGGAATTCCTTTTTCATACTACAACACATTTGTAATTGAAGATGCCTTTGGATTTAACAAAACCAATTTCAAAACATTCATAACTGACAAGCTAAAAGGTTGGGGAATCACTCTATTGTTTGGAGGAGCTGTTTTAGCAGGATTGGTTTGGTTTTACGAAGTTTCTGGATCTTTCTTTTGGGTTTATGCGTGGGGTTTTATTACCCTAATATCCGTATTGATAAATCGTTTTTATGCCCAACTCATTGTGCCGCTTTTTAATAAACAAAAACCTCTTGAAGATGGAGAATTGCGTCAAGCAATTGAAATCTACTCAAAACAAGTGGGTTTTACGCTTGACAACATTTTTGTCATAGACGGATCCAAACGGTCAACAAAAGCCAATGCCTATTTTTCTGGGTTTGGAAAACAAAAAAGAATCACCTTGTACGACACGCTCATTGAAAAGTTAACTGTCGAAGAAATTGTAGCCGTGTTGGCCCATGAAGTTGGACACTACAAGAAAAAACACATTCTGAGTAATTTGATTTTATCAACCGTTCAAACGGGAGTTATGTTGTTTTTACTATCGCTTTGTGTCAATATGCCCCTCCTTTCGGAAGCGTTGCAAGTATCCATTCCTAGCTTTCATGTAGGGCTCATTGCCTTTGTAATTTTATACACTCCTTTATCTCAAATCACAGGGCTGGGAATGAACTATCTTTCCCGAAAGTACGAATATCAAGCCGATGCTTATGCCAAAAATACGTACGCATTTGAGCCTTTGGTTGCGGCCTTAAAAAAATTATCCAAAACCAGTTTGAGTAATTTAACACCGCATCCGCTTTATGTAAAATGGCACTATTCGCACCCA
>JAURCF010000072.1 GCA_030828565.1 Flavobacteriaceae bacterium
GGAGAATGTTTTGGAATGTTGTGGGTGCCGCTAAAGTATTTTAAATAATATTACAAGCGAGCCATTTTAATTGCGGCAATTGCAGCTTCTGTTCCTTTGTTCCCTAACTTTCCTCCGCTACGATCTTGAGCTTGTTCCAGTGTATTGTCGGTAAGAACACAGAAAATTACAGGTACTTGACCTTGAACGTTCAAATCTTTTATTCCAGAGGCAGTAGCTTGACAAACAAAATCAAAATGCTTAGTTTCACCCTGAATCACACTTCCAATAGCAATAATAGCATCAACCTCTTGATTTTGAAGTAATTTACAACCGTAAATCAATTCAAAACTACCCGGAACAGAAACAAACTTGATTTGCTCAGGAAGAGCTCCTTTAGCAACCAAAAGTTCATGAGCTCCCTTGTATAAATTTTCGGTGATTTCAGTATTCCACTCAGAGACAACAATTCCAAAAGAAAGTCCTTTTGCACTCGGAACATCTTCCAAGCGAATAGAAATAGTGTTTTGATGAGCAGTCGCCATAAATTTTAGTTAGACGCTTGACCGATATAAATATCAATTAGTGAAGCTTCATCTGAAGAAGCATATTCTTCTTTGATAGTTTCAAAATGAGCTTTGGCAACGGAATTTTTTCCCAATCCCAAAGCAGTTTGACCCGCTTTCATTAAAAAAAAGGGACTCGTAAAGGAATTGGCATTTGTTGAGGCTGCTTTTTCGTAGTAATCCAACGCATCTTCCAACTGGTTGATTTCAGCAAAAGCATCACCAATACCTCCCAAGGTTAGAGCGCTGAGCAATAAGTCATCGGAAGAAAAATCCTGGAGATATTCAATGGCTAAATCAAACTTATTAAGATTCAAATAGGCCATTCCAGCACTATAAGTGGCTATACTTGCCGCGGGTGTACCGCTATATTGTTCTATAATATCTAAAAAACCGTATTTCCCTGCCCCGCCTTCAAGTGCTAGAGTAAACAAAGAATCACTCGATTCGGTATCGATGAGCGCCAAATCAAAGTATTGTTGGGCTTGAAATATTTCTTCATTAGCTTCTGAAACTTTGGGAGCTAAGACAAAGTTCGTGTACGCCAAATACCCTAAAACTATCAAAACAACAGCACCGATGAAGGATAGGATGTAATTTTGATTTTTAGCAACCCAAGCCTCGCTTTTGGACGCACTTTCGTCCAGTGTGCTAAAAACTTCTGCGGTTGTACTTTCTTGACCTAAATTGTCGTTTTGTTGGTTTTTGGGTTTAGACCCTCTTTTTTTATACGTAGCCATGGCTGTTTTTTGAATCAAGCAAAAATAAAATTTTTATTCTAATGATTCGTGCTAAAAACTTGATATTTTTCAATAATTTGCAGAACATTATCAATATTCGCAACATTACTATTGCAATGGGCAGTTTACAACTCAACCATTTATCGCTGATTAACTACAAAAACATTGAAGCCAAATCGTTTGATTTTGATCAAAAAATCAACTGCTTTGTGGGCAATAATGGTGTAGGAAAGACTAATATATTAGACGCCATCTACCATCTAGCACTAGGAAAAAGCTATTTCAACCCTATCAGTTCTCAAAACATTCGACACGGTGAGGATTTTATGGTTATCGAAGGCGTTTTTGATAAAAATGACAAAAAAGAATCCATTATCTGTAGTTTAAAAAGGGGGCAGAATAAAATTTTAAAGAAAAACGGAAAAGCTTATGAAAAGTTTTCAGACCATATTGGCTTTATTCCGCTAGTTATTATTTCTCCTTCAGACCGTGATTTGATAATCGAAGGAAGCAGTACACGGCGAAAGTTTATCGACAATGTGATTTCACAATCAAACAAAGCCTATTTGACGCAAGTCATCAATTATCAAAAAGTAGTGTCTCAGCGCAATGCGTTGTTAAAATATTTTGCTCTCAACAGCACCTTTGACGGAGATACCCTAGCGGTTTACAACGAACAGTTGTGTGATTTGGCAGCTCCTATTTTTGAAGCTAGAAATTCTTTTTTAACCGATTTTACACCTATTTTTAAAGATCGATATCGGTCAATTAGTAGTGGGCGAGAAACTGTAAATATCGGATATCAAAGTACGCTCCTTCATACTGACCTTATGACCCAACTCGAAGAGAGTCTAAAACGAGATCGAGTCCTCCAATACACTAGCGTGGGAATTCATAAAGACGATTTGCGCTTTGAAATTGATGAATTTCCTATTAAAAAATTTGGCAGTCAAGGGCAACAAAAATCGTTTTTAATTGCTTTAAAATTGGCGCAATTTGATTTTATTAAAAACCAATCCAACGTACCTCCTATTTTGTTGCTTGACGATGTGTTTGATAAATTGGATGAACAACGGGTTTCTCATATTATGAAGTTGGTAGAAGATTCTGAATTTGGACAAATATTCATTTCTGACACACACCCCGAACGAACCGAGCAAGTCATTAAAGAGTCGCATCAATCGTATAAAATTTTTAAGTTGTGAAACGACAACACGAAAGCAAAAAAATTGGATCCATTCTTAAAGAAATGATCGAAGGAAACCCTTTGGAAAAAGGGATTGATAGTGTGCGAATTCGTGCGGTATGGGAACAACAAATGGGAACAAGTATTTTGGCTTATACAGAAGAAATCATGCTTAAAAACAATACACTTTTCGTTACATTATCATCAGCTGTTTTGCGCGAAGAGTTGAGTTATGGTAAAGAAAAAATCATAAACTTACTCAACGAGTCGCTGGACAAAGAAGTTGTTAAAAAAATTGTATTTCGTTAAAAAATTTCTCTACCAGAAAAGTGAAACGCTCCTTCCACAGCAGCATTTTCGTCACTATCAGAACCGTGTACAGCATTTTCGCCCATAGACGATGCATACAAAGCTCGAATGGTTCCTTCGGCTGCATCTGATGGATTGGTAGCTCCAATGAGAATTCTAAAATCTGCCACCGCATTTTCTTTTTCCAAAATAGCAGCTACAATAGGACCGCGTGTCATAAAAGCCACCAACTCCCCGAAAAAAGGACGCTCTTTGTGAACTGCATAAAAAGTTTCGGCTTCGGTCTTACTCAATTGCGTATATTTCATAGCCACGATTGAAAAACCTGCTGAATTTATTTTCTCTAAAATCGCTCCTATATGACCATTTTCAACCGCATCTGGCTTAATCATAGTAAAAGTTCTGTTATTAGACATAATATCTTTTTTTGCAAACCTACTAAATTTTAAAGAGCTACTGACAGTTTATTTGTATTTTTACGCCATGCTTAACACAGTAATTATTGGGACAGGCAATTTGGCCTCTCACTTGGCGAAAGTTTTTTACGAAATAGAAGAAATTCATGTAACGCAAATTTGCGGAAGAGCTTCCTCGCTTCCCAGCGGATTTTATTCTGACATAGACTATTGTTCGAATTACGAGGCATTGTTAGAAGCTGATGTTTATGTAATTGCGGTTTCTGATTCTGCAATAGCCTCTGTAGTTCAGCAACTGCCCTTTCAAGATCGCTTGGTGGTTCATACATCGGGGGCAGCTTCTTTGGAAGTGCTTCATGGACAAAATCGAAAAGGCGTTTTTTATCCGTTACAAACCTTTTCAAAAAATACAGCAGTAACTTTCAACAACATTCCTATTTGTGTGGAAGCAACTCAGCCGCAGGATCATGAAATATTACTGAAACTTGCCCATTATTTAAGTGATTCGGTTTACAGTATTGATTCCGATCAACGATTGGCACTTCATACAGCTGCAGTTTTTGTGAATAATTTCACCAATCATTTGTACCAAATAGGACTTGAAATCTGCGAACAACACAGCTTGCCTTTTGAGCTGCTAAAACCCATTATTTTGGAAACTGCCAACAAACTCAATAGCTCGTCTCCAAAAGATTTGCAAACTGGCCCCGCAAAACGAGGAGATACAGACACCCTAAAAAAGCATGTTCGTTCGCTTACCAATGCAAGACATAAAGAAATCTACAATTTTTTAACCCAACATATTTTATCCCAACATGGAAAAAACATCCTATAAAAAAAAATTAATTAATATCACCACTTTCATTTTTGATTTTGACGGGGTGATGAGCGATGGTGACATTACGGTCACCACCGATGGAGAAATGATTCGTACTATGAACGTAAAAGATGGATACGCCCTAAAAGCTGCTTTGAATGCTGGGTTTAAAGTGTGTATTATTTCTGGCGGTACCAATGAAGGTGTTCGCAAAAGACTGAGCGACTTGGGAATTGTAGATATCTATCTAGGTGCTAATCAAAAAGAAAAGGTTTTAAACGAATACTTGTCCCAAAAAGAAATTCAACCCGAACACATTTTGTATATGGGAGATGATATCCCCGATTATCCAGCTATGAAAAAAGTAGGGCTTCCCACTTGTCCGCAAGATGCCGTTCCAGAAATTAGAGCCATCTCGGAGTATATTTCTCACAAAAAAGGAGGCAAAGGATGTGTTCGAGATGTTATCGAACAAGTATTGAAAGTACACGGAAAGTGGATGAATACCACCGATGCTTCGCTAAACGCCTAATTTTATGGATTTCCTTAGAGGGTATCGAATTGTTTTAGGATCGGGTTCTCCCAGAAGAAAGGCATTGCTTGAAGCACTGGGCATTTCGTTTGAAGTACAAATTAAATCTATTGAAGAAACTTTTCCCGATTCACTCAAAGGAGCAGCAATCACCGACTACATTGCAAAATTAAAAGCAACTCCCTTTTTATCTGAATTAAAAAACAAGGATATTCTCATTACCTCCGACACCTTGGTATCGCATGAAGGAAATGCATTGGGAAAGCCCAACTCAGCAAAAGAAGCAAAGCAAATGCTACGCTCACTTTCCGGAAAAGCACATCAAGTAATTACTTCGGTGTGTTTTTCAACCAACAAAAAACAATACGTTGTTAATGACACAACAACGGTTTTTTTTAAGAAATTTACAAATCAAGAAATTGATTATTACATAGCCAACTTTAAACCCTTCGACAAAGCGGGTGCCTACGGCATTCAGGAATGGATCGGATTGGTGGGTGTAGAAAAAATAGAGGGAAGCTATGAGACAGTAGTCGGGTTTCCTGTATTTTTGGTTTATAAGAATTTACAATCAATCGTTGAAAGTAACTAACAAGATACTATGGAAATTAAAAAGCAATGGATCGCTGAATTTATAGGAACATTTTCGATGGTGTTTTGTGGAACAGCAGCAATGTCCGTAAACGAAGTGACCCAAGGAGGTATTGGACATCCGGGGGTTGCTATTACGTGGGGATTGATTGTCATGGCAATGATTTATGCCTTTGGCGACATTTCGGGAGCGCACTTTAATCCTGCTGTTACGATAGGTTTTGCTTTTGCAAAAAAATTCCCGTGGAAGCGGGTTCCCTCGTATGTTTTGATTCAAATTGTAGCGGCGATTGCAGCCAGCTACTTAGTAAGCTACCTCTTTCCTGCAAGTGAAACATTGGGAGCTACCATACCGACAGTAGATTATACAAGAGCTTTTGTTCTTGAATTTCTACTCACGTTTTTTCTGATGGTAACCATCATCAATGTATCAACTGGAAGCAAAGAAATTGGACCCATTGCAGGAATTGCAATCGGTGGCGTCGTATTGTTAGAAGCCATGTTTGCTGGACCCATCACCAATGCATCCATGAACCCAGCTCGTTCTATTGGTCCTGCGCTAGTTTCAGGTCATTTAGACCCATTGTGGTTGTACATTTTTGCTCCTACTCTGGGAGCACTTTTGGCTGTCATTTCATGCAAATGGGTTAAAAATGATACTTGTTGTGAAGCGGATTGTTAATTTTTTGTTTAACTAATTATTTATAAGGTTAAACAAAATTAGTATCTTTGTGAAAAACCATTCATGAAGATTTATCAAAAACGCAGCATACAAAAACTTCCAATATCTGTTGAGGAAGCGTGGGATTTTCTTTCGGATCCTAAAAACCTTAAAACCATCACTCCCGATTATATGGGTTTTGAAATTGTAAGCGGTGCTGATCGTTCGATGTATCCTGGGCAAATCATTCAGTACATTGTAACCCCTGTTTTGGGCATTAAAACCAAGTGGGTTACTGAAATCACCCATGTGAAAGAAGGTAAATATTTTGTAGATGAGCAACGCTTTGGACCCTACGCATTGTGGCATCACAAACACTTCATTAAACCCATAGAAGGCGGAATCGAAATGGAAGACATTATTGATTACAAAATTCCTTTTGGAATTTTGGGACAGTGTGTACATCCCTTTTTAGTAAAACCCAAGTTGAAAGAAATTTTTGAGTATAGAGAACAAAAGCTCATCGAACTTTTTGGAGAATTCAAATAAAAAAATATGAAAAAAAACATTCTATTTATAGGAGGATCAAGCGGAATTGGACTGGAAACCGTAAAACAGCTACATCAAGATCACAATCTTTTTGTAGCATCACGAACTGCGGATCATTTGGCAGACTTCAATGTGCAACACATCCCATTCGATGTTACAGAACAAGCACTAGACACGAGTCAATTACCGGAAGCGCTGGACGGTTTTGTTTACTTTCCGGGGAGTATTAATCTGCGTCCTTTTAAAGGAATCCGGCCCGAAATATTTGAAAAAGATTTTCACATCAATGTATTGGCAATGATTCGGGTTTTGCAAGCCGTTCTACCCAATTTAGTAGCTTCTCAGCAATCCAGTGTTGTGTTATACAGTACCGTCGCTGTAAAAATTGGAATGCCCTTTCACACCAGTGTTGCAGCAGCCAAAGGAGCTATTGAAGGATTTGCAAGGTCGTTGGCAGCAGAATATGCA
>JAURCF010000083.1 GCA_030828565.1 Flavobacteriaceae bacterium
AACCACATAAACATCCAACCAGAATTTGGGAGGTGCAATGAAAAGGAATTAATAATTCAAGACTAATGATAGTTTGGAAACTAAAATCATGGGAAGAAATAAGCAAAGCGGAGTTGTATAATATTCTCTCGTTGCGTTCGGAGGTATTTGTTGTTGAACAAACTTGTATTTACCAAGACATTGATCATAAAGACCCAAAAGCACATCACGTTTTAGGGGTTCTTAACAACCAAATAGTAGCCTATTCTAGAATTTTTAACGAAGGAGATTATTTTAAGGAAGCCAGTTTTGGAAGAGCTGTTACTTCTCAAAAAGTAAGAGGAACAGGAGTTGGTCATCAATTGGTTAAAGAAACACTTCTAAAAATGGAACAACTATATCCTAAATTGTCCATTAAAATATCTGCACAAGCGCATTTACAAGGTTTTTATAACCAACACGGTTTTATTACCGAAGGCGTCCCTTACCTAGAAGACGACATTCCTCATGTTGCAATGTATATTAGGAAACAATAGCGCTCCATTTTTTGAGAAGCACTTCCATAGCTTTGGCTAATTTTTCTTCATCAGCCGTTTTTTTAGATGTGTAAATAAAAAAACCGTACCCACAAAAGCCGCCCTCTAAAAAACCTTTTTTTTCCAAGCGATACACTTCTCTCAACTTTCTTTTTAAGCGGTTTCTTTCTGTTGCTAACTTTATGTTTCGCTTAGGCACAGAAAACCCCACCTCCAAAGAAGAAGCCTCTTTTTCATCACCTTTCATATATACAAACCGGAGAGGAAAAGAGGAAATAGAAGCCCCTTCTGAAAACAATAAATCAATTTTTTTCTTTTTTCGAAGGATGTCTTTTTTGGACAGCTTAAAATTCATTCTATTTCTACAAAATTATTTTCTAAATCAACATCGGCCATTAAACCCGAAGGATCTATTGTTACAGAAGAAATGGAGCTTTTATCTTTTGATATTTCAAACGAGTAAGCGGGGTTTCCCCAAAACCAATCTTTCAATACGGTGCGCTTTATGGACGGATAAGGATTTTCTTTTTCTCCCAACATCATTTGCAAAGGAATGTAAAAGCTCTCTTGTGAACCGTCTTTATAGACCACCAAAATATCAATAGGCATAGGCATTAACCCAATGCGCTTTAAAAAAACGAGAGTTTTTGTTTCCTTTGCTTCTACTTCTAAGGAATAATCAATCGTGTTTGTTGTTTGCGTCCAGTCGGTAAGATACCAACCCAATTGAAAACCAGAAACTTTTTCTGCGGTTCGTTTAATATCGTTTGGGGTTGGGTGAGTAAACTTAAAATCCTCGTAATATTTTCTTACCGTTTCCATCATCTTATCCATTCCTATTATATATCCAAGCTGCGCTAAAAAAACGGCGCCCTTACTATACGCTGACGCACCATAAGCGCCGTTATATTGATACCGATCTGCTTGAGTGCTTTGAGGTTGTTCTTTTCCAGAACTTGCAAGATAACGGTAGCTTGTATAGCTATCTTCCCAAGGGTTTGGCTTTTTAATATTTAAAAGGTCATTTTCAATGATGGTAGAAATAAACGTTGTGAATCCCTCGTCCATCCATTCGTGTTTAGCTTCGTTGGTTGCTAAGAGATGCTGAAACCAAGCATGCGCCATTTCGTGTGCCGTCACCCCCAACAAACTAGGATAAGATCGATTTCCTGTGATAAGCGTACACATTGCATACTCCATTCCGCCATCACCCCCCTGAATAATAGAGTATTGTTTCCAAGGATAATCACCAATATTTTTATTAAAAAAGTCCATCAACACAACAGAGTCTTCTTGCAACTTTTTCCAATTTTCTTTTATTTTTTCATCATCGTTATAAAGAAAATGAAGGCGAACACCATTAGGCCCTTCCACGATGTCGTGCACAAAATCAGGATCAGCCGCCCAAGCAAAATCATGCACTTTGGGCGCATAAAAATCCCACCGCAGTTTATCGCCTTTGGGAAGTTTCAAGTCCACATTAGAGTTTTCATATCCATGCCCAATCTCTTGAGGATTTTGTAGATATCCCGTTCCTCCAACCACATATTTTTTATCCAAAGTCAAGGAGACACGATAATTTCCCCAAACGCCATGAAATTCTCGCCCAACGTATGGATCGGTATGCCACCCTTCATGATCGTATTCTGCCATTTTTGGAAACCATTGTGTCATAGACAAGGAAATACCCTCTTTATTGTCCCGACCGCTTCTGCGAATTTGTTTTGGAATTTGTCCTTCAAAATACATAGATAAAGTGGTGCTTTCTCCCGGCAACAAAGGTTCAGAAAGCTCAACAACAGCCAAAGTTCCTTCTTCTTCGTAAGTCAAAGGTTGATTGTTTTGACTTAACGAAACAATATGGAGCCTTCCGATTTCATTTTCTTTTAAGCCGAGTATTCGATCCCCCACCCTTTTATCGGGATCGGCAATTGTTCGCGAACGAATATCCATTTGACTTCCTGGCTGAAAAGCATTGAAATAAAGATGATAATATACTTTTTTCAATACATCAGGAGAATGATTTGTATAAACCAACTCTTGAGTTCCCCAATACCTAAACGAAGCAACATCTACTTCAACATCCATTGTATAATCAACGTGTTGTTGCCAATAGTCAGGATTCGGGTGTTGAGCGAAAGAGATATTATATCCAAATAGCACAACGAAAAAAAAGATAAGGAACTTCATACTCTTATTTTTTTGAGGCTAAAACAATAGCGTTATACGCATTGACCATGCCGCCCGATTGACTGATTGAGCTAAACAAGACAGCTTCTCCGCTTTCTCCCACGACGACTGATTTTTTAATAGGAAGTCCAGAATTCATAAGAATCGTTTTTACTTCTGCGGCAGTCAATTTAGGATAATATGAACGCACTAGTGCAGCCACCCCCGACACAGCAGGAGCCGCCATTGATGTACCGCTTGCAAATTCATATTTATTATTAGGATTGCACGACCAAATATCACTTCCTGGAGCAAAAACATCGACATTTTCTTTTCCATAATTGGAAAAAGAAGAAACCATTTCACCACCATATTCAGGGGCCAAAGCACCGACAGTTAAGAATGTATTGGAAATTGTTACTCCATCCAACTGATCATTGGGATAAACGGGATTTTCGTCCAAATCAATATTTTTAGAGTCGTTTCCTGCGGCATTGACAATCAACACATCGTTTTTGGCGGCGTACTGAATAGCTTCTGCAACCCATTCTTTTTGGGGAGAATATCCTTTGCCAAAACTGGTGTTGATAATTTTAGCACCGTTATCAACCGCATAACGGATTGCCAATGCTACGTCTTTGTCGTATTCATCTCCATTCGGAACAGCACGAATGGCCATAATTGACACGTTGTTAGCAACACCATCAATACCAATCCCGTTGTTTCGTTTGGCAGCTATAATTCCCGCAACATGCGTTCCGTGATCCGCTTCGTCTTTATCAGGACCAATCACATTGGCGTTCCCATAATCGGTGTCCGTAAGATCATTCGGATTGTCTCCCAAAATGGCACGATCGTCAAACTCTAAATTAAAATGATAATCAACCTGATCCGTTAAATATTTTTGATAATCCAACGCGCCCTCCAAGTCTAAGTCGTTTGCTATTAAAAACATTAACAAGCCTTTGGCTTCATTTACTTCGGAATCATCACTTTGAATAGTACTTAAGTCTTGTTCCGTAAAAGCGTCTTTTTTCAAATAATCTTTAATTGTTTTTTCTGCCTTTGGAATCGCATTAACAATAAAATCGACTTGTTTTTTTTGAGCACTAGCCTGTGAAAGTTTGCGTTCTCTTTCGCCTTTTGCTTTTTGATATTCCTCAGAACCATCATCTCCTTTTTTCAAAATTCGTGTAAGTTCAAATGTCGCTCCCGTCATATCGCCAATAAAATTCCAACCGTGAATATCGTCTATAAATCCGTTTTGATCATCGTCTTTACCGTTGTTGGGAATTTCGTCGCTGTTGGTCCAAATTACATCGCGCAAATCTTCATGATCGATGTCAATTCCAGAATCAATAACAGCGACAATTACCTTCGCTCCTTTTTTGTTTTGAAGCAATTCGGCATACGCCTTTTCAACACTCATTCCTGGAATGGTATCTTTGATAAGGTCTTTGTGACTCCATTGCTTTTTTTCGTCCTCTTCCAAAGGAATAATTTTTAAAGGAATGGAATCAATATTTTCTAAAGGGGTGCTAACCAGGGCGGTGCTTCCACAGCCGACCATTAAAAACGACACTAGTAGCGAAACAATAAACAGGTTTTTACTCATGATACATAGGGTTTAATTAAAGATTTCTTCAAAGGTAAATGATTTATGCAAACGAACCCCTTTTTCTGTGTTTTTTACAGTAATTATAGGATTGTATGCGTCGTGTTCCAAAAATAAGTAATATTCATTATCCGCAGCCTCTTTCAAAAATCGTTCTTTTTCTGTCATTGAAATAAGCGGACGGGTATCGTATCCCATAATAT
>JAURCF010000092.1 GCA_030828565.1 Flavobacteriaceae bacterium
AAAAAAGGAACTCTTCCTTCGATACCCCAAGCGGCAAGCGACTTATTTGCTCTTAAACAATCGTATTGATAGAGCTTATCCAATTTTCGTACGGTTTCTTTGTGCAATTCTTCTGCATTGGGAGCCTTATGAAAATACAAGTATCCTCCAAAAATCTCATCGGCTCCTTCTCCTGAAAGTACCATTTTGATACCCATAGACTTAATAACCCGAGCCATAAGGTACATAGGGGTTGAAGCCCGAACCGTGGTAACGTCATAGGTTTCCAAATGATAGATGACATCCTTGATAGCATCCAGACCTTCTTGAATGGTAAATTTAATTTCGTGGTGAATGGTACCAATGTGATCGGCTACTTTTTGAGCGGCTGCCAAATCGGGAGACCCTTCGAGGCCGACAGAAAACGAATGCAATTGAGGCCACCAAGCATCGGATTGATCATCGGTCTCAATGCGTTTTTCGGCATATTTTTTAGCAACTGCAGAGGTAATGGATGAGTCGAGTCCTCCCGACAACAAAACACCGTAGGGAACGTCACTCATTAGCTGGCGATGGATAGCATCTTCGAGCGCTTTTCGAAGTGTTTGAATGTTTGTTTCATTGTCTTTTACAGCGTCGTATTCCATCCAATCGCGTTTATACCATTGAATCAATTCGTCGCTTCCGTTATGCAAATAGTGTCCCGGAGGGAAAATTTCAATTTTATTGCAAATCCCCTCTAAAGCTTTCAATTCTGAAGCGATATAAAGGGTTCCGTGCTGATCCCAACCCATATACAATGGAATGATTCCCATGTGATCGCGCGCAACTAAATAAGAATCGTTTTGTTCGTCACAAATGACAAAGGCAAAAATACCGTTCAATTCATCCAAAAAAGAAATGCCTTTTTCTTTGTAAAGTGCTAAAATGACTTCACAATCGGATTGTGTTTGGAAATTGTAAGAACCTTCAAATTGTTTGCGCAACTCACGGTGGTTGTATATTTCACCATTTGCAGCCAAAATCAGCTGCTTGTCTTCACTAAAAAGAGGTTGCATTCCAGAAGCCGGATCCACAATAGCCAAACGCTCATGCGCTAAAACGGCATTTTGAGAGCTGTATATCCCACTCCAGTCAGGTCCTCTGTGACGGATTTTTTTGGACATTTCCAATAACTGAGGCCGTAAAACAGACTCATCTTGTTTCAAATCTAAAGCACAAACAATACCACACATAATTTTTTAATTTTAAGCAAATATGCTGTTTATATTTAAATTTTTCACTTAAAAGATGTAAATAATTACATATTTAAACTTATTTCATTGAATTTCAAACATAAAACAATTAAACACGATTCTAAAGCTTTTTTAAGTACAAAAATGTAAGATGTGGCTTGAATATGGTTTCGACAGAAATTGTATATTTGATTTCAATGAAAACAGCGGCTATTACATTCGAAAATGCTACCATTGCCCAAAGTGGAAAAACCATTCTGTCTGAAGTTACAATGGAAGTTTCCAAAGGATCGTTTGTGTATTTGATTGGGAAAACTGGGAGTGGAAAAAGTAGTTTTATGAAAACCTTGTATGGTGATGTATTGCTGTCGGAAGGGGAAGGGAGTATTGTAGGCATAAACTTGGTGAAATTAAAAGACAGACAAATTCCGTTTTTAAGACGCAAACTGGGCGTGGTATTTCAGGATTTTAAATTGCTTCCCGACCGATCTGTTTACAAAAACTTGCATTTTGTGTTGAAAGCTACTGGCTGGAAAGACAAAACCAAAATGGATGAAAAAATAGCGGAAGTATTAAGCAAAGTAGGACTTAGCAACGAAGGTTCCAAATTGCCCCACGAACTATCGGGCGGAGAGCAACAACGTATTGCTATTGCTAGAGCATTACTCAACAATCCTGAGTTGATTTTAGCCGATGAACCCACTGGGAACCTTGATCCTGTTACCAGCATGGAGGTGATGAAGGTTTTGCAAGAAATCAATCAAACAGGTACGACCATTTTAATGGCAACACACGACTATAATCTGATTGTAAAATATCCTTCCAAAACACTCAAATGTGAAGACGGTAAGGTGTTTGAAGTTGTTCAGAAAAAGAACTAACCAACAGATGCTTTCAATTCTCATACCCACATACAATTACGATGCGTATCCTTTGGCTAGCGAATTGCATCGTCAAGCCGAAAAAGAAAAAATCGCCTATGAGATATTGTGTTATGATGATGGTTCAACCCTTGAGATAGTAGAAAACCAAAAAATCAATGCTCTTAGCAATTCTACATTCAAGAAATTTGATTCCAACATAGGAAGAACTGCCATTCGAAACCTAATGGCCCAGAAGGCATCATTTGAATATTTACTTTTTTTGGATGCAGATATGTTTCCAAAAAGTACATATTTCTTGAAAAACTATATCGCTGAATTACATATTTCCAAAGAAAGTCAGGCTGTTTTTGGCGGGTATGCTTACAATAGTTCGAATCAAAAACAAGATTTGCTTCGGTTTCGATATGGCCAAAAGAGAGAAGAACAGCCGGCCATCCTGAGAAACAAAAAACCTTTTAAAAATATTTATTCAGGAAATGTGCTAATCCACAAACCTTTGTTCATCGCCACTAATACTATTCTTAAAAGTCGGTATGGACTGGATCTTTTTTTTTCATCTCAATTGCAACGTATGAAATGCATTCCCAAGCATATTGATAACGAAGTTTATCACAATGGATTGGAAAGCAATGCTGCGTTTTTGAAAAAAAGCAAAGAGGGTGTGAAGACTATTTGGTGGTTGTATAAAAATAATCATATTTCAGAAGAACAAAGCCAATTAATTGTTGTGTATCATTGGTTAAAAAAACGGAAGGTAGTCAAGTTGTTTCAGTTGACGGGAAGCATTTTTATAGATCCTGTTGAATGGCTCTTAGTAAGAAAAAAGGCACCATTGGTACTCTTTGATTTCTATCGATTGTATTATTACGTAACCTCAGACAGTCAATGATATCTGTAGTAATTCCACTGTACAATAAAGAACAATACGTTTTGGAAACACTACAAAGTGTTTTTGATCAAACGTATCAAGATTTTGAAGTTATTATCGTAGATGATGGGTCAATAGATAATGGTCTTCAATTGGTGAAATCAATCAAAGATCCTCGTATACACATTATAAAGCATTTGGAAAACAAAGGATTGTCTGTAGCAAGAAACACAGGAATTCGCGTGGCAAAAGGGGAAATCATCTCTCTGATAGATGCAGATGATATATGGAAACCCATATACTTAGAGGAAGTTGTAAAGCTGTCTAAAGACTTTCCTAAGGCGTCATTGTTTGGAACGAGTTATCGCGAAGTGTACTCGAACCATAATGTAAGAGATTTCAACGTTTTAATTAGTACAAAACTTAAAAATCGACAATTTTATGTTACTGATTTTTTTGAAAGCAGTCGAGGGATGCCTATTATCTGCCAAAGTAGTTTTTCTTTTAAAAAAAGCATCTTTAAAACCATCGAACCTTTTGATGAGTCGATTGACTTTGCTGAAGATGTGGATTTTTATATTCGAAGTAATTTGGCTTTCAAAATGGCATATTCATACAAAGCGCTTGTGAATGTAAAAATGGATATTCAAGGGCAAATGACAAGCCAACCACTGGGCATGAAACAATTACCTGACCTAAACAGCTACGAAAAAGAGAATTATAACAATCAGAGCTTGCTTAAATACCTCAATTTCAAACGCTATATGTTTGCAATGAAATACAAATGGGATGGAAACAAAAAAGGAATGAAATTCATGCTTGACTCAATGAATCGTTCTCATCTCACAATCAAACA
>JAURCF010000095.1 GCA_030828565.1 Flavobacteriaceae bacterium
GCCAAAGTTGTTTTAAACCCAAAGAAAAAACTAACCATAAAACCACCAAAGAAAGGTAAAAAAGTCAGCCAAAAAGAATTTTATAAAATTCGCGAGAAAAAAGTAAAAGAAATGCGGGAACAGTTTCAAAAAAGAAAGGGACGAAATAGAGCAATCCAAATAAATTAAAGGCTAGATGCATTTAAAAACAGGAATTTCTGCAGTATTTTTTTTGATAGGAATGGTATTATGGAGTCAGAATCTGGACTATCAAGGAGTCGTGAAAGACTCCATAGGAAACCCTATTACAGCAGCCAATGTCGTTGCGATTAAAAAAGAAACCAACGGCTTAGAATCGTTTGCTATTACTAATGAACAGGGGGTTTTTAAGTTGGGATTAAAAAAATCAGTCCTTTATCAAATCAAAATCAGTTATTTGGGTTTTAAGACAAAAGTATTTTCATTAACCTCAGAAACTGACGTTACCCAACAGATAACGCTTTTTGAAATGGCTGAAAATCTAGACGAGGTCGAAGTTACCTACCAAATGCCTGTTACAATTATAGGCGATAAGATTGTCTATGATGCGGATTCGTTTAATACAGGCTCTGAAAAAAAATTGGAGGATGTCCTTAAAAACTTACCCGGTATCGAAGTAAACGATGAAGGCCAAATAGAAATAGAAGGTAGGCTAGTCCAAAAAGTAATGCTTGAAGGCAAAGATTTTTTTGATGGGGATTCCAAATTAGCCACACAAAACATTCCCTCCAATGTTGTTTCAAAAATTGAAGTGCTTCGAAATTTTAATGAAGTTTCTCAACTGAGCAATGTTATCGATAATGATGATAATTTGGCGATCAATATTCGTTTAAAAGAAGGAAAAAAGAATTTTTGGTTTGGTGAAATTTCAGCAGGAGCAGGTCCTGAAAGTCGATTTTTATTGAATCCAAAATTGTTTTACTACAACCCCACAAAGAGTTTTAATTTTATTGGAAATAAAAACAATCTCGGAAAATCACCCCTTACGCGAAAAGATTACTACAACTTCACAGGTGGGTTTCGAAATTTGAATCAAAAAAGTGGATCCTCAATTGCCATTAGAACGGATGATTTGAATTTTTCATCGCTACAAAACAATCGTGCTAAATCAATGGAAACTCAATTTGGGGCATTTAATTTTAGCTATAACCTAACTAAGGCATTTGATTTGAGTGGCTTTATTATTGTTTCTTTAACCGAAACCGAAATTGAAAACATTCAAACTCGAAATTACAATGCCAACGATCGAACAGAAATTGTTTCAAATCAGGTGCATCGAAACAATGATTTGCAGCTCTATAAATTCAGCGCACAATACAATCCAAGCGATTACCTTCAAGTTGAATACGATATTTTGATTAAAAATGCAGGTCAGAACGAAGTTTCTGATATGAGTTCCGTTTCAGAACAAATAGAGGAAATTACAACTCAAAAAAGACAAGATCCTTCTTCAATAAATCAAAGTCTATCGGTCTATTTTTCATCAAATGAAAAACATATTTTTTCTATTGAATCCCAACATCTGTTTCAAAACGAAGATCCGTTTTACAATGCCGTAAGAACGCGCCGACCTTTTGCGAGTGTTCTTCCATTAAATGCGTCGCAGACAAATTATAACATCAATCAGTATCGCGATGTTGTCACAAACAAACTGGAAGCCAAAGTGGATTATTTCTATTTCTTCAATCCCAAGGTTAATTTGAATTTAACTTTGGGAACTACTCAAAGTAGGCAGGATTTTGACTCCTCAATTTTTCAAATTCTTGATGATAATTCGACCCTAAATTTGGAGGCTCCTTCGTTGAACAATCAAGTTGAATTTGATTTTTCTGATGTTTATTTGGGAGCTCACATTCGATTCATTTCTGGAATTTTTACCGTAGAACCAGGCTTTGCGTATCACAATTTTGAAACCAACGATATGCAGTTAGGATCCACTTATTCGAACAATATGTATAAAATTCTGCCAGATATTCGTGTTAGACTTCAATTTAAAAAATCGGAATCGCTTCGATTTACCTATCGAATGATTAATCAATTTAGTGATGTCAACTCATATGCACAAGGCTATGTGTTTAAAAATTACAGTGCTTTTTATGCCGGAAATCGCGAGCTTGAATCGTCCTTGTTTCATAACTACAACCTGAATTATTTCAACTTCAATACTTTTAGTTTTACCAATATCTCAGGAAGGCTTTCCTATAGCAAGCGCGAAGAATCAGTAAAGAACAGTTCCTATTATGAGGGAATTAATAGGGTCACTAGTCCAATTAATTCTAATTTTGCAGACCACGTTTACACAGCTTTTGGACGGTTTCAAAAACGTTTTTCTAACTTCAAAACCGAAGCGAGTATGCGCGTTACTTATTCGGAGAAAAACAATATACAAAACGATCAATACATACTTTCAAAGGGATTGAACCAAAATTACAAAGTCAGTATTGCATCAAACTTTAGGTCGGCTCCTAATCTTGAACTTGGATATAATTTTATTCAAAATCAATACGATCAAAGCAATCAAGTCAATACGTTTTATACAGACAGCCCTTTTGCACGATTGGATGTCGATTTTGGCAAAGGATTTGTCTTGGTATCGGACTTTTCATATTTCCACTACAGAAACCAATCCGATACCCTTAATGAGTATAGTTTTTTAGATGTTATCCTCTACTATCAACATCCAAAGAGCAAGTGGGAGCTTTCAATTGAAGCTACAAACCTACTCAACGACCAAACGATAAATAAAGACGGATTTAACAACTTTTATGATTTTACCACCTCTTATATTGTTCAACCCCGCTACTTATTGTTTACACTAAAATATAATTTGTAATTTTTTTATGTAAATTTGTTGCTTAACCTTTGAAACTTATCTTATGAAAAATTTTATCCTTACAATCTTGCTAGTTTTCACAACGCATTTTACAATGCAATCGCAAAACACTACCCCTGATGGTTTTGAATCTCTTCTACTCGCTGCAGAAAGCGATTCAAAAGCCCTAGTATCAGGCTATTTGACTCCAGCTTTGAAAGGAATGAATCATTCCCTCAACGGTGGGTGGTACCATACGGCCAAGACTCATAAAAAATTCGGATTTGACATTACTATTACAGGAAATTTTTCCTTTGCACCCAGTAGTGACGAATTTTTTTCGATTGCGGGATTGAATAATGTTTCAACCGTTTCAGGAAACACATCCATCCCAACTGTTGTGGGCCCCGATGTTTCAGAAACATTAGAGTTTAAAGTTTCTAATAATGGTCTTGTTTATAAAGCTGAAGTTCAGGCTCCAGGCGGAATAGGAGACGATTTACCGCTCAATGCCATTCCTTCTCCCATGGTTCAGTTTGCTATAGGACTTCCTATAGAAACGGATTTGATTGTTCGTTATATGCCC